>DATHOG010000121.1:0-37303 GCA_035485115.1 Candidatus Sulfotelmatobacter sp. | reverse complement strand
ACGATGTTCGTCGCCGCCGGGTTCAACGGCGCAAGCGTGCCGGTGATCGTGACCGGCCCCGCGCCATCCATTTTCGCCTGCAAATTAACATCCGCGCTGCGCGTCGGGTCGGTGGAAAGCCCCGAGATATACCCCTCCAAATCCTGCACCGCCAGGTTGACCTCCGGCGACACCGAACGATCCGTGAAACTCGCCGCCGTATTGGAAAATACAATCGCGCCGATGGAAATCTGCGGCAGGGACAAAGTTGAATTGGTGTTGGCGGTGGGGCGAGCGTCCTCGCGAGCCGCTACTTGCACATTGGTTTCCATCGCGTTGGTCGCGGGCATGCTCGACATCCTCAGTGCATTGAGCAGATTGATCGTTTTGTTCGATTCGATCACCAGCCGCGCATACGCGCTGTTCACATCGATTTCCCTGATGACGACGGTCTGCGGGTTCAGGTTCGCCTCCATGCCGTTGAACTGGACCGAGTCCCATTTCACCAGGTCCTCGGCCCGCACACCGTCCACCGTGTGAAAATCGTCGAGGTTCGCGTCACCGCGAAAAGTCACCTGCGGCAGGTCGTTCGTCGGCGTGCGCAACGAAATCTGCCCGTGCAAACCGACCTTGCTGCCCAGGATGTACAGATCCATTTTCGGTTCCAGATACGGATCAAGCGTACCAAGATCGAGCTGGTCCAGGTCCAGATGCACGTCGGCCGTTGGCGGCGAGAACGACGCCTCGGTCACCGCCCGGATGGTCCCATTCGTGTTCCAGTTCATCGATAGATCCGCCGTCAGGTTTTGGCCCGCGAGATTGGAGAGGTTTTTTGCCTGCAACGAAATCCCCGTCAAATCCAGCTTCGCCGGGCGCGAATTGATGTTGTCCTCCAGATGCACCGCGCAATTCGTCACGTCCACGCTGCGCACCGTGCCGCTCCACTGGTTCGTGCTTTGCATCAGCATCGCCACGGCGTTCGTCACCGAACGGAGCAGGAACAAGATTCCGCCCGGCACATTCGTCGCGGTCTCCGCGGGTTTGGCCAGCTCCACCACGTTGACGCTCTCGTTTTTATCGCGCGAGAGAAACAGCTTCGCGCCTTCCGCCCGCACCATGTCCACGTTCGCCGTGCGCGATTGCAGATCACCGCTCGCGCCCACCACGGCAAAGACCGGCAGCTCCACGAGGTTGTTGCTGTCGCCGGGCGCGCCCACTTTGAAATCGCGCAAGGCCATCGCCATGTCTTCAATGGCCGCCACCCGGTTGGTCGCCGACAGTTCAAATTTGTATTTCGTGTCCAGCGCCACCTTGCCGCCGCGGATCTCGAACCGCACCAGGTCCTGGTACAGCGCCGCGTATTTGTTCAGGGTGAAATCAAACAGCTTCAGCTCGCCCTCCGAACGCAGCGGCTCGAAGTAAAAATATCCGCTCCACGAAATCCTCTCGCCCGCATCCGTCGTGCCCGTGAAGGCATAGGGATTCTTGTTATCCGGGTCCGTGCTGAAATTATCCAGCGTGATGTTCAGCGGCCCGAGCGTCCGCTTGAACGCCTCATGCGGCGTGAAATCCGCCACCGCCGCCCGCGCGCCCAGGATCTGCAACCGGCGCACGTACACCACCAGCGGCTGGGATGCCGTTTTCGTCTTGGCCGGCGCGGCATTCGTGGAAAATTTTTCGACGATGTCGGAAAAATTAAACGTCCCGTCCTTGTTCAACTCCGCCCGCACATACGGACGCGTCGTGCTGATCTCATCAAACACCCAGGCCTTGCCGAAAAACGACGAAATCTGGAAATTCACATAGACCTCGTCCCACGAAACAAAGGCCTTCCCGTCCTTGTCCTTGATCATCAGCCCGTCAATCGTCGTCGAAAGCGCAAACGGATTGATTTTAACGTTTTCGATGGAAACCTCACGGCCGAGCTGCTGCGAAATCTGTTTGACCGCGATACTCCGCACGATCGGCGGTAATATCAAAAAGCCGACCATCGCGTAAAACCCGATCACCCCGAGTACCCAGAGAACGACCTTGCGTTCGCGGTGGGTGAGCATGTTCCAGAACGGAATAGACATAATCCTCAACCAAGCTTCGGAAAAAATGCTGTTTTCGTCAATCTTTTCACAATAATTGAGTAAATCATTCTCATCCTCGTCCTCATCGTCATCCTCATTTTTTGGTTTGATTTGGTTGGATTTACTTGGATTCGGTCGGATTCATTCATTTTTTTGATAAAGACCGGCCTAGCCGATGGCTTTTTTGGGTTCGTTTTTTAGCCAAAAAACGGTTTTCATTGGCTTTTTTGAACAATTTTTGGGTTCGTTTCGTAATTTTCACATTCTTCTACGGCCTTTCCCCCTCGTCACTATTTTACCTTGATTTGGTTGGATTCGGTCGGATTCACTTGGATTTGGGCTTGCCCTCCGTGCCTCTGTGGCTGAATGCATGCTCCCAGTAGGCAATCGGCAATTAGCTCCCGCGCCTCCATCGATACGTGAATCGTATATTGCATATCGAAAATTGTATCACAGTCCTGCCAACCACCCCGTTGCGCCGCGCATCCAAAATGTAATTATTTTCTGGCAGCTTCGCCGGCAAAAATTTTGCGAAATCCAGGAGTCATCGCCAACGCGTGAGCGTCTTGGACTGCGCCAGTCCTCTGGCGCTTTTCATCCGCACCACCCAGCCATCCCCCGTAGTCGCGGACATTAGTCCGCGCCATCCAAAAGTCAGCGCCGCCTGACGTCAGCGGCTACCAGTGATGGTAGGGCGGGCTGCCGGTCCGGCTCGGACTCCCCTGCCCGCGATCATGGCTGGCTCGCGAATTACTTAGGCCATCGCCAATATAGACGCGTCTTGGAGTGCGGTGGCAAGATGCAGCCGCGACACCGCTTTCAAGCGGACGGAAAACCTCTCAAAATTCGATAAATTTCGTGCGCAAAAATGGCGTGGCACTTCGTTTCCCAAGGAATTGCTCTGTGACTCCGTGTCTCTGTCGCAAATTCTCATCCCCGTAGCCGCGGACATTAGGCCGCGCCCTCTGAAAACCCGCTATAGACGCTGGACGAGATACAGATAGGAGAACGCGGCCATTCTTTCGAACGCCATAAGCGTGACATCCTTGTAGAAACCAGATCCCAAACAAATTCAAGCCCCGTCAGGGGCGACATAGGTTCAAATCGTCGCAGAACTGAAACCGGCTTCTGCTCTGACGGCTGACGGGTTTTATGAAACCATCCAGCGGCTGTCCCCTCGCCCAGCGGGAGCAGCGACAGCGGCTATGGTGGGTGAGGGAGAACGCATCGCCAGCCATTGCAGCACGCCCAAGGTGGTGAAATCTTTGTGAAGAATGGTTCCTCCCCGGAAAAAATGGTGCCCCTCCGGAAGGAGTGGTCGCCCGTCCGGCTCGGACAAAAAGAAAAGAGGCCGGACACTACTCCGGCCTCTTAAGAGAACAACACTTTTAAATCTTTTGTTGGAGTCACTACTTCCAACGACAAAAGCTTAACACACCACCCGTTTTCCGCATGTCCCCAGTTCTAGGGACAAGGTTGAAATCGACGTAAACCATTAAAAACAAATATGTTTTCAGAAATGACCCCCCATTTTCATACGGAAAATTACGCCAAACGGTTTTAGAGTGGTGACAAAAGGTATTGAGTCGGCAGATTGCGCCACGCCGTAGCAAGCTGCCAGCAAGCCGAAGCGGAAAAAGGGGCTAGTGTCCTATTGTGGTTTTTTATGGTTAAACCACCAAAGCAGCAAAAAAAGAATCCCGAAAAAAGCGGAGTCTATGCAAAGTGCAGTTGCCGGGCTTTCCTTCAAAGTCAAAAAAAAGTCTCTCACAATTAGATAAGCGATAACGATAAGAAGCGCTATCCAAGTTGTCTTGCTATTCTGCTCGCTCATTGTTTCGTGTGGTTCGACCCATCAATGTGTTGGAAATCTCAATCCTTCGGATTACTGTCATAATCTCTTAAAGTCTTCACGCCGTTTCGTTCGACCACCAAGATCGTTGCATCCTTCACTTGAAGAAAGACGTTGGTGAGGACGGCACCTGGCGAATCCGCATGGAGCAAATCGGCGCGGTGCAAATCGCTCCCGAGAGCTGACGGAATACGGCGGGCAATGTCGAACTGAGCCTCGACCTCACCGCTGTGAAAGCCTCCTTGCCAGGAAACTCTATCATCCTTTGGCTTTACAACGAAAACATACAGGGCTGAAGCGGAGATGAGGCCGGCAAGAAATGTGAAAATGTATTTTCGCATAATCAGAGAAGTCTAACGCCCAATATCCCGCAAGCGCGTGCCTCCACTGACATAAAGCGCCTTCGCTGACGGCACCATCTTCCGGCGCTCCTGCCGGAACTCCCGCCAAATCTGCCATCGCAAAATCAACCGGCGGAATAAACCCGCGCGGGCAATCTCGTCTGCGTGGCGTTCCCAAACGGAATCATGAAGCTGCCGCAACCGCGCCTGAAATTCCGCGCTGCCATGCAACCGGCTCTCTCCGTCTGCAACAATGCGATGCTTCATAACCAATATGGTTTGTACCCCAACTCCCAAATTTCCACAAGCGCGAGATGCGCTGTCGTAGCGTCAGGCATCCCTGCCTGACGTAGAGGGCGCGCTTCCCAGCCGCCCGGAAAAAGCCTTCGTCAGGCAATGCGCCTCGAATTCAGCCAACGACTCGCCACACCCAACTCCCCCGTCCGCCGGGCTGGAAGCGCCGGCTCTACGGCAGCCAAGGATGGCCGACGCTACGGTGTGCAACCCGGAGTGCGCCCGTCCCGGGCGCTGCGATAGGAAAACGACCGAACGCTCTCAAATATTTTACGACAACCGTGAATCGAAAGTTGCAGTGGCCGGGACGGCCGCACTCCGCTAACCGACCACTAAAATCACCACGCCGAAAACAAAAAACAAGCCGCTCAACACGAGCGTTCCATAGGGTTTCAAGCCCGTCGACCGGATTATGGCCGCGCCGATCACCAGCAAAACGGCGGGCAAAAACATGAGACATGACTGCCAGCGCCCGTGATCCAGACCAAAGTGCTTGAGCAAGCACCCGGCCAGATAGACACCGCCCCAGCCCAAACCAATGGCAAAGATTTTCGGCAATAAATAACGCATGACAATTTAGTTTGTTAGTTGTGCCGTCCGTTCAATCCCCGGCATCCGGTAAATGCACCCCTGCCCGCTCCGTCTTCAACCATGCGAAGTTTCATAAACTGTTTATTTCTCATCTCTGCCCCGTTCTCCAACTCAAAAAGGTCGTAGCTGCCCCTGCGAAAACGAATGCCAACATCCGCGCCCGGCCCACAGTATAAAAGCCGGATAGGTACAATCCGCCAAAGAGCAGCAAGGCAACCAGAAAAATGGCCAAAAACACCCGCGCCACAAACCAACCGCGCGAACCCGAACGGATGATCTGGTGTATAAATAGAACCGGACCGTACACAAAGAACGTGGCCATGAACGGCACGACAATCACAAAGGCAATCTTTGAATACCACGGTCCAAAATCCCATTGGTTCGACAATACCAATGCAAGCGTAGGGAGGGTCAGCAACGCCCACGCCACGCAAAAATCCCAAGTGACACGAAATGGCCGGTCAATCGGTTCCATGCGATAATGATGCCTGAGGCCCAAAATCCCGCAAGTGCGAGATGCGTGGCGTCGTGTCCCGGGCTGCGTTTCGGAGCGCGGGCTTCAGTCCACTTCAACGCATATTTGCAAGGCCACATTGAAGCGGCATAAATGCCGCGCTCCGTAAATCAAAGCACCGCTGTGCACATCCGTGCTTTCGCCTTCTTCATTCGCTTTGCGGCGGAGTGCGCCCGTCCCGGGCGCTGCAACCATGTAACGACCAAAGGCTCTCAAATATTTTAGCCATCCGTGAATTGAACATCGCAGTGGCCGGGGACGGCCACACTCCGGTGCCCGTCTGGAAGGACCTTCATCATGTACGTTCAACCAACCACGTACCATGCAACAGTGGCGGCTCGCCCCAGCAGCCCGGCGGCTGGTTCTTGTATATCGTCGTGGTGATTGAACAGTCATATGAGAAATCCCGGCCAAAATCCTTCCAAACGGTTTTTTGGCGCAAAAGCAAAGTCCGCCGTCGCAAAAGCTGAATGTTAAATCAAAACAGTTCCGATTTACTTTACCTATTGGGGCTGCGGGGTGTTAGAATTTAAGTACTCAAAAAAAGTGGAATGAAGACAACTTTGATTATTTTATTCGCCGTAATCATGACGGCGTTCGGCTGCTCCCCGGGCAGCGCACAGATAATTTATTCCAATAATTTTGCCTTGGGCGGAGCGGTGAACCTCGCGGGAACCGCACCCACGACGGCCACCAATTTCGCCGGCGGCAGCAGTTCGGCAACCTGGAACGATGTGCTGGGAGTCAACGACACCGGGTCCCTGTCGGCCAACGGCATTGATGCCACAACGCTCGGCGATAGCTGGCTTTTGCCGTTCAATCCGCAGGCTGGTTATATCTACACGTTGACGGTTTCGCTGACTTTCACAAATGATCCCGGCTCGGGTGATGGCTGGGTGGGTGCGGGTTTTGCACGAAGAGACTCGGTGAATGTGCCGGTCGGCGATGGGCGCTTCGCAGACGCTGCCAATGGCGCACCAGACGGCTATGACTGGATTATTTTTACGGAATCCACTGGAGGCGTGCAGTATTTCTCGGGGCCAAAAGGAAGCATCCCGCAAATCTATGCGGAAAATCCATTAGCCATCGGCCCTCAAACGCTTGCCTCGCAGGTCATATTAAATACGGAAAGCAGCCGGTGGACGATCACGGCTTACGTCAACGGGGTTCAAATGGGGAACACCTATACCTATACCAATCTCCCGCCGATCGGGGCGGTTGGCCTCACTCAAAACGCACTCACTGCTCCCGGTTCGGTCCAATGGAATTATCTGACGCTTCAAGTCGCCGGAACGGGATTGACGAATATCGTCGTCAGTCCGGTCAATCCTGTCATTGGTGCCGGTTCCAACGAGCAATTCACCGCCACGGGCTATTTCAGCTCCGGCCCGGCCCAAACCCTGACCAGCAACCTGACCTGGGTCAGCAGCAGCGGCCCGGTTGCAAGCATCGACACTAACGGTCTGGCCACCGGCTTGACGAGCGGCACCACAACCATCACGGCCCTTTCCGGCGGCATCAGCAACAGCACAACCTTGACCGTTGTGGCCCCGCCGGCCATTTCCGTGCAACCGACAAACAACACGGTTTCACCCAGCGGCAGCGTCACTCTCACTGTCAGCGCCACGGGCGGTGATTTGAGCTACCAATGGCAATTGAATGGCACCAACATTGCCGGTGCCAACGGCGCTTCATTCACCATCACCAATGTTTCGGGTACCAACGTGGGAGTTTATACGGTCATCATCAGCAATCTGGAAGGAAGTGTGACCAGCCAGGGCGCCATGGTTGGCACGACGGCCATCCAGATGTTTGCCGGAGTGATTGTGAACGGGCCGCTCGGTTCAAATTATCTCATTCAAGCCGCTTCAAATCTGCTTAACGGTTGGACGACTTTGACGAATGTTGCCCTGCCTTCGCAGCCGTATATTTACATTGATTATAATTCGCCCACGAACCCCCGGCAATTCTATCGCGCCGTGCCGCAATGATGGCTTAAATTAAAACATCCTGCCCCGGACGTGGACCGTGCGGCGGATATCTATTTTGATGTAGCACCTGCGTCCCGCGGGTTAGGCCGTGCGCCTCGCACTTTCGGCGTCCCGCCGAAAATTCGCGTGGCCATCCACGAAATTTTACATCACCCAGAAGGTTCAAAAGCACAGCCGCTTCATTGCCGGAATCAATTTCAGACCCTCGCCCCCTTCGCGCGACACTGTTCCGCTGCATTTGGCTTGCCGCGCCGGAGTTTAAACGTAGGCGGGTGGGGCGAGCGTACTCGCGAGCCGCCGTGCGCCAAAGGTTTAAGTGGTCCCGGAAAATCCTCGCCTCACCAACTCCGGATAGTGACCGTGTGCAAACACCATTGCACAAATCCCAAACCAGCCGTAAAATCCCTTTATCCGAATGAGCACGTTTCAGATCATTTTCACTCCAACGGCCGCCGCCGAGCTTTCGCGGATGCCCAAGGAACTGCAGCTCGACATCCTCGGCAATTTCCGCGGCCTGCCCCAGCACCTGCGCGAAGGCGAAGGCGACGATTTCGGCCGGCTCGAGGCCGACGGCCACATCCTGCACCGTTTCCGCGTGGGCGATTACCGCATTTATTTTGAACGCCACAAGCTCGGCGTGCTCGTCCATCGCGTCTTGAGCAAGAACACTCTCAAGGATTTCCTCTTCCGCTCCGGCCTCAACGTCCGCGAAGACGAGGCCCTACAGGACAACCCCAAATTCTGGCAACTCATCGAGGAAGCCAAAAATTCCGAGAAGAATTGAATTTTTTGGCCGTAGCCGCGGACATCAGTCCGCGCCATCTAAAAAAACTAACGCTCGCTGACGGCTACCTTTCCCACGCTGTAATTCGCCAAAACGCTGGGAACTTCTCCCCCTCTCCCCCAAGGGAGAGGGCCGGGGTGAGGGGGAAGTGGTCATCCAAATTTCAGAACCGCGCAATTTGAAATGAGCGCCGCCTTCCCCCTCATCCTGACCTTCTCCCTCAGGGAGAAGGAACAGCAGCTGGACATTTTAGTTATCACGAAGGTCGCTTTAGCCGCTGACCGGCTGTAATTCAAAAATATCCTGCGAGCGTATGCTATTGTCTTTCTGAGAATCCCAACGGGATTCCATCCTTTAGCCCAGGGTTGGTCCGAGCCACACGGCGAGGAACTACCCTGGGTTCACGTCCCAAAATCATTTTCAACCCTGAAGGAGGTTGCATCTCACTCCGCGCGAAATCGATGCAACCCCTTCAGGGTTGTATCCATTTTGATTCGTAAACCCAGCGTAGGTGCTTCGCACCAACACTGGGCTGATTGCTGCAACCGCGTTGCGGTTGTCAGTAGAGCGTCTCCGTCCCCCTCTGCGCCTCGGCGTTAAAATCCGTCCCCCCGCCATGGGGTATACACCCCATATCAGTTCACCGCCCGTACGTTATGGTGTACGAAACTAAAATGAAGAAAATCTTTTTGACGCCAGCTTCGCGAAAGCGCGCGCAACGAATTCCCATCGGTCTCGGCTTGGCCATCACGCTGGCGTTCCTGCACAATGCCGGCGCCGATGAAGTGTACCTGGGTACGGCCAACAATTATGCGGTTCTGGCCGGCTCCACCATCACCAGCACCGGCCCAACCGTCATTAACGGCGGCCTCGGGTTGTCACCCGGCAGCGCGGTGACCGGCAGTCCCATCGTCAATGGAGCGTATGACGTGGACAATGCGCCGGCCGTCCAGGCCCAGAACGACTTGACCACGGCCTTTAACACCGCCGCCGGGCTTGCGCCAAACCAGAATCTTACGGGACAGGATCTCGGAGGGCTGACGTTGACGCCCGGAGTTTACTTCTTTGCTTCCACCGCGCAATTGACCGGACTCCTCACGCTCAACGACCTCGGCAATCCCGATGCGGTCTTTGTTTTCCAGATCGGCTCAACCCTCACCACGGCGTCGGACAGTTCCGTGGTGACCATCAATGACGGCGGTTCCACCACCCCGGGCATCAGTACTTTTTGGGAAGTCGGAAGTTCGGCGACACTCGGAACCGCCACCGCCTTCCAGGGCAACATCCTGGCCGAAACCACCATCACGGCGGATACCGGCGCCACGGTCCTGGATGGCCGTTTGCTGGCCATCAACGGCGCGGTCAACTTGGACGATAATACCATCACCGCGCCACCGGCAGAAGTGGTGGGTTCCCCGGTGCCGGATACTGGCAACGCCCTTCTGTTGCTCGGCTCGGCACTGGCAGCTCTGGTTGCCTTTGGCCGGCGCTTCCCCTCCGGGAATTTTTCCGCGCCTCTGCGTTAAAATTCCGTCGCCCGTAGCCGCGGACATCAGTCCGCGCCGTCTAAAAGCCAGCGCCGGCTGACATTGACGGCTCCCCTCCTCACACTGCAATTCGCCAAGACGCTGCGAGCGTTTCCCCCTCTCCCCAAGGGAGAAGGAACAGCAGTTGGACATTTTATTTTGCGAAAGTCGCTTGAGCCGCTAACCATGTTTCCCCTCGCGTCGGAGTGCGCCCGTCCTCGGGCGCTGCAATAATATAATGACGGAAGACTCTCGTGTATTTCAGGACATGGATGGCTTGAACATTGCAGTGGCCGGGGACGGCCACACTCCAAGGTGCCCGTTTCATCCGTAGCCGCGGACGTTAGTCCGCGCCATTTGAAAGTCAGCGCCGACTGACGTCGGCGGCTGCTTTTATTTGATCATGTCCCAGTTCTTGTAGAAAACCCGGTTGAAAGAAACGATCAGCGACTTGATCACGCTCAAAAGTCCGCCGACCAGCGAGAGGTTCCACGACGGACGCAAAATATCCACGAACATGCAATAACGCAGGTGGTCCGAGCCGTTCACCGACTGGTGCACCAGCGTGTCGTCAAAGATGAACAGCGGATTTTCGTGCCACAGATGCTTCTGGTTCGCGGCCCGGATGTAAACATCGTCGTTTTGCAGCGGCACCAGGTTGTACAGTACGCGCAAGGTGACGCGCAGCGGCCCGTAATGGATGGAGGTCTTCTGTTTTTTGTTGAAGATCGAGACGCCGATCGTCTTGATGTATTTGAACTGCTGGTGAAACTCCGGGATGCTCAGCGAGGCATTGTCGATGTTCTTGCCGTACCATTTGAAAAAGATCATCCCGCGCTTTTTCTCCGTCATGCGCCGGCTTAATTCCGAGATGATCTCCGGCTTGCTGCTCGCCGTCTCCATCAACTGCCGGATCTCCTTCTGGCAATCCGCCGGCAAATTCTCCAGCTTGTAGATGCCAAAATTATTCGGGCAAAACAGATCCATCACCAGGTTGAACGGCGACAGGATCCACGTCAAAATCCCGTTGCCGATGAAATAACGCCGCCAGTTCTCGACCTCAAAACGCCGGCTGCGGCGGAAATCCAGCAGCCCGCAGATGAGATAAAACAGCGCCACCGCGCTCACCACCCGGCACCACGTGTAGTGGGTGAACCATCCAAAAGAAACCATAAAGCCCACCACGATGATAAAAATAAAATCTTTGATTTTCATGAACAGGCCGAAATTATACCCGAGGTTTTGCCGGACGTGAAGCAAATCGTGCCACTGCCATTAATGGCAGGGACATCGCGCTGCGATGTCCCCGGCGGTAAAGCCGCCGGAAAAGCGCGAAGATACGCGCCTCTCACGTTCGTTACGACCTCGACTTCGCTCGGTCGTGGACGGCGCAGCGCGCCATCCCTACCAAATCAAAGCCTCCGCCATTCCCTTCTTGCCGCGCCGCCATTTCATCGTAAAATTCTCAGCCCGAATTATGAACTATAAAATTTCCAAGACCGCCGCGTCGCTCGCCCCGTCGCTCACCCTCGTGATCGATTCCAAGGCGAAGGCGATGAAGGCCGCCGGCGAGGACGTCGTCGGTTTCGGCGCCGGCGAACCGGATTTCGACACTCCCCAACACATCAAGGACGCCGCCATCAAGGCGATTGCCTCCGGTTTCACCAAGTACACGCCCAGCAGCGGCATTCCTGAATTGCGCGAGGCCATCGCCGCCAAGTTCCAGAAGGAAAACGGCCTGACCTACAAGCCGTCACAGATCATCGTCTCCAACGGCGGCAAGCATTCGTGCTTCAATGTCATCTGCGCCACCTGCGGCCCCGGCGATGAAGTCATCATCCCCGCCCCCTACTGGTTGAGCTATCCCGAAATGGCCAAGCTCGTCGGCGCCAAACCGGTGATCGTCGAGACCAGCGACAAAACGGAATTCAAGGTCACGCCCGAACAGTTGCGCGCGGCCATCACGCCGAACACCCGCCTGTTCGTCCTCAATTCTCCGAGCAATCCCACCGGCAGCGTTTACACCCCGGACGAAGTCAAGGCCCTCGGCGATGTCTGCATCGAGAAAGGCGTCCTCATCATGAGCGACGAAATCTACGAGCACCTGCTTTATGATGGCGCCAAGGTCAAGAGCGTCGCGAGCTTTTCGCCCGCGCACTTCGAGCACACCATCATCGTCCATGGCTTTGCCAAGGCGTGGAGCATGACCGGCTGGCGGCTCGGCTTTCTGGCCGCTCCGGAACCGATCGCCAAGGCCATCGACGCCGTGCAATCGCACAGCACCAGCAACCCCTGCTCTTTCGCGCAAAAAGGCGGTGTCGCCGCGCTTACCGGCCCGCAGGATCATCTGCCGAGATGGCTCATCGAGTTCGACAAGCGCCGCCGTTACGCGCACGCAAAGTTGAATTCCATGCCCGGCATCTCGTGCGTGAACGCCAAAGGCGCGTTTTACCTCTTCCCGAATATTTCCAAGACCGGCCTCAAGTCCTCCGAGTTCTGCGCGAAGTTGCTGGAGCAGGAAAAGGTCGCCGCCGTCCCCGGCATTGCCTTCGGCGCGGACGACTACATCCGCCTCAGCTACGCCACCGGCATGGGGAATATCGAAAAAGGTTTGGACCGCATGGACAAGTTCTGCAAATCGCTCGCGAAATAACTCTGGCGTAAACATTCAGCGGCGTTTCCAGGCGGAAACGCCGCTTTTTTATCTCGCGCCGCTCAACCGGCAATCGGCAGATAGATGTGAAAAGCCAGACCGTGGCCGGGTTCGCTTTCAGCCAGGATTTCCCCGTGGTGCGCGTGGATGACCTCCCGGGCGGTGAAAAGTTCGATGCCGCTTTTCTTGGTGCTGGAACGCCGGCTATGGAACGGGTCAAAAACTTTCTCCAAGGCGCTTTTTTCCAGGCCGTGACCGTTGTCGCGCACGGTGAGGCGCACACAATTTTCCCCGCTGATGACCTGTGAAACCATTTTGGGGACGTGGGTCAGCTCCAGCGCGAGCGTGATCTCACCGCGGCGGTCGTGAAGGTGTTGCCAGCAATGCAGGCAGAGGTCGAGCACCACCTGGTGCAATTGCGCCGCATCACCGTGAACGGCGGGACAATCGGGATCCACGCGCGCGTGCAGGATAACCTTGTCGGGAATCAGCCCGGACAGGATCTGGACGGTTTCTTCCAGCACCGGCTGGAGCTGGATGCGGTTTTTCTGGATCGGCGGGCGCAGGGCAAAGGCCCGGACCTTGTAGAGAAATTCCCGCCCGTGCGCACTGGCCTCAAATATCTGCCTCAGCGATTCGTAGGCGGGGTGGCCTTCGTGGATGTCCATGGCGGCCAGCTCGGCGCTGCCGAGGATGCCGGCGATGACGTTGTTGAATTCGTGCGCGATGCCGGCGGCGAGGGAGTTAAGGGCGGCAAATTTTTGCTGAAGCAACACCTGTTCGCGGACGGTGGAAGTCACGGGCGGCGGACTGTTCTCGCCGGCAGTCGTTTCGGGTTGTTCGATCTCAGGGTCACGCGCGTGGTTCATCAAGGTTGGACGGAGTTTAGTTTTTTTTCCGCGCGAGGCGATAATTTTTTCCACAGAATATTTAAGTCCCGTCACAAGTCTCCGATAGCTGTGTTGTCGCAAGACTGGCGGCCGGCAGCCAACAAAGCCGGACGGGAAAAACGGTGTTTCGCCCGAAATTGAAACACCCGCGACAAGGATGTCGCGCAAATCAATGCCCCTCCCGGGGCGACTCACGGAAAGAGTTAGTTATGGTCATCAATACAAACATATCGGCGCAAAATGCTGCTTCGCAGCTCATGCAATCCTCCTCGGCCCTCAGCACCTCCCTGCAACGCTTGTCATCCGGTTCGACAATTACGTCACCGGCTGATGATCCGGCCGGGCTGGCGGTCTCGATGCAGTTCACCTCGGAAATCGGACGCGTCAATGCGGCTTCGAACAATGTTTCGGACGCCACGTCGTTCAGCCAGACGCAGGATGGTTACCTCCAGCAGGTCAACACGGCCTTCTCGCGCATGAGCGAACTGGCCGTCGAGGCCCAGGACGTCACCAAGACCACCAGCGACCGCGCTTTGTACCAACAGGAATACAGCGCCCTCGGAAACTACATCAACAACGTATCCACCCAGTCCTTCAACGGCGTCAGCCTGTTTGATGGCAGCACGCTCAACGTGACCACCGACCCCAATGGCGATACCTTCTCCATGGTCGGCATCAACCTGAGCAATACCACCTACACCACGGCGACCGGTGACGACATCACGTCCATCTCCGGCGCGCAAACGGCGGTGACCGACACCGAAAATGCCATCAATCAGCTGGCATCTGATCGGGCAAACATCGGGGCCAATGAAGAAAGCCTCTCCTACTACAGCAACCAGCTCGAGGCGTTGAACAACAACCTCTCGGCTGCCAACAGCCAGATCGCGGACGTGGACGTCGCGACGGAGAGCACCACCTACGCCAAGGAAAACATCCTGGTCCAGACCGGCACGGCCATGCTCGCGCAAGCGAACCAGCTGCCGCAGTCGGTGCTGAAACTCCTCAGCTAATCCCTGAGCCAAGCAGTTCAAAACCCGGGTGGCGGTTGACGCCACCCGGGTAGTTTGAAAAACAGCCAGTCCGGGGAAGGAGTCAGTTCGCTGGCAGCAGCGAAAAGGTAAACAGGCAAGGCGGACGCAGGCGGGAACACGATTTTAAACAATTCTTTCCCGCCGACGGTTTGGAAATTTTCTTGCCCAACAAAAATTTCCGCCCGAGGGAAAACTCCCGCCTGCGTTCCGCCGGCCCTTCACGGACTTGATTAAAAAATAATGATGCCGCGCCCCCCATACGGTATCCGCGACATGGACGTCGCGCTTAACCCGAACTCACGGATGAGTCATGATCATAAACACAAATTTGGCCGCGCAATCGGCCGCCGCGCAGCTCGTACAATCTTCAGCGAGCCTGGCACAATCGCTCGCCCGGCTTTCGTCCGGCTCCCGGATCACCTCCCCCGCCGATGATACGGCCGGCCTGGCCGTTTCGATGAAGTTAACCGCGCAGGTCGCGCGGCTGAACGCGGCGGGCGATGATGTCAGCCATGCGCTTTCGTTCTGCCAGACACAGGATGGCTACCTGCAACAGGTCAGCAATGCCCTGAACCGCATGAGCGAGCTGACCGTGCAGGCGCAGGATGTGACCAAGACCACCAGCGACCGCCTGCTTTACAATCAGGAATTGCTTTCGTTGGAATCGTATGTCCATGGCGTGGCCAACAAGGAGTTCAACGGGGTCAGTTTGTTCAGCGGCGCGACTTTAAACGTTGCCACCGATGGATCCGGCAACTCCTTTGCGATGGCCGGCGTGAACCTGGGCAATTCCATCTTCATCAACCTTTATGGCGACCGTGTGAATCCGGTCGGTGATGGTTCGACCGGCGCGGTCTATGCGATGAACGATGTCAAAAAGGTCATCACCCAACTGGCCACCGATCGGGCGCAAATCGGGGCCAACGAGGAAGTACTGGAGCAATACAGCGGCCAGGTGGCAACCCTGAAAAACAATCTCTCCGCTGCCGGCAGCCAGATCACGGACGTGGATGTGGCACGGGAAAGCACGAATTATGCGAAGGCGAACATCCTCGTCCAGACCGGTACGGCCATGCTCGCACAAGCCAACTCGCTGCCGCAATCCGTCCTTAAACTCTTGTCCTGACCCCGGCCGCTCACCGGGGTAGTTAACATTTTCTCCTAAAGTCTTTTGGTGACCTGCCGACAACGAAACAACCGCTCAGGCCTTAAAATCTTGAGTTTTACGTAAAAACGACAAATCACCACCACCTATGAGCAGCATCTCCAGCGTTTCATCCAGCAGCCCGGCCTATCAAAATTACAATGCCGGCAACGTCCAGCAGACGGTTCAGGATTTTCAGGCCATCGGCAACGCCCTGCAATCCAGCGATGTTTCCAGCGCCCAAAGCGCATTGACCACGTTCCAGCAAGCTTTGGCGACCAACACCAATTCCCAATCCGCCACCATCCAGCCTTTCGGCAAAAACAGCCAGGCCAACACCGATTTCCAAAGCCTCGTCAGCTCGTTGCAATCAGGCAATCTCAACAATGCGCAACAGGCGTACACCAGCCTGCAAAAGGATTTGAAGCCTGCACACCAGGGACATCATCACCATCACGGGTCAAGCGTCACCTCTGGCACCATCTCGACCACCAGCACTTCCACAAATTCCAGCACCGGAAGCGTGTTGAATGTCAGCGCCTGAGCGGTAACTCACCGCCCCGCTGCGTTCAATCGTGGGAAACTCGATTTTTATCTCCCGGACGACGGCTCGCAGCACGAGGAATTTTTGAACGAAACGCAGTTATTTCTTGCGCGCTATCTCCTCAACGGCGCA
Organism: Candidatus Sulfotelmatobacter sp.; assembly: GCA_035485115.1. GTDB lineage: Bacteria > Verrucomicrobiota > Verrucomicrobiia > Limisphaerales > UBA11358 > UBA11358. The sequence continues at coordinate 20,959 of DATHOG010000121.1, read as the reverse complement.
AAAATGAACCTGGGGAAAAACTGCTCGCCTTCGTCCTCGGCTTTCTCGTGCCGCAGCAGAATCCGCCCGGTCGATTCCAGCCGTGTTACGACCCGGGGTCCGTGGTTGGGCAGCCAGATCAATTATCTGAAACGAGTTTTGCTGTGGTAGCCCCAAACCCAAATGCCCTGCCTTACCGCCGAATCGGGCCGAAAAACGGAGATGGTCCACCCACAATCGCAGCGCGAAGTGGTGCGGCAGACGAGTCACGGGCGGAATTTTTGCAGATGCTTGATCTGAGTGTCAGGATTGGTTTCGCAGGAAAACGAGCAGCTCTGGGTACGTAATTCGCCGGATTCATTAGGTATTCCGGCATATGTGAGGATTGTCTAAAAAGTTTGCAGTCGGGCTAAAGTCTGTTTCCAGGTGTCCGATAGGATTGTTGTCTGGCAGAAATAGAAATGACGGTGTGGTTCACCGACATGGATCTGCTGACAACGGTGACGGCGACCGCAAACGGCCGGGGGAATAACCGGGTGGATGCCCTTTTAAAAAGATCCACCCCGTGGCAGGGATGCCGCGCACAAAACATCCAAATACCCCGCAAGGGGTGACTCATGGAAGGAGTCAGTTATGGTCATCAATACAAATACATCCGCACTAAACGCCGCCTCACAGTTGGACAAGAACAGCGCGAACTTGAGTTCGTCGCTGGCACGTCTGTCTTCTGGTTCACAAATCACCTCGCCTTCGGATGATCCGGCAGGCTTGGCGGTTTCGATGAAGTTGAACGCCCAAGTCGCCCGCACTGGCGCGGCGATGAACAACGTCAGCAACGCCATCTCATTCAACCAGACGCAGGACGGTTATCTGCAACAGGTGAATTCGGCGCTGTCACGCATGAGCGAACTGGCCGTGGCGTCCCAGGACGTCACCAAGACCACCGCCGACCGCGCCCTGTATCAACAGGAGTATTCGACGTTGGGTTCCTACGTCAACAACGTGTCGACCCAGTCGTTCAACGGGGTCAGCCTGTTTAACGGCAACACCCTTAGCGTCACGACCGACGGCGAAGGTGGCACGTTCTCCAACGTGGGCGTCAACCTCAGCAACACCACCTACACCACTGCGACGGGTGACGACATCTCGTCTGTCAGCGGAGCGCAGTCGGCGGTGAAGGATACCGAGTCGGCCATCAGCCAGCTCGCGTCCGACCGTGCGAGCATCGGCGCCAACGAAGAGACGCTGGGTTATTACAACAACCAGCTCAGTTCGTTGAGCAACAACCTCCAGGCCGCGACCAGTCAGATCACTGACGTGGATGTGGCGACGGAGAGCACCAACTACGCCAAGCAAAACATCCTCGTGCAATCCAGCACCGCGATGCTCGCCCAGGCGAATTCGATGCCGCAATCACTCCTCCGGCTCTTGAGCTGAACGGAGTAATTGTACAGACCGGTGAATTACCCGGACAGCGCGGGTGCGCTGTCCGGGTTCATTTTCCGGGATGATGGCATTTTTTATTTAAGTAAATCCTAAACCGGCCGACCAATAGGAGAGTTATGGCAACCAGCACACTGCTCGGCATTGGTACTTCGGCTACGAATACCAATTCCCCCAATCTGGCCGTCTCCGGCCTGGCTTCGGGCATGGACTGGTCCACGATTGTCACGGAGCTGGCCAATGCAGAACGCGCGCCGGAAACACAGTGGGAAACGCAGCAGACCGGCATTGGCACGGAACAAGCCTCCTATTCGACCATTAGTTCCGACCTCACCACCCTCCAGACCGACGCAGAGACGTTGCTGGATCCCAGTTTTTTTCAGAGTGTCGTAGCGGCAAGTTCGGTGGATACCGTGGCCACGGCCAGTGTCGCTTCCGGCACGCCACCCGGCAACTATGCCTTTGACATTACCCAGCTCGCCACGGCGGCGGCGGTCAATGGAACTTCCGGCGTGAGCCAGAAACTTGCTCCGGATGGCAACCCCGCCGATGTCACCGTTGGCGCGGCTGGATTTGCCACGCCCGTCACGGCGGGCACGTTCACCGTCAATGGCGCACAGGTCACCATCGCCACGACGGATTCGCTGCAGACCGTTTTTAACAATATTTCCTCGGCCACGGGCGGCAACGTGACGGCCAGCTACAATTCGTCCACCGATAAGATTGCGCTGACAAGCAGCGACGGCAGCCCCATCGTGCTGGGGAGCGCCACCGACACCAGCAATTTTCTCCAGGAGGCCCAGCTTTACAATACCAACGGTGGCTCCAGTAATAATACCGGCACCATCACCAGCACCTCCGCGTTGGGCCATGTCAATACGGCCGCGACGCTGAATGCGGCGGACACCCAGACCGCCATCACCGACGGCGGCAGCGGCAACGGCGCATTTAAGATCAATGGCGTCACCATCAATTACGACGCCGGCACCGACACCATCCAGGATGTGATCAACAACATCAACGCATCCGCCGCCGGTGTCACCGCCTCGTATGACCCGATCAACAACCGGTTTGCGATCGCCAACACCACCACCGGCGACGTGGGCATCTCGATGCAGGATGTGACGGGAAATTTCCTCGCGGCCACCGGTCTTTCCAGCGGCACGTTGAGCCACGGGAAAAACCTGCTTTATACGCTGAATGGCAGCTCGCAACAGATCGCCAGCCAGTCCAATACGATCACACCCACGAGTTCCGGCATCACCGGCTTGACGGTCTCCGCCCTGACCACCGGCACAACGAATGTGAGCGTCAGTCCTGACACCACCACCATCAGCAATGCGATCCAGAAATTTGTCTCGGACTATAGTACGCTCCAGACTTACATTCAGAGCCAGCAGGCCGTGACCACGGCGGCGTCGGGCGCGGTGACCCCCGGCACGCTGACCGGCGATACCACCGCCAACGATATTGTAGGCAACCTGCGTTCGATCATGGGTGCGTTTGAGAATATCACAGGAACGTCGGGAACAGTGACCGGGTTGTCCGACCTGGGCTTTCAAAGCAACGGACAGAACAACACCATGACCTTGGGCAACGCCAGCACTTTAAGTTCCGCGTTGACCAGCAATCTCAGTGACGTGGCGGCGCTGTTTTCCGATCCCACCAGCGGCCTCGCCACCCAGATGAACACTTTCATCACCAACACGCTCAGCACGAACGGCGAACTGCCCGTGCGCACGGCCGATTTGACAACGCAAAGCGGGACCATCGCCACCCAGATTTCCAACCTGGAAAATAAAATCACCAACGATACCAACCAGTGGAACTCGGAGTTTGCGAACATGGAAACCGCCGAATCGCAGACCAACCAGGAGCTGACCTACCTGTCGCAGGGCGTTTCCAACGGCAGCCTCTAAAAATGAAATCGCGCGCGAACATCCACGCCACCGCCGGGAATACCCCGGCCGCCGCTGCGCCTTTCAGAAAATTTTCACCGGCACACACCTCCGCTTCTGCGGAGTCTACGTTCGCAACGGGCGCCTCAATCGCCCGTCTGCGAAAAACAGACCAGGAGACATACACCCGTAAGCGACAACATTACGAGGGGACTTAGGAAGGAGTTCTCCATGAAATTTCGTGCCGATTCCACTGGCGGAAAAACCCGCCGGTCTGGAAAAAAATGGCGCGTTGTGTGGACCGCCGGTTTCGCCGCATTGTGCGGCGTGATGGTGAGCTGCCAGACCACGCCCGTTCAAACTGTGGTATTCCGCCGTGACTTCAAGCCGGACAACATTTTTGTTTATCCGCCCAGGCTCGCGCTGGAATTCCGCCGCGTCGCCGTGCTGCCCATCGCCGCCGCCTCAAACGACGGCGATCTGCCCGCCGGTTGCGAGGCCCTTGCGCCCGTACTGATCGAGCAGCTCGTAAAAACCAAAAAGTTCGAAGCCGTGCCGGTGGACAGGGATTTTCTCATGCCACGCACGGGCCGGACCGCCTGGACGGGCCGCGAAACGCTGCCGCCCGGCTTTTTCGACGATCTCCGTCGCGAATACGACTGCGACGGCGTGCTTTTCGCCGAACTGACGACTTATCGGGCCTATGCCCCGCTGGCCGTCGGCTGGCGGTTCAAGCTGGTGGACGCACGTACCCGGCAGGTCATCTGGTCGGCGGACGAGGTTTTCGACGCTTCCCAGGCCGACGTACGCCAGGCAGCCGCGAAATTTGATGAAAAAGCCCGGATTTTGCCGTTTGTCGCGGATAAAGACTGGGCCATGCTCAATTCGCCGCGCCGGTTTGGCCGTTATACGGCCGCGGCGCTGCTCGAAACCCTGCCGGAAAGGTAAAAAAACGCTCAAGGTGTCATGAAATCATCCGATGACCACTTTGACAGTGAACAATGGGTTTTGTCCCGCTGGTCGCTGCAACTTAAAAATATGCCTGTAAATTCGATCAACGGTTACAGCCCCGACCTGCCGTTACGCTCCATTTCTGCGAGCACCACGGCTTCCGCATCCGCCCCGCCGGATTCGAGTGACAGCACCACGTTCACGTCCGCCGCGCAAAATCAGCCGGCGGCGTCGCGTCCTGACAAAATTGCCCGCGCCAAGGAACTTCTGGCCGACGGGAATTATCCCTCCGATAAAACCTTGAACCAGCTTGCTGGATTTCTCGCCGGCAAACTTTGATTCTCATGCAAACTTTGCGAGCCGCGAATCCCTTCAAGTCGTATCGCCAGATCGCCACGCAGACCGCGCCGCCCGGCCAGCTCGTCCTGATGCTTTTTGACGGCGCGCTCAAGGGCCTCCACTGTGCGCTCGCCGGTTTCCAGCTGGAGGACTTTGCGGAACGCAATCTCGTCGTTCACAAAAATCTTCAGCACGCGACCGATATCATCCGCGAACTGAACGGTTCGCTCGACATGCAGGCCGGGGGCGAACTCGCGGCCACGCTCCGCAACCTCTACAATTATTTTGAAACGCGCCTCAACGAGAGCAACCGCAAAAAATCCCCCGCCGGTGTCCGCGAAATCCTGCCCATGATCAAGGAACTGCGTGACGCATGGAACACGATGCTTTTTCAGGAAACCGGCACCGCCACCGCCGCGGAGGGATTTTCCGCTCCGCGCTTCACCCTGCCATGAATGCTGAAAACGAATTGCTCCACGCCTACCGTGAATGGCACCGGCTCGCCCGCGCCGAAGCCAAGGCCATCAGCACGCGCAACTGGGACCTGCTCGCCGACTGCCAGCTGGCCATCAAGGATTTTCAAACGCTCATCAGCCGCCTCACGCTCCAAGCGCGCAGGGAATGTGAAAGCACCGGCGGCAATTGGCAGGAACGGGAACGCTGCATCCGGATTTTTATCGGCGAACTCATCGATTTGACCCGCCGGAACCAGGCCGCCCTGCAACGCGCCAAGGATGAAGCCACCACGCGGATCACCGGATTGAACGACGCCGGGCGCAACTTGAAGATGTTGCAACGCAGTTACGGCGGCACGGTAACCGCGTAGCTCAGGCCGGTAAAACCCCTTTATCCGAATGAACTTCGTGGATGAACCACCGAAGTCCACCGACCCGATTCTCGTCGTGGACGACGAAAAGGTTTTTTTGGCCGCGCTCAAGGAGATCCTCCGCCGTTCCGGTTATGAAGCCGTCGGTTTTTCCTCGCCGGTCGAGGCACTCGAAGAACTTCGCCGCCGGAAATTCTCCGTCATCATTTCCGACCAGTTGATGCCCGGCCTTACCGGCCTCGAACTGCTCGGCCACGCGCGCCAGATCCAGCCCTTTGCCACGCGCGTGCTCGCGACCGCCGTGCTGAACCTGGACACCGTCATCGCCGCCATCAACAAGGGCGAGATTTTCCGTTTCATCATCAAGCCATGGCTGCACGAGGAATTCATCGCCACCGTGCAAAACGCCGTGCAACGCTACCAGCTGATCTGCCAGAACGCGCATCTGCAGGGGGCGACGCAGACGATGAACGCGCAGCTCGTGGACCTGAATCGCTCGCTCGAACAGCAGTTGCAGCTCACGTCGCAGCAGAACAAAAAACTGGGCGAACTTAATTCCGCGCTGGAGACAAACCTTTTCCGCTCGCTCGAACTCTGCGTGAACATCATGCAGACCTTTTATCCCTCGCTGGGCACGCAGGCGCGGCGCGTGAACCAGCTCTGCCATCACATGGCGGAGATTGCCAAGTTGTCCCACGACGAGCAGCGGGCCTTGGAAATCGCGGCCTTTTTGCATGATGTCGGGCTGGTCGGCATCCCGCGCCAGATCATCCGCCGCTGGCAGGAAAATCCGGAATCACTTGCCGAACCCGAACGCGCGCTGATCGAGCAACACCCGATCCTGGGCCAGGAACTTGCCCAATTCGTCAGCCAGCTCGACCAGGTCGGTTCCATTATCCGCGGGCATCATGAACGCTTTGATGGCTACGGTTATCCTGACCGCCGCGGCGGCGAAAACATCCCGTGGCTCGCGCGCCTGCTCGCCGTGCCCGCCGCGTTCGCCTCGATGCGCGTTTCCGATGCCGATGCCGTGGAAAAGATCAGGGCCGGCGTCGACACCACCTTCGACCGGGAAGCGGTAAAAATCTTTCTGCACGCACAAAGCATCGCGCACGTCCCGCGCCGCGAACGGCAGATCAACTTGAACGAACTCCGCCCCGGCATGGTGCTCGCCAACGGGATCTATTCGCCGAACGGCCTGCTGCTCGTGCCCGAGGGAAAAACGTTGAACGCGACGTACATCGAAAAAGTTCTCAACTACAACCGCTTTCAGCCCATCGTGCAGGCCCTCACGGTTTATTGCTGATGAAACTCTCGCTCGCCATGATCGTGAAAAACGAAGCGCGCTGCCTGGCCCGCTGCCTGCAAAGCATTCATGGTCTTGTGGATGAAATCGTGGTTGCTGACACCGGCTCGACCGATGAGACTGTAAAAATTGCCGCTGGGTGCGGGGCGAAAGTGGTGCATTACCGATGGAGCAACGATTTTGCCGCCGCCCGCAATTTCGTCCTGGAGCAAACCACCGGCGACTGGGTTTTGGTTTTGGATGCCGATGAATGGGCGGACGAAAAACTTTGCGCCGAAATCCGGAAATTCATCTCCGGACCGAAACAAATCGGCCGGTTAAAAATTGTCAGCGACTTCCGGCACAACGGCCAGACCCAACGCTCCAGCACCTTTGTTTCCCGCATTTTTCCGCGCGGGGCAAAATTCGCGGGCCGGATCCACGAACAGATCGTCTCCGGCCTCCCGCGCGTTAACGTCCCCGGCGAACTCCGGCACGACGGTTATCTCGAAACCGGCAAATCCGACCGCAACATCAAATTATTGCAATCGGAAATCACCGACGATCCCCGCAACGCCTATCTCCATTTTCAACTCGCGCTCGAATTCACATCGTTGAACCGCTCGCGCGAAGCCTTCGCCAGCCTGCAACAAGCACGCGCTTGCATGAAGCCGTCCGATCCGTTCGCGCCCAATGTGATCGTGGATTTCATCTACGCGGCGATGGCGCTTAACGAATTTGAAACCGGATTGGAAACCATCCGCGCAAATGAAACCTTGCTCCTGGATTTTCCTGATTTTCATCACGTGCGTGGTTTGTTCTATATGAAATTTATCGGCCACAACCCGGCGCAGCGTCTGGGAGATGTGCCGAAGATCGAGGAAAGTTTTCTCCGCAGCCTCGCGCTCGGCGAGACGGATAAATACAAGAGCGTCCACGGTTCCGGCAGTTTTCTGGCGAGTTATAACCTCGGCGTTTTCTACTACTCCTTCGGCAATGACACCGCCGCGCGCCGCTGCCTGGAGGTTTCCGCGCAGCAAAGTTATGCGCCGGCGATCGCGTTGCTCCAAAAGCTGAAGAGTTAGGGTGCAATGTGGTTTCGCCAATAAACTGGGAGCGTTTCTCCCTCTCCCCAAAGGGAGAGGGCCGGGGTGAGGGGAAAGTGCGCATCCAATCTTTCAACGCAGACGTCGTAAAATTAAAACTACCTTCCCCCTCATCCTAACCTTCTCCCTTGGGGAGAAGGAACAGCAGTTGAATATTTTCGTCTTTGCGAGAATCGACCGGGCCGCTAACCATCCCTAATTCGCCAAACCGATTTGAACTCCACTCAATAGATCAGCATCTCCATCTCCCGCCGGCCGGAATCGGTCAGTTGCCAGCGCCCGCCGCGTTGCGTCAGGATTTTCCGGCAGCGGTTGGCCTCGGCCTCCGCGGCGTTGACGGACACCAGCTGGATTTTTGCCTGGCTCTTGATCTCGGACGCGGCGCGCGGCATGAGCGCAAAGGCGACGCCGTTGAAATTGAGCACGACTTCGTAACCGGCCACCCCTTCCTTTTCCGCGACGGGATTTCTCAGAACCAGCTCCGAATACCGCTTGAGATATGGAAAATTCGTCGCCCGCACGAGCACGCGGCACATCTCGGTCTGGCTGCGCAGAAAGTTCAACAGGCTGAACGGATGCGCCGGGTTATGTTCGGCCAGCAGGATTTCACGCGGGTCGAGGCCGTTCAAATTCTGGCCGTTCCATTCGCCGTGGTCGTTGCGTTCGCCGGGCGTGGAATTTTGTTTGAACCACGCCGCAAAGTTGTCGTTCACCAGCACATTCAATTCAAAATGAACATGCGCGCGGTCCTTGGTGATGACCTCGGCGGTGGACGTGCGGCCCATGGTGGCGATGACCTCGCCGCCACGGACGTTTTTGCCCGCCATCAATCCCGGCGCGATTTCGCTCAAATGCGCGTAGAGCGAATAGATCTCCAAACCCTCGATGACGTGACGGATGACGATATACTTTCCATAATTCGACAGCCCGGCCTTGGCGTTGATATACATCACCGTGCCGTCGGCGGTCGCCATCACGGGGTCGGTGGGCTCGCCATGGCGGTCGGTGTGCAGATGAACAATGTCGAGGCCCTCGTGCATTCGCGTGCCGTTGTCGCGCACGCAACCGAAACCGCCGCTGGTCCACGGCTTGTCCGGTGCGGTCGGCGCGAAGAATTGCAGTTCATGCCCCACTTCATACAGCGCGTGGTTCGCCGTCGGAAATTGGAAGGGCGTCTGCGCGAACGAATTGAGGCCGCAAAAAACGGACACCGCAAACAGCGGGCGGTGGAGAAGCGTGGGAATCATTTTTTCTCCGGCTGATGCATCAACTTGGAGACCTCGTTCAGCCCTTCCACAAATCGCTGGGCCTCCTCGCGTGAGCAATCGGGTGTGAATGACAAAACACCGGACGAGTTGCGCCCGGTGATCAGCGGGATGGCGAGGAAGCGGCCTTCCGTGGTCTTTTCACCCCACTGGCCGAAGACGACGAGATGTTTGCCGGGATTGCTGGCGGTGGCCTGTTCCAACATCCAGCCGCCGGTTTCATCGAATTGCAATTTCACGGCGTAGCCGCCCGGCGTTTCAACCAACCCGGCGGCGAGAAGGTTTTGTTCGGTCAAGATCGGGTTGACGTCCACGGTGACAATCAGCGGGTTGCTGCGAAGCACGCGGACCGTCCGGGTTTGGCCCGGCACGCCGACCGGCGCCTCCACATGGACGCGGATGGCGGAGGTTTTAATAGGTTTCTTTTTTTGGAAGGTGCCGCAGCCGCAGATGACCACGGCCAGCAGCAGTATTAAATAAAGATTGAATCGGCGCGCACAAAAATTCATATTGCAGGGAAATTATGGGCAAACAACACAACAAAGCCATCAAGAAAAAACGCCGTCAGGCCTACAACAAACGCAAAGTCGCCAAGGTCAACGCCAAGAAGAAGGCCCCGGCCAAATAAATTTCTTGTTGAAAACAAAAGCCGTCCCGCGTGGGACGGCTTTTTTACTTCGTCTCCGGCACCGCCTTCTCAGCAATCAACGACGCCAGCAATTCATTATTCTTCGGGATGAGCGTGATGCGGGCCTGGCTGTCGAGCAGGTTCTGGACTTCGAGGATGTTGAAGAGAGCGTCCGAGACCACCTTGTCCTTGGAAATTTCCTGCAAGGCCTCGCCGACGATGCGCGGGCGCATGGCCGCCGCCTGAGCAAATGCGACCGCCGCCTGCCGTTCCGCCGTGCTGGTGATGATATTCACCTGGTTCGTGCCGGCCTGTTTGATGGCCGCGGTGACCTGCCGCAGCCGGTTCACCACTTTTTCCTCGATCTGCTTGATCATGTCCACGTCGCGGAAATGCACCTTGCGGATATACACCGACCCGAGCGAGTAACCCCATTCGTTGGATTTGGCCGAGACCTCCCCGCGCACGGTGACGCTCATGGAATGGCGGTCTTCCAGCATCTGGTCCAGCGGCAGGTTGCTCAGGCAACGCACGGTGGAATTGCTCACGTTGGTGGCGAGCGAACCGCGCGGGTCGGCGTTCTTGAACAGATACAACACCGGATCGCTGATGGACATCTCGTACCAGACGCCGATGCCCATCGGCGCGCCTTCCTCGGAATTCACCGGCTGGCTGCGGAGATATTCCTGGTCCAGCCGCATGTCGAGGTCGTAGCACTTGCCAAAAAAATGAACGATGAACGACGGCGCACCAAGCTTGGCCGGCAGAAAAACCAGGCCGGGTTCATTCAATACTCCGATGACCTTGCCGAACAACACATAAACCTTGCACTGGCCTTCGTTGACGATGGTGAACAGCCCGCACAACTTGCAGATGCCGATCGCGACCGGGATCAAGATCGCAAAGCCGATGAACGAGGCGACGAGCGCGATGAAAAAAAGTGTCAGGGTGGTCATATTATTTGGCCTCCAGAATCACTTGTTGCGCCTTGGTGTAGAGCGAGAGCCGGACATTGCGCAGGTACGATTCAAGCGCGCCGTCGCCTGCATTCTTCAGATCCGCCAGTTGCGCGTTCAACTGGCGCAGCGGCTCGACCTCCGCCTGCGCCCGGAGCGTTTCGATCTCCACCGCGCGTTTCGATTGTTCAATTTTTTGATCCGCCGACGCCTGCGCCAGGCTGATGTCGGATGAAACCTGATTGTGCGCTGTGTTGATGGCGGCCAGCGCGGATTCGACCTCCGGCGGCGGATCGATGCTCGTGATCAGCGAGGCATCCAGCTCGATGCCGTAGCGCGCCGCCGAGGCCGCGCATTCGCGGTCCATGTGTTCGTTCAGGTCGCGCAAATTTTTCCGCAGGTCATTGATGGAGATGCCCATCACTATGCTCGCCTCGGGATCGGTCACGGCAACTTTCGGCGCTTCAAAATTCGCGATGCGTTCGCGCAGTATGGAAACGAAAAACCCCATCACATGGCTGATGGGGCGTTTCACGCCAAAGAGATAGGCGTAAAGATTGCGTTCCGAAACGCGATAGCGGATTTGCCCCGTCAGGCCGGTGTTGAGCTGATCCTTCGTCACCGCTTCGAGAATCTGGCCGTCCTGATTGGCCGAGGAATTTTCCGGGTCGAACGCCATGCTCAAGGTCTGGGTGGCGATCGTCACCTTGTAAACTTTTTCCCACGGCCACTTGAAATACGGTCCGCCCGCCGGGATGACGCGCACCTGCGGATAGATATAGCGCAGTTTTTCCTCGTCACTCAACGAATCGGAGACGGGATCGCTCGCCGTCGTCATGTCCGGCACGCGGTCGGCGCGGCCGAAACTCGTTTTGACGGCGCGTTCGTTTTGGTTGACGGTGTAAAGTCCGCCAATGACGTAACGAAAAATGAACCAGCCGATGAAACCCAGAACGCTTCCGAAGAAAATGCTCATGCCGCGAGGTTAAAGAGGCATAACGCCAAGTCGAGAAAAAATCGGTAGTGGCTTGATATCAAGAAACCCGGTGGGGCGAGCGTCCTCGCGAGCCTTCGGTTTAAGCGGCTCGCGAGGACGCTCGCCCCACCAAGGTAAGCGACTACAAAAAAATCCTGCTCCTCATCCTCATTATCAATTTGAGGATGCGACAACCCGCAACGCCCCTTCCGCATCCATCACCACCACCAAATCATAAATATCCCGTTGCGCGCAAAACACCACGTCCCCGCGCAGGTCAGGATTCGACTGCAAACGCGTGCCGTTTGTCGCCTTGGTCATCGCCAGATACAGGTCTGACGCGATCGATTGAAAGGATCGCCGGGCAAATTCCGATGATGTGGAAATCGTGGTAGGGATGGCGCGCTGCGCCGTCCGCGCCCGTATACCGGGCGCAATCCCGCATGCGGGATGGTTAAGAGCCGCGTTTTGTTCATCCCTTCCGGCCAACAAATCAACCATCGCGCCCGCCGCCAGGACATCTTCATCCGCCACGCCGTCCCCAGTCCCGGCACAGATGAGCATGATCTTGTTAAAATTTTGTTGTTCCAAAAATTTTGCCGTCGCCGCCAGGTTCAAGAACGAAGCCGCCAGAACCGTTTTCGCCTTCGCGCAGGCGCGCAACGCACGGGTGCCGTTGGTGGTGGTGCTGACGATCGTTTGGCCGCGGATTTTCTCCGGCGTGAATTCGCGCGGCGAATTTCCAAGATCGAAATCAATCCCGCCGGATTGTACGGCGCAGATTTTCACGCCATCACGTTCGCCCGCGAGCAGCAGGCCGGGAAATTTATTCTTCAACGCGACCGCTTCGCAAATTTCCCCGACCGGAATGATTTTCTCTGCGCCGTTTTGCAAGGCGGTCACGAAGGTGCTGGTCGCGCGCAGGATGTCGAACACGACACACGCCGTTTCGCGCAAATCACGGCGAGCGACCAGGGGAAGCTCCGCCGGCGACAGGATGGTTTCAATTTGCACAACCCGAATTTATTTCAATTCCCGCCGTGTGTAATGAAAATTTGAGTATTTCATAAATACCGTGGCCATCTTGGCTGCATTTCACAATGACATTGACGCATCCGTGTTCCGAGACGCTAAAGGTAGGGCGCGTCACTCCGTGCGCGCCGTCGTATGTCTGGCCAAGGGCGGCGCGCACGGAGTGACGCGCCCTACCCGCCTCAACCATGCCAAAGTTGTTGTGATTTGCCATAGCATTCTCCCTCACCCGCCATAGCCGCTGTCGCTGCTCCCGCTGGGCGAGGGAGAAACGCGCCCCGCGTTTTGGTATGGCCGCGCCTGAATTCGGCAGTATGACTGACAAATTTTACGAACTCACCCAACCGCTGTTCCCTCTCCCAGCGGGAGAGGGTCAGGGTGAGGGAGAACGCTCCGCCCAAAAAAACATTCCGAGTTTTAGTTAAACCACCCTACACCACCGCGAGCGGCGAGAATTGCCGTCCCAAAATCGGGGCGGATTTGGTCTTCAGCCAGTTTTCCAGCACGGTGGCGTATACGCTGCGGAAATCGACATTGTATTTGACGTCGCCCTGATACAAATCCTGCGGTGCCAGGCTCGGATAAGTGCCGAGCAACCCGGCCTTTACCTTGTTGCCGACGATGAACATCGGCGCGGCCGCGCCGTGGTCGGTGCCGCCGTTCGCGTTTTCGGTGACGCGTCGGCCAAATTCACTGAAGGTCATCACCAGCACGCGCTGCATGTTGCCCTGCGCTTTCATATCGGTGACAAACGCCTTCATCGAATCGCCGAGGTCCTGCAACAGGCGTTGCTGCGTGGCGACCTGGTTCGTATGCGTATCGTAACCGCCCTGCGACACGTAATAGACCCGCGTCGGCAGCCCGCCGCCGATGAGCTTGGCCACCATCCGGAGTTCGTTGCCCAGCAGCGAGCCGGGATAGTCGGCCTGGTTTTGCACGCGCGCGGCGATGCCGCGGATCTCGTCGGAACTATGCTGCGCATCGAGCGCGGTGCGGGTGATGAAATCCACGGCGCGTCCGCCGGTCATCGGCATGCCCGCCGGCAACGACGCGATGCTGCCGCCGGAATTCAGCATGTCGCCGGAAACGTCCCCGCTCATATCCCCGCTCGGCGCGGAACCGGACATTTCCAGGTCGTTCAATTTTTTGTATTCCTCCATCGCCTCGCCATTCGCGATGAAACGGTAATTTTGCGGATTGCTGAAACACACACCCTTGGGATGTTTCGCAAAAAACGCCTCCGGGAGCTGGCTGCCGATGTTCACGCCGACGGCGGGGTCGGCGCCATTGCACGCGTTGTCGAAGTAACGCCCGAGCCAGCCGTATTTTTCCACCGCATCGGCATCGCTCGCCGTCTGCCAGATTTCCGTCGAACGGAAATGCGAACGGTTCGGGTTCGGATAGCCGACGCCCTGGACGATGGAAAGTTCGCCGCCGTCGTAAAGGTCCTTGAAGCCGGTGAGCGCCGGATGCAGGCCGATGTCCGAATTTATTTTCAAAACGGCATCCTCCTTGTGGCCGATGCGCGGGCGGGCGCGATGATAAAAATCGTTGGAGTAAGGCACGACCGTGTTGATGCCGTCGTTGCCGCCGGCCATCTGCAACACGACGAGGATGGTTGAATCCTTGCCCGTGGCGGTTTGCGTGGCGGAATCGGCGGCCTGCGCCTGCAGCGCGGAAAAAGTGTCGGCCAGAAACGCGGGCACGGTCCACGCAAGCGAACTGCCAAGCACCGTGCGTCGCAAAAATTCGCGGCGCGTCTGCAAACTAATTTCGTTTTTCATACGTCAGGTGACTTGGTAATCCGGCGTGGACATCATCAGCCGGATGGCTGTCAGGATGTCGGCATCGGACATTTTGGTTTTGGAGTCGAGAAATTCCTGCAAATCCTGCTGCTGGTTTGCAGTTAAGGAGGTCTGAAACAGACGTTTTTGGAGCGAGGCGATGATGGTGTGATTGTCCGTGCGTTCTTCCGGCGGCAAAATTTTTCCCAGGTTCACGCCACCCATGCGAATGCCTTGCATCGCTTTTGCGGCTTTCCCACCACCGCCGCCCGCTTTATTTGCGAAATCGCCTGCGTCCAGTTGCGGCAATGTGCCTTGCACGAGCGACTGCGCGTCATTGTAACGGGTGAGCAGCGTGTTGGTGGTGATCCAGGTCACGCCGCCGTCCCAGCCCTTGACGTTCGGCGGCGCGAACAGGTCCTGGCCGAGCTGCCGCAGCATCCCATAGCTTACGAGGGGCGGCGGCAGCGAGCATTCCAGCATCCGTACGCTCCCGACCAGCCATTGCACCGGGCTTTTCACCTCGTTGCGCACGATGTCGGGCGAATAAAACTCCTCGCAGCGGAACATCGTCCGCAAAAACGGCTTGAAGTTGTTGTTGTTCGCCCGGAAATTCGCGGCCAATGCCTCGTTCAAATGCGCGTCCGGCTCGGACCCGGAAAAATAATTCCACAACTTTGCCGTGATGAACCTGGCCGCCTGCGGCTGTTCGACGATGATGCGAATGAGGTCATCGCCATTGAAATTTCCCGTCTGGCCGAGAAACGTCTTCTCGCCGTTGTCATGGATGAACGGGCGGAAACGGAAATCCTGCGTGTCCTGTTCCAGCGACCAGCCCGTGAGCGCGCGCGCCCCTTCGGTGATATCGTGCTCGGTGTAATGGCCTTCGCCCAACGCAAAGAGTTCCATGACCTCGCGCGCGAAATTTTCGTTGGGATGGTCACGGCGGCTTTGGAACTGATCGAGCCAGAAAAGCATCGCGGGGTCCTTGCCGGCATCCACGAGCAGTTTTTCCCAGTTACCGGTCGCCTCCTGGCGGAACAAATCATTCTGCCGCCACATGAAATAGGGATTGCGGACCTTATCAACGCTCGTGGCGAAATGGCCGTGCCAGAAAAGGACCATCCGCTCCTGCAACGGCCGCGGGCCATAGGCCATGCGCCGGAGCCACCAGCCGCGCAATTCCAGCATCCGCCGCTGGATGTTTTGCTGGTATTCGTGCTGGGCCTCTTTTTTCTCCTCGGGCGTGCCGTTACGAATCTTGTCGCGATAATCGCGTATCTCTTCGGGATTGGGCTTCGCCCAGTCGGGATTAGCCGTTTCGTCGGGGATGCTTTCGTAGTCGAGCAGGCGGGAAACGGCCTGATCCGGCGTAAGGCCGGCGAGTTTCTGGATTTCGGGCGGGGTGCCGCCGAAACCCGCGCGGTTCAGCAGGTGCGCCGCGCCGGCGTAATTCCAGTCTTTGGCGGAAAGCGGCTTCAGCATGTGATATCAGACGAAAACTTTGCGCAAAGGTTTCATCTGCCCGATGGAAATTCCGCCGCCAGGGCGGGTTTCAGGGCTCGCTGGTGAACCGCACCGGCCCAACGTAATAGCCGCTGCCGCCGTCATTGATCGTCGAGCCAAAGGCTGACACCGATTCCGAATGCGAACCGAAGCTCATGTGCCGCAGCCCCGCCCAGTAAACCTGCGTGTGCCCGACTTTGAACTGCGGGTGCGCGTTGACCAGTTCCAGCAATACGACGATGAAGACCAGGGCCATGATTAAAATCACTACAATCATCCGGTTCGAGCCATTGTTTTTCGTCATGAGTTTGACGCTAGCAAATGTTCCCGCGCGCTGTCCAGCCTGCAAACCGGTTGCGAATTGAAACTTGAAACCCGAAACTCGAACGCTGACACTCCGGCGATGCAGCTGCCCGCCGACCTGCACATGCACACCCCGCTCTGTCGCCATGCGACCGGCGAGCCCGTGGACTATGCGCGCATCGCGGACGCCGCCGGACTCACGGAAATCGGCTTTTCCGACCATTCGCCGATGGCGCGGGACGACTTCGACAACTGGCGCATGAAAAATTCCCAGCTCGATGAATATGTGGCCAAGGTCCGCCTCGCGCAGGAACGTTATCCGCAACTCACCATCCGCCTCGCACTCGAGGTGGACTATCTGCCCGGCCAGGAAAGCTGGATCCGCGACCTCGCCGCGCGGCATCCGTGGGATTACTTCATCGGCAGCGTCCATTACATCTCTGACACGTTCGACATCGACAATCCGGCCAAGCTTTCCGAATGGAAAAAACGCGACGCGTTCGAGGTGTGGCAGGTCTATTTTGAGCGGTTGACCATGGCGGTGGAATCGAAATTGTTCGAGATCATCGGCCATTGCGACCTGCCGAAAAAATTCGGCATCCGCCCGCAGCAGGATTGCACGCCGCTCTACGAAAAATTTCTCGACGCCGCGGCCGCGAATGATGTCGCCATCGAGCTGAACACGGCCGGGCTGCGGAAGGAATGCAAGGAAATCTATCCCAGCAAACAGATCTTGCAGCTCGCCTTCGCGCGGCACGTCCCCATCACCTTCGGGGCGGATGCGCATGCGCCGGAGGAGGTCGGCATGTACTTTGTCGAAGCAATCGAACTCGCCCGCAGCGTCGGTTACAACGAAACCGTGCGCTTCAACCAGCGCCAGCGCGAGACGGTCTGGCTGTAGTGTGTGCTACCTTCCCGGGAACAGGAAATCATTCTCATCCTCATGCTCATCGTCATCCTCAATTTTTGTTTCATGAGGATGAGGAAGACGATGAGGATGATTAGAAGGGATGGCGTTGTTATCAGAGGAACTGTTGCACCAATTGTCCGGCCAGTGCCGGGTGCCGGTCATATTGATGGAGGATATTGATGACGGAGTGGTCGTGATTGCGGAGCCGGCCTTCGGCATCCGGAACCAACCGGGCGGAATCCATGGTCGCCATGCTCAGGACGGGGCCGGCGAAGTTTTCGTGGAAGTGCAAGGGCGCGGTGCGGGGCTGTTGCAGCGCGACATTGTGGGCCGCCTGGTCAATGGTCTGGCGCTGTTTGGCCCGGCACAACAGATCGATGACGATGGAAACGTGTTCCTGTACGGCCGCCGTGGTGCCGAGGATGGTTCCGGCGCAATACACGGGCTGGTCGTGCATTTTCGCCAGCATTTTTTCCCCGAAACCGAGCCGCATGGTGTCGATATTAAACTGGCAGGTACCGATGGTGAACCGCGAGTCCTCGCGGAACAAATGCAACCCGTCGGCGGGTTCAAACGCAAACGGGTCGGCCTGGAAAATCACGTCGCGAACATCCGTCAGCAGGATGTGGCGGTAATGGCCCGCGCATTCGCGAAGATAAGGTTCGTAAAAAAAATGCCGGGAACAATGGGGATGCATGTAGGTCGGCGCCAGCAGCCGGTCCAACAGCTGCCGGTTCCGCGGGGCCACCAACCGGGCCAGCCCGAAGACGGCGCGCCGGGTACTTTCACCGAGGTATTCGCTGCTAAAGGGGATAAGGTGAACGCCCCGGGCGCGTAGAAACGACAGCGCGGAGGCGTCCAGCCCGTGCACAATCATGCAGATATCGCCCTTGTATCCAACCTGTTCCAAGGACAAAAAGAAGGGACGTATCGCTTCCACGGTCATGCACGACACGAGACCCATGACCAATTTTCCGGAATGAACTTCTGATTTCATTTTTGGCCGCAGCTGATTCCTGGCTGCAATCCTGAGATAAAACTTAACGTGCCGTCAAAAGTCATGACAAGCACGAATTATTGAGCCGGAGGACAGCCTGTAAATTTTTCGGGAGTATATAGATAACGCAAACACGGAGCTTCTAATGTTGCGTGGCTTGGTTTTAAAGCCCGGAGGGCTTATGGAAATTAGCCGGGGGCAACGCCCCCGGTTTCCTGCGCCAAATGAATCCGCCCCGGCCGGGGCGGCGGACCTCACTACAAATAACGAGGGTCATATTCACGCCAATGGGTTGAGGACATTTCGGCTATTTTCCCGCGCCCCTGCCGGGGCGCAATACAATTTGATGGTCGCACCGGGGATTTCATCCCCGGCTAATTTCCATAAGCCCTCCGGGCTATTAACGGGAGTATCAGCCGATTTGCGTTATCTATATACTCCCGAAATTTTTTACCCTTGGACAACCTTTGTCCAGGCGGATGTGACAGACTCTTTCCCGAATTGGATGTGATAAACTAAAGTGTGATGATCCAGACGCCAAAAGATAAACTGGTCGTGGCCCATCGGGGCGCCCCGGCCAATCCGCCAAACCGGTTCGAGCCGATCGTGCTTGAGCCGGATGCGGATTGGGATCCGGAGCAGGACGCCTTGCCCCGCACGCAGTTTTTGCGCGACGCCAGCGCCACCGTCATCACCTATAATGACAGCCCGGACCTGGGCTTTCGCGCCGGGTTAAACCCCTATCGCGG
Source organism: Candidatus Sulfotelmatobacter sp. (assembly GCA_035485115.1). Classification (GTDB taxonomy): domain Bacteria; phylum Verrucomicrobiota; class Verrucomicrobiia; order Limisphaerales; family UBA11358; genus UBA11358. Next base: position 2,026 of record DATHOG010000121.1, on the reverse strand, counting down.
CTGCGAACATGGCTGCATCTATTGCTACGCCCGGCCGACCCACGAGTACCTGGGCTTTTCAGCCGGATTGGATTTTGAAAGCAAGATCATGGTGAAGCTGGATGCGCCGAGGCTATTGCGCGAAGCATTGTCCTCGCCCAAGTGGAAACCGCAGGAGATTTTCATCAGCGGCATCACGGATTGTTACCAGCCGGTCGAACGGAAACTGAAGCTCACGCGCGGCTGCCTGGAAGTGCTGGCGGAATTCCGCAACCCGGTCGGCATGGTCACCAAGAACGCGCTCATCACGCGGGACATCGATTTGCTGGCGGAACTGGCCCGGCACGGGGCGGCGAGCGTGGCTGTATCCATCACCACGCTGGATGCGAAACTGCGGGGCATCATGGAACCGCGCACCTCGCCACCGGCGGCGCGGTTGGAAGCCATCCGGCAACTGGCGGCGGCGAAAATTCCCGTGGGCGTGGCGGTCGCACCGGTCATCCCCGGGCTGACGGACCACGAGATGCCCGCCATCCTCAAGGCGGCGGCCGCTGCGGGTGCGACCTATGCGTGGTTCACCATCGTGCGCCTGCCGCACGGCGTTGCGCCGTTGTTCGAGCAATGGCTGGAAACGCATTTCCCCGACCGCAAGGAAAAGATCCTCAACCGCATCAAGGCCATGCGCGGCGGCAAGATGTACGATTCACGCTGGGGCACGCGGATGAGCGGTGAAGGCATCTTTGCGGAGCAAATCGCGCAAATGTTCGACGTGGCGCGCCGCAAGGCGGGGATTGCAAACGCGGAACTGGAATTGTCCACCGCCGCGTTCCGGCTCGCGGGCGGAACGCAGATGTCGTTGTTCAGTTGAAAAGAGTAGCGCCACGCTTTAGTCAGGCTAACTTGTTTGAACGGATAATTTTACAAACCGAGCTTGCCCATTTCACGTAACGGTGGCCGGCTGGAAGCTTCCGACGCAAATCCGTCAATGCCTGCGAGGCAGGCGGCCAGGCCTCCGCTCTTTTTCCGTTCCGCCATAAAAAATCCGCAAGGTTCGCGCGCGTGTAAGCTGTCAATTCATGCCGCGTACCGACGACGGTCTCCAACATGGCCAATGCCCGCCGAAAATTCCGCTCGGCCGCCAAGCGCCGGCCGATCTTGGCCTGCAGGATGGCGAGATTGGCCAGACACATCGCCACGTTCTCGTGGTGTGCCCCATAATTTTTCCGTCGCAGCCGCAGCGAACGCCGGTAGAGCGCTTCCGCTTCCTTCCATTGACCGGTTTCTTGCAGCAGGTTCGCCAGATTGCTCAGGCTGGCCGCCACGTCTTTGTGTCCGGCACCGAGCGTTTTCAGTCGCAGCGTCAAGGACTCCCGATACAACGGCTCCGCCTGCGCATGCCGCCCGCGTTCGAACAGCACGTTCGCGAGGTGATTAAGGCTTTGCGCCACCAGCGGATGGATTCGGCCCAAATGTTCCGTGCGCAAGGCCGCCGATTCCCGTAGGGACGATTCGGCCGTGGCGAGGCGGCCAAATTTTCGCGCCCGTTGCCCGCACTGAAATGATTTTAGACCTGGATCAATGGCCATGGGCACAGCATTTCCAAAAATGCCCGCTTTGCAACCTCTTTGTCAGGTCACTCGTCCAGACGAGTGACAAGCACGGTGATAGTGCCATTTTCGTCGCTCTGGATGACGTCGGGCTTGCCGAAGGTGACAATAAAACTGGATTGCAAGCCGACGCTCATCTGCGAATAGCTGGAGTTGCCCATGGGGTTGGTGCTGGTGACGTAGGGCACCGTGCGGCCCAGGAACATCTGAAGCTGTCCCTTTTGGTCGTCCAATACTTTGAGGGTGGCATTGAGTTTGAGCGTGACGGGAATGTCGTTGTTGTTGATCTTCACGGAATTTTTTTGGAGCGTGTCGAGTTCCACCTGGCCTTCCGCAGTCAGGACTTCGAGGGAGTTGGTTTCGCCCTGCGCGCCGTGCCAGTCCACATGGATGCGGTAATTGGCGGGCGGCTTGGCGGCGGCAGCGGGCGTAGACTGGTT
>DATHOG010000120.1:0-15065 GCA_035485115.1 Candidatus Sulfotelmatobacter sp. | reverse complement strand
GGTTCGCCGGTCACGCGGCCGTCAAACACGGCGACGCCGACGATGGAATCGCGATCGAGAATGGGGACGGCAACCTGGGCGCCGAGGAGTTCAAATTCCTTCTGGGTTTCGCCGTCGGCGCGGGCTTCATCGCTGTCGCGGCGGAGGATGCGGCCGAGGCGCGAGATTTGCGCGCCGATGCCGGAGTCGAGCGACAGCTCGAAATGTTCAAGCAGTCCGGAAGCCAGGCCGATGGCGGCGGCCGAGCGGAGGCGGCGGGAAAATTCGGGGGCGACGGTCTGGGTGGACGGTGAACCCGGGCGGTTCAAAAAAATGGCCGCGCGGTTGATGCTCAACGTTTCGCGCAGGAACAGGAGGAATTGCTTGAGCATCGCCTCGCTGTCGAGCGAATGCGTGAGAATCGAAGAAAAATCGCGGAGCACGTCCAGCGTTTGCGCCGTGTTGGCAAACTGGCTGGCGGCCTGCGGATCGCTGACGGCGCGCTGGAAAACGGCGGTGTTGCCCGCCGGCACATTGGACTTGAAGCGCGCCGGCGGATTGGCGGCGGTGGCGCGTTCGATGACTGAATTCAGCAGGCGGTTGCGGACGGGCTTGGTCAGGATATGCGTGACTCCGCGTAAAAAAGCCTCCTCTTCCCAGTCGGACTGGTTGTTCGCGGTGTAGGCAATGATGGGGGTTTTCGCGTCGCGCCGGCGGAGCCGTTCGATGACCCACGCGCTTTCCACGCCCATGAGATCGGCGTCCACGATGCACGTGGACACAAGTCCATGCACGAGCAACGGCTCGCAGTCCTCGACGCTGGTACGGTGGATGATGCGATAATGCTCCGCATCCAGTGCGGTGCTGACAGCCTGGGCGAAATCAGGATGGGGCGAGAGCACCAGGATCGTTTTCATGATCTGGTGGGAGCCTTGCTGAATTTCTTTTCCATCGTCGCGGCTTTATTTTCTACTTTGCAAGCATCGTCGTCAATTAAAGTTTGTCAACCGGACGACAGTAATTTGTCCCACAAATTTTCATTGAGCAACGCGCGGCGCATAAAATCCATTTCCTCGCCGGGCGTCACCGCGGCGCGTTCAGGTTTGAACGGCAGGCGCACGGTGATGATATTTCCGGCGGGGCTGCTTTGCGCCTCGATTTTGCCGCCGTGGTGGTGGGCGATAAAAAAGCACGCCATCAGGTTGATGCCGTACTCCGATGGTGCCCCGCCGGTGACGGTGAACGGGTCGAGCACCACCTGCAAGGCCGCCGGCGGCAGCGCCGGCCCGTTGTCCGTAAGTGTCAAAACCACCTCCGCGCCCGCCGCCTGGGCCGACAGCGTTATCTTGCTGCCGGCCGGCAGCATATCCAGTTCGTCCTTCAACAACAGGTCGAGCATGCGGTCAAATTTCGGCCGGTCCACCCGCATGGCGGGCAGGGAATCGGGGATTTCATTTTCCACGATGATCCGGCGCGAGGCGATCCATTCGCGCTGGCTTTCAATCCGCAGCGCCATGGCGGCCCGCAACTGGATTTCATCGGGAAAAGGCTCGCTGTTTTTGTTGCTTTCGGAGGCGGAACGCAGGTCGCCCAGCAGCCCGTTGATTCTTTCGATCTGGCTCTGGACTTTCGAATGGTAATCGCGCCAGAAATCGGGGTCGCGCATGCTGCTGGCTTCGGATTTTTCCTCCGCCATCTTGACCGGCGCCAGATCCAGGAAGGTTTTCACCGCCACCATCGAATTCTTGATGTGATGGCTGAGGCCGGCGGCGAGCAGGCCCAGGCTCACGATGCGGTCCGCGATCATCATGTTGCGCAACACGGACATCTTTTCGCGCAGCAACTGGTCGCGCTCGGCTTCCACCATGAAGAATTGCAGCCCTTGTTTCAGCGTCAGCTCAAGCTGTTGCGGATCCCAGGGCTTGGAAACGTATTTGTAGATCGCGCCGCTGTTCACGGCGGCAATGGCGGCGTCCAGGTCCGTGAAGGCCGTCACGAGCATCCGCTTGATGTTGGGCCGCAGGGCGCGGGCTTTTTCGAGGAGCCACACGCCTTTTTCGCCGGGCATCCGCTGGTCGGTCATCAGGATGCCGATCTCGTCGGCATGTTCCTCGAATATTTTCAGGCCGTCCTGTGCGTTGGCCGCCGTGAAAATGCGGAAGTGTTCGCCGAAGGCCAGTGTGAAATATTTCAGCGACTGGACTTCGTCGTCCACGTACAGCACCGCGAATTTTTTATAGTCGTATTGGTTCTCCATGCGTCTCGAACTCCAGATCTTCCGCGGCCTCGGCGTCGGCGGGGAAATCCAGCGTGAACTGGCAGAATTTCCCGGGCTCGCTCTTCACGGAAATTTTCCCGCCATAACCCTGCACGATTCGGTAGCAGATACTCAAGCCCAAACCCATCCCCTTGCCCACATCCTTCGTCGTGAAAAACGGATCGAAAATCTTGTTCACGATCTTCGGATCGATGCCCGGGCCGTTGTCCCGCAGGATGATGAGGCTCCGGTTGGATTCCCTTTTGCCTTCAATCCAGATCTGCGGCGTTTCACCCTCGGCAAATGTTTTCTCCCGCAACGCGTCGATCGCGTTTTGCATCAGGTTCACCAGCACGTGGATCAATTTGTTGTGATTGGCCCAGAGATTTTGCGTCGCGGGAACATGCTGATGGATTTGCACCACGTCCTTCCATTCGCCGGCCAGGAAACGGATCGCGGCTTCGACGGCTTCCGCCGCCTCGACCGGTTCGCCCGTGCCCCCGCCGGGATGCGTGAACTGCCGCAGATCGGATACGATGTTGCGCACGCGCTTCAAGCCTTCCTCGATGTCGTTCAAAATGGATTCCTGCAATGCGCGTTCGGTATCCGGCAGTTTTTTTGCCTGGTTGCGCAGCGCGAAAAGGCCGGTCATGGAAAAATTCAGCGGGTTGTTGATCTCATGGATGATGCCCGCGCTCATACGGCCGAGCGAAGAAAGCTTTTCCGACTGCACCAGTTGCATCTCGGTCTCCTTGATCTGCTCGATCGCGTCGTTCAACGCCTGGTTTTGTTTTGTCAGCCGGCGCTGGAAATGGTGCGATTCGATCAGGTTTTTGATGCGGGCCTGGAGCTCGATCGAGGAAAACGGCTTGGCCAGGAAATCATTGGCGCCTTTTTGCAGCGCGTCAAATTTCACCTCCTCGTCCGCGCGGGCCGTCAACAGGATGATCGGGATGGCGGACGTCGGGGCATATTCGCGCAGTTCGCGGCAGACCTGCAGCCCGTCCTTGTGCGGCATCATCAAGTCGAGGAGGATCACATCCGGCAAAATTTCCTGGGCTTTCTCCGCCGCTTGTAGTCCGTCCGCCGCCTCGACAACCTCGTAATCGTCCATCAATTGCGATACCAGGAATTGCCGCATATCCGGTTCGTCGTCTGCGACCAGCACAATCGGCCGCTGCGTGCGCCGGGTAAACGTGGTGGTTCCGGTGACGGTCGTGCGTGGCGTCGCGGCGGTCGGAAAAAGTTCCGCCCGGCGGTACAAATTGGCGAGCCATTCGTCCGACTGGGTGGCCGGCGCCTCGGCCGGGGCGGCCGGGATTTCCGCGCTCGCCGGCGCGGGTTTGAACGGCAGTTTCACGGTGAACGTCGCACCCTTTCCAAGCTGGCTTTGCACGCCCACGGTGCCGCCCATCACTTCGGTTAGTTCCTTCACCAGCGCGAGGCCGATGCCGACGCCCTGAAATTTCCGGTTGGCCGAGCCGTCCTCCTGCCAGAAGCGGTCGAAGACGAAGGGCTGGCTTTTTTCGTCAATCCCCTTGCCGGTGTCGCCGACGATGAGCAGAAAATCATGGTCACGCTTTTCGGCGCGGAACCAGACCCGCCCGTCGGCGGGGGTGAACTTGAGCGCATTGAACACCAGGTTGAGCACAATTTTTTCCAGCTTGTCCCGGTCGGCAAGAATGATGCCAACCTCCGGATCGGTGTGCGTATCGAGCGCTATGTTCTTTTGCTTCGCCATCTGGCGGACGGCGCTGGCGAGGCCGTTGACAAAGTCGGCCACCGGCAACGGTTCGGCCTTGATCTCCAGGCGGCCGGCCTCCAGCCGGATGAGTTCGAGCAGGTCATTGATGAGCTTCAACAGGCGCATGCCATTGGCGTGCATGGTTTGCAGCAGTTCGTGCGAGGCGGCATCAAAGGACTGGCCGGATTTTTGAATCAAGGACTCGAGCGGGCTGATCATCAATGTCAGCGGCGTGCGGAGTTCGTGGCTGACGTTGGCAAAGAAACGGCTTTTGAGCTTGTCGAGTTCGATGAGCTTCTGGTTCGTGGTTTCCAGTTCGCGTTTGTTCTGGTCGAGCTGGAAGCGCAGGGTGAATTCCCGCAGGCGCTGCCGCGAATTTGCCACGCTGCCGGCCACGACGAGCACGGCGGTGCAAAAAAGAAAAGTCAGGTTGTTGATGACTGCTTCCGGCGGCGCGGCGTGCTTTTTGATGAGCGAGATGACGAGATACATCGCCATCACAAAGGCGGCGGTCAGAAAATTTTGCCCGTAGGCCCACGGTGTGAGCAGGCCCATGCCAAGCATTATAATGTTCAGTCCGGCGTAATATGGCGCATAGGGCGCGAATCCGGTCTTTTCATCGTCCGCAAGCCAGGTCATCAGCAAAATCATGACAAGCGGGCTCAAAAACCACATCACGGCATAACGCGGATGCGCGCGTCCGATCTTTGTATGCAGCCAGAACCAGCCCAGCACGGTGATGGCGGCACTGATGCAACGCAGGGTGAAAAATAATTTCAACTGCCCTGGATAAACAAAAAAATCCATCAGCGTGCACGACAGATTCAGCGGCACACAAATGACCGTCCCCAGCGTGGCGGCGGCGATGAAATCGAGCCGGTTCTGTTCCTCGTAGGCGCTCTGGAATTTGGCGTCGCTCACCTGGGTTTGCGTGCCTCCAGAAAAATGTTTGCGCCGGTCGCCTCCGCACGCACCGCGCAGTCGTCCGGCGACGCCTGCTCCGGCCCGAGCGCCGCGAGCTGCGCACCGCTACGGTAGATCAAAAACCATTCCATGAGATGCTCCATCAAATTTTGCCCCGGCGTATTGGTCGCAAAATTTCCGACTACGAGCAGACCGTCCGGTTTGAGCTGGTCGTAAAAGTGCGAGTTTAACGCCTTGCACACCGCGTCGCTTAAATAATCGTAGAGTCCCGAACAATAAATCAAATCATACTCCGCCAACGCGCGATGGCGGTCGTGCGCGCGCAGGAGACTCTGCACGGAATTCTTGATGAATTTAACCGGTGTCTTACGCTGGTGTTTGCGCTTGAGTTCAGCGACCTTGTTTTCAGTCTGGCGCAAAGTCTCCTCGTTGAAATCGAGAAAATGGATTTCCGCCTGTTCTGACAGCGGATGCTCGGCAATGAAATTCGTTGATTCCCACGCCGGGCCGCAGGCAATGGAAATAATTTTTGCGCGCCGGCCTTCCCGCGCGACGCGCGCGGTTTCGGCCACAATTTTATTGTTTAAAAATCCTACGCGGTTCCGCACGGCACGGCACGGCGGTTGGTCGAGCAGGTATGAATTGATCAACCGCGCGAACAGCGAATCACCTTCCATGCCATTGCGCACGATCATGTTCATCATCTCATAGTCGCCGGCGTAGCCGAGCGGCTTGAGAAAGGTGCGGCGCATGAACGGCGAGGATAGCCAGAACGAGTGCAACTGCCGCCGGCAATACGCGTGATGCGCTGTCTCATGGTCGGGTGCGATGCGGTCGGAAACGGTTTCAAATGTCTCAAACAAATTGTGGAGCGCGGCGATGACCTGCGGGCGCAAAGTTTGTTCGATTTCATTTTGAAGCCCCGCGCGTTCGGCGGCGGGAGCAGCCTGGATTTGCAGCTCGATTTTTTCCAGCCAAAGTTTCAGGTCGCCCAAATACGTTTGTTGGTCGGCGACGGCAATCTTGTAATCGTGTCCGACCAGTTGCATCTTTTGCCACTCACGCAGGAGGTCCGCATAACCGGCGAGTGCATTGGCCGCGTTTGCCGCGCCAGAGGGTTGCCAGACAGATTCGTCCAGAGCGATTTCACACGTTAGCGTCAGACCGTCGCTGACGATGTTGCGGACGACGGCGCGTCCGGTATAAACCGTTTCGCCCTGTAAAATGATTTTACACGCGTCAAGCGCATCGGAAATCTTTGGAAGAAAGAACGGATTAAAAAGCTCGAAGACCGCGACGTGCCGGCCCACACGCAGCACGCGTCCGCGCTGCATCCCTTCGGCGGTGGAAAACGTGACCTCGCTGCCGGCCAGTTCCGGCGCGGCGGCGGTCGTCGGGCGGCTGGGTGTGTTGCTCATGGCACGTCACCAATAACATTTTCCACGCCAAAGCGAAAAGCATTTTACGCCGGCGGAAACTTGAACTGCATTGTTGACTTGCCCTCGTTCGCAGGTTTTATTCCAAAGTTGTTGAGTATGAAGACCCCGAGCATCGGCGATATCCGCGCTACGTTCCCCGAACGCAGCCGGCTGCGCTCGTCCGTAAAGGGTTTCGGCCTTTTTCTGCTCACTTTTTCATTTTATCTGCTGTTTTGCTGGTATGGGCTGCAGTCCTTGCATTGGCCGGTGAAATTTATCTTCGGCCTGCTCATCGGGCTGGCGTATTCGATTCTGTTTGTCATCGGCCACGACGCGTGCCATGACAGCCTGACGCCGTTCGGCTGGCTGAACGCAACGGTTGCGCGCATCTGCTTCCTGCCCTCGCTTCATCCCTATTCGACGTGGGAACTCGGCCACAACCAGCTTCACCATGGCTGGACGAATTTGAAGGGGATGGACTATGTCTATCCGCCGTTTTCGAAGGCTGAATACGACGCGCTGCCATTGTGGCGGCGGCTGGCGGAACGTTTTTACCGGACGATTTTTGGGTGCGGTTTTTTTTACATGAACGACATCTGGTGGAACCATTTGATCCTGCCGAAGCCGGCTGAGTGGAAAAAACTTTCAAAACCTTGGTATTTCTTCGATCTGGCGCTGGTGACCGTCTTTTGCGTGGCCGAATTTGCATTGGTGCTGTGGCTCGACCGCGCGTCGTCGCCGCTGCATCGCGCAGGCGACGTGGTTTGCCTGTTGATCGTGCCGTTCCTTTTTTGGAACTGGATTTCCGCCTATGTCACCGTGCAGCACCATACGCATCCGAACGTGGCGTGGTTCAAGTCGCGCGAGGATTGGAATTACTACAACGGCCAGGTGCTCGGCACGGTGCATGTCACGCTGCCGCGACCGATCGAGATCCTGTTCCACAACATCCTCGAGCATACCGCGCACCACGCCGACCCGAAGATTCCACTTTACAACCTGCCCGAGTGCCAGAGTAATCTGGAACAGAAGTTCACCAGCGATGTCACGCGGCAAGACGGCGGCGTCTTCAAATTTTGGACGAATTTGAACGTGTGCCAGTTGTACGATTATGAAAATCATCGCTGGCTGAAGTTTGATGGTACGCCCACAACGAAACCGCTTTTTCCACGGGGCGAAATCAAAAGTTGACCGTTTGAAGACGCAATGGGGGACGGCAAAAAAATTGCTACAGCGTTTGAAAATTGTACAGCCGGTTCGGAGCGGGGATTTTGGAGTTTTGGCGGGTGACTGGGCCGAAATGAGCCAAAAATCAAAAAAACCGCTGATTTCACGGTATCTTGCCGGCCGGCTGTTACATTTTTGAAAATGCGCTAAAGAATTTTTGTCCCGTGCCGATACAGCAGTTGTCCTGAAACACAACCATATAGACCATGAAAAAAAATTCCATCAACCTTGGTTTTTTCTACACCGTCGCCTTGCTGTCCGCCGCCCTGATGCTGCCGCAGGCGGCGCAGGCCATCGGTGTGCTGCTGCCGAACCAGGACCCCGAGGCCATCGCGCGCGGCAACGCCTTCGCCGCGACCGCCGACAATCCTTCCGCGATCTATTACAACCCCGCCGGCATCTCGCAACTGTCCGGTTTCGATTTTGAGCTCGAGGACATCAATTACCTCGGCATCAACGGGCGTTACTCGCCGGCCGTCGGGCCGAGGCAGGACACGGACTTTCAAGTCACGGAAGTGCCCCAATTTTTCGCCACCTATTCCCCGACGAACCTGCCTTTGAGTTTCGGCCTTGGATTTTATTCCCCGTTCGGCCTGGGCACGGAATGGCCGGGCAATGGAAGCCTGCGCACGCTCGCCATCGAGTCGCGCATGACGTATCTCACGCTCAGTCCGGTCGTCGCGTGGCAAATCACACCGACACTTTCCATTTCTGCCGGGCCGACGTTCAATTACTCGCGGCTGAAGATCCGCCGCGGGCTTTTCACGGACGCAGACCAGTTCACTTTCAAGGGCGAAGGCGAGGCTTATGGCGGCACGGCGGGAATCTTATGGCAACCGACACCGAAATGGTCGCTCGGCCTCGATTACCGCAGTGAGACCCGCGTGAACTACGGCGGCAACTCCGTCTATCTTTTCGGCACCGGCACCGGTGCGGGAATTTCCGCGCCAACCACCGCCAACGCCATCCTGCCGACGATCGTTTCCGGCGGCATTTCCTTCCGCCCGACGAAGAAATGGAACATGGAATTCGACGTGGACTACATCAACTGGGATTCGCTCAACAGCATCGGCCTCAATGGCACCGCGGCGTTGTTCCATCAAAATCTGGCACTGCATCTGAACTGGGAGGACAGCTGGCAATACAAATTCGGCGTCACCCGCTACTTTGACAACGGCTGGTTTGTGAGCGCGGGGTATTTTTACAGCAGTCAAACAGCGCCGGAAGCCTACTACACGCCTGCCGTGCCGGATACGGAACTGCATACCGGCAGCATCGGGTTTGGCCATCACGGGGAACACTGGTCATGGGCGCTCACCGGCCAGCTGATCATGGGGCCCGAACGTACCATTACCACCGAACCAACGAATGTGGGTCCTCCTCCCATTAGTGCTTCACCCGCCGGCAAATACCAGCTTATCATCCCTAGCGTGGACTTTTCCGTCAGCTACCGCTTTTGAAATTCAGAAGTGGACGCCCGCCGAAACGAAAATGGCCTGGCTGATGAAGTTATAGGTGCCATTGGCATTTTGTCCCGCAAACAGCCCCGGCGTGGACGCTGGTGAACTGCCCGTGACGGTATGTGCCGGTCCGTAGCCGAATTGGTAGGTCACGTCGAAATCAAAAGTTTTTCCCGTACGCCCGATGCCGACGCTGAAAAATTGCCGGTCCAGGTCCGCCGCCAGCGGCGTGTAATAGTTATTGGGCACGGAATTTTCGTCGAAGACGTATCCGGCGCTGGCGTGCCAGCCGTGGTCGAAGTAGCGCGTGACTCCCGCTTCGTACATCCAGCTTGACTGCCACTCGAGTTTCACCGGGATGTTCTGTTGCACGGGAAACGGCGGCGAGCCGCTTTGCCGGATGGTCACGTTGCCAAAACTGTTCCAATCCGTGTAAGTCGCATCGAATTCAAGATTCCATTTGGGCGTCGGCCGTATGGAAAAACCCAGGGTGGCGTCCAATGGGAATTTGATGTCCATGCGCGCCGGAATCGAAGTGCTGGAAATGATGGGTTGTTGTTCAATCGCCGTTTCGCCGCTCAAGCTGAAAGCCGTCTGGTCACGAAATGACGCGCCGAACGAAAAATAATCGCACGGTTGCCACAATAAACCGGCATTGGCGCCCAGTGCCCAGCCATCGCCGGTGAAACGGAAATCGTTTTCCAGCGGCTCGGCCAGCGGGCGCAGCCCTTGTTCCAGATTCATGCGCGCATAATTTGCCGACAGTCCCGCGCCGATGGATAATTGGTTGAAGAATTTTCCGGCAACCACCGGATTGATGCGCAGATAAGTCGTCGTGCCTTTCGTCGCGACAGTCCGAAAGCCGGTGTCGTTCGGCCAGCTGAGGCTGCCGCCGAACGGCGCAAACACGCCCAGACCGATGCTCAACGGCATGTTCGTGAACGAATGCGCCAGATAAAGTTGTGGCACGAAACTGTAATGCTTGCCGATGCGGTAGGTGTCGTCGTGATTGGGTGCGGAGGCCGGCGGGGTGAAGGTCGGATCGAGATAAATACCGTAAATGCCGCCGCGCAGTTCGGTGCCGGCGATTTGCGTGAGGCCGGCGGGGTTGTAATAAATCGCCGAGGCGTTGTCGGCGGTGGCGGCGAAGGCGTTTCCGCGCGCGGCGGCAAAACTGTCCTGCGACGGCACGCTGAGGCCGTTCGCAAATACGGCTGGTTGAAGCGCACCGTACCAGCAGGCAAGCAGACAGATTTGAAATACCCATTTCATCTTTTAACAGGTGAACCGCTGATTTTCCGCGCCCGCAGGTTAACCGCCGCCGTTTCGCGCGCCAGCAAAAACCGCTTTACTTTGAAAACGCGTCCGGCAAGTTTTCGGTGTGCTTCGTTTTGCACTAATCAGTTGGACATTTTTTTTGTTTTGTTGCCCGGGCCAATCCGCAACCGCCGCCTTTTCGTCCATTTATGTCTTTGGTGATTCGCTGTCTGACACGTCCACCAACAATGCCACCGGCTCCACGACCAACCTTTATTACGGCAAACGCTATTGCAACGGCCGGGTTTGGGTGGAGTTGCTCGCGCAGCGACAGGGGCTGGGTGCGAATTCGATGACGAACATCAACTGGGCCTACTCCAGCAATAATGTCTCGTTCTACGGCCAATACAGCCCGAACCTGGTCACGAACGTGAATAAATTTACAGCCCCGGCCAATGGCACAAATTGTCTGTTCATCGTTTGGGTTTGTAATGCGGATTTTGTCGGTGATATTTCAGACAATCCTCCGCCTGCTGGCACCAATCTCATCACCTGGACGACGGCCATCAATTTACATCTGACCAATCATTTCAAGATCATCACCAATCTATATGCCAAAGGTTGCCGCGTCCTGGTCGCGCCCAATGCCGCTGACGTCACGTCCATCCCCGAATTCAACGGCTTGGAAAACACCAATTACAACAACTTCGTACGCCAGCGCATCAGCGCTTTCAATTCCAATTATGTCGCGATGCTGCATCAGATCGTCACCAATTCCAGTTACCCGAACCTGACCATTTACGTGCCCGATGTTTTTACGCTGGTGAACAACGTCCTGACCAATGCCGCCGCCTACGGCCTGACTAATGCGCTTTCTAACCAAGGCAATGGCTTGCAACCGATTGATGTGCTGGAAACGCCTTCGCTGTCGCCCTGGGCCTTGAACGGTCCCGGCACCAATTATATTTTTTGGGATGATCTTGGAAATCCCACCGCGAAGTTTCATGAGCTGATTGCGGACACCGTGCAACAAATGCTTTCGCCGGCGGTACTGGCGGGAATAACGCCGGTGAACGGCAGCAACCGTATTGACGCAGTGAACCTGCCGGTGGGCATGAACGGAACCATTTTGTACGCGACGAATGTGTCGCAAATCACGTGGCTGACCAATTCGACCTTCAGCGCCACAAACCTAACCCAGTCGCTTTTTGTGAACCCGACCAATTCCGCGCGCTTTTATTCACTGAAGTTCCCCTGGCAGTGGACCTGGCCGTGAACGGAGTGCGCCCGTCCTCGGGCGCTGCAATGCGTAAACAATGGAAGGCCTTCACTTATTCCAAGCCGTGCGTGGATTGAATGTTGCAGTGGCCGGGGACGGCCACACTCCGAGGCCGGATCCCTTCGTCAGGCCGCAACGGCTTTGCCCGGGATGACTTTTTCCAGCGCTTCATAGCCCCAGCGCAACATTCGTTCGGTGGTTTCCCAGCCGATGCACGAATCCGTGATGCTCACGCCGTAGCGCAGCTCGGAAATCTTTTTCGGGATCGGCTGGTTGCCCTCGTTCAAGTGGCTTTCAACCATGATGCCGATGAGCGACTTGGTGCCGCCCGTGCGTTGCTCGATGACGCTGTGCCATACGTCCTCCTGCTTCGCGAATTTCTTTTCGGAATTCGCGTGCGAACAATCCACCATCAACACCGGCGGCAGTTTTTCAGCGATCAATTTTTGCTCCGCCGCCGCAATGCTTGCGGCGTCGTAATTGGTCATCGCGCGCCCGCCGCGCAGGACGACATGCGCGTTCGGATTGCCGTTCGTGCGGACGATGGCCGTCGCGCCGTCTTCGTTGATGCCGAGAAAACTATGTTGATGCCGCGTGGCGCCCATCGCATCGATCGCCACCTGCAGGCTGCCGTCGGTGGCGTTTTTCAAGCCGACCGGCATCGAGAGGCCGCTCGCCATTTCGCGATGGGTCTGCGATTCCGTGGTGCGCGCGCCGATGGCCGCCCAGGTGATCAGGTCCGCGATGTATTGCGGAACGATGGGGTCGAGGAATTCCGTCGCCGCCGGCAGGCCGAGGCCGACGATCTGCAAAAGCATATTACGCGCAATTTTCAAGCCGGACTCGATGTCCTGCGAACCGTCAAGGTGCGGGTCATTGATGAGGCCTTTCCAGCCGATGGTGGTGCGCGGTTTTTCGAAATAGACGCGCATGACGATCTCCATCCGGTCGGCGAACTCCTTCTGGAGCTTGCTCAGGCGGCCGGCATATTCGAGCGCGGATTTTTCGTCATGGATGGAGCAGGGGCCGATGACCACGAGCAGGCGCGGGTCTTCCTGCCGCAAAATCCGGATGATACGCTCGCGGCTGCGCGCCACGGTGGCGTTCACCGCCTCGCTCACCGGCGTCACGGCCTTGATGGCTCGCGGCGGGAGCAACGGAACAATTTCCTTAACATGTAAATCCTGCGTCCGATACATGGGATTGATTATAGCATGGTTACGGCTCGCGAAAAGCCGAAACGCATCTTGTTGGACTCCCCTCCTTTTTTGTGTATCGTGCGGGCGAGGCGAAAATGATCAAAGAGAAATTGAATCCCGGCCAGAAGGCCCTGCAAATCAACCTCGACGCCAAACGCTACGGCACCTTCGCCGAAATCGGCGCGGGCCAGGAGGTTGCGCGCTGGTTTTTCAGTGTCGGCAAGGCGTCCGGAACGGTGGCGAAAACCATTTCAGCCTACGACATGGCGGTGAGCGACGCGATTTACGGCAAGGTTGCGCGCTACGTCAGCCGCGAACGGTTGCAGGCGATGCTCGACTTGGAATATAACCTTCTCGTCGGTCGTCTCGACAAAACCCGCGGGGACAAATGCACATTTTTCGCGTATGCCGACACGATCGCGACCAAGCACGTTTCCAAGGCCGGCGACGAAGGCGGCCATGGCTGGCTGGGGGTGAAATTCCAGACCGTGCCGCAGGCCGAACCGTCGCAGATCATCATCCACTGCCGCACGCTTGACTGGGAGACGCCGCGCCAGCAGGAAGCCGTCGGCGTGCTCGGTGTGAACCTCCTCCACGCCGCGTTTTATTACACGACCGACCCCGTCGCAATCATCGGCTCGCTGCTGGATGGCTTGACGAATCAGCGCGTCGAGGTGGACATGATCAAGTTTTCCGGGCCGGCGTTCCTTCAGGTGGACAACCGGCTCATGGCCCTGCAACTCGTCGAGCAATGGCTCACCGAGGCGGCGCTGTTCACCGCGAACGGCGAGACGGTCATCCCGAGCGAACTGCTTTACAAAAAGGCCGTCCTCCTTGAACGCGGCAGTTTTCGTCCGCTCACGAACCCCATGCTCGACATGATGGAGCGCGCGCAGGAAATGTTCCTGAAGGAACCGGCGCTGGCCGGCGAGACGCCGGTGGCGATGTTCGAGATGACGCTGCGCCAGCTGCAGGTGGACAACGCGATCGATCATCGCGACTTTCTGGACCGCGTGGACACGCTGGGCGCGCTCGGCAAGCCGGTGTTGATCTCCAATTTTCTCCGCTACCACCGGTTGGTGACGTATCTCTCCCGCCATACGCAAAAGGCGATCGGGCTGCCCATCGGCCTCGTGCGGTTGCGCGACGTGCTGGATGAGAAATTTTATACCGACCTGCCCGGCGGCCTAATGGAATCGCTCGGCCAGCTCTTCAAGAACGGCGCAAAGCTTTACGTCTATCCTTCGCTCGATAAAAAGACCGGCAAGTTGACGACCGTGCAGAATCTCGACATCGCGCCGCATCTGAAACATTTGTACCAGCACCTGGTGGACAACCAGTTCATTGTGGACATCACCAACTACGATGCCGACGCGTTGAAAATTTATTCCGGCGAAGTGCTGGCGAAAATCCATGCGAGCGACGAATCCGTCGCGCGCCTTGTGCCGCCCGCGATCGTGCAGGTCATCAAGGACAAGCAGCTTTTTGGCTGGGGCAAGGACACCGCCAGGTGATTCAGCGCCGGAATTTCGTCAGCGCGAAATCCATCATCTCCTTCGCCGCCGGAACCTTGGTCGCGAGGGCGATGAGCAGATAGACCCCGCCGGCGATTCCCGCCGGCACGAACACGGCGCCGATTTCCAGGACCACGTTTCCGTGGCCGATCTGTTTTTCCCAGACCCGCCAGCCGCCCCACGCGATGAGGCCGGCAACCAGCGTCGCCGGTATCAGGATCCGGAGGGTGTCGCGCAGCGGTTGCATTTCCAGCTTGCCGAGTTTTTTCCGCAAGGCGAACAGCAGCAGCGTGACATTGAAGACGGAAGTTACCGTGTTGGCGATGCCGAGTCCGCCCTGTCTCAGCGGCCCGATGAGAATCGCCGCGAGCATCAAATTCAACGCGAGGCAGACAAGGCTGATTTTCATCGGTGTCTGCGTATCGCCGAGCGCGTAAAATGCGCGCGCCAGTACATTGACGGTTGAAAACGCCACCAGTCCGGGCGCAAGGCAGGCGAGCGCAAACGCCGCGCGTTCGGTCGAGGCGGCGGTGAATTGTCCGCGTTCAAAAAGCAGGCGCATGATCGGTTCAGCCAGCACCACGAGCAGCATGGCAGCGATAAGATTGACGAATACGAGGGAGCTGATGCCATGCCGCAGTTGCAGGCGGAATTCGGGATAATTTTTGTCAATCGCCAGTCCGCTCAACGAGGTCAGCAAATACGTTGCGAGCGAGATCCCGAACATGCCCTGGGGCAGCTCCATCAGCCGCACGGCGTATTCAAACGATGCATTGATTTGCGGGTTGATCCAGAACGCAAGGCTTT
>DATHOG010000119.1:0-68759 GCA_035485115.1 Candidatus Sulfotelmatobacter sp. | reverse complement strand
GTTCCAGGAACAATTCGCCGTGTTTGCAACCGACCGACCGGTTTCGGCCACGCTGTACCAGCTTCAATTCTCCTTCCTTGATCAGACGGCGCCATCGTACCTGGCAGATTTCGGCGTCTCCGTCACATCGGACGAAAACCCGACCCTGCAGAGTCGTTGGGTGCCGCTGTTGCCGGAACTGGCTCTGGCCAATGACACCAACTTGATCAGAATCACAGGCCGGACCATTCGACTCAATGCCAGCCATCCAGGCGTCGTCGTCACTTTGCGGGCACGGGCGCCATTTAAAGGAATCACGGGGTTTCGACTGCGTCTCAACTCGCTTTCAAATCGTGAGGGCCGGCTGCCTCCTTCAATCGGGCGCGGTCCGGATGGAAATTTTCTGCTTACTGAATTTGAAGTGGAAGCCGAGCCCCTTCACTCAAGCAATATCGCCCTGGGCTGCCAAGTCTATAATTCAGGCATCGTGCCGGCAAACCTGCCTACGAAAAATCTGACGGACGGATTTATCAGCACCTACTCGCACCCGGACCCGAGCCTGAACGGGGACAGTTTTTATTTTACGTTGGATCTGGGGCAGGAGGTCGCTCTTGATCACATCGTCGTGCGCGGACGCCGCGACGGGGGGGATTCCAACCGGCTTAGTGCTTATTCCATTGACGTGCTTGTCGATTCGAAAGAAACCCGGCGTCTGACAAAATGGAACGCCAGAATGCACCTGGACGGTTCACATCCTTCCAGCGACGTCGATGTCATTCGTCAACGAGACGGCGTGGGAACCTTTTCCGGCCGCGCCATCCGCATCTACAACCAGCCCGGCCAAACTATGCAGCCGCAAATTGCGGAGCTGGAGGTTTATCCCTCTTTGCATCCGCAGGCGCAGGATTGGCTCGCTGATGACGTCAGCTTGAAGGTAAACCGGAAAATTGTCGTGCCACCCGGCACCCGTAAGCTCGCATTCACCATTGCCAGCCATCAGTCGGGAATTATCCCCACCCTGCTAACCTATCGCTGGCGCATCCCCGGATGGTCTGATTCCTGGCGGGAAACCGACCCGGGCGGCAATGTCGAATTGGCTCCCCCGCCGCCCCCTGGAACATTTGAACTTCAAGTCCAGGCGCAGCATACCGACGGCGTGTGGGACGAATCCGGCCAGTCGCTAACTTTTCAAACCACCCGGCTGTGGTGGCGGAATCCATATGTGCTGGTGATCGTTGCCGGAGCTGCCGGGACCCTGACCGCCGTCGTCTGGTGGTGGATTTACGGCTGGCGGATAAAACGAAACCTCGCACTGGCAGAACAACACCTCGAACTGCACCGCGAGCGCCTGCGGATCGCCAGGGATATGCATGATGAGATGGGTGCGCGCCTCACCTACATTGCGCTGTTGGCCGATCGCACTTTGCGGGAAACCAATCCTTCCGCTATCACACCTGGCAACCCGCTCGAACGACTCGCCGAAAATGCCCGCTCGGCAGTGGCTGCACTCGACAACATCGTTTGGGCCGTGAATCCGCAGCACGACACGATCGGCAGTCTCGCCGATCATCTTTGCGATTATGCTCCCAACTATCTTCAGGCCGCCGGCATTGACTGTGCATTGGATATCCACGTCGGGACACCGGACCGCCCCCTGGGTCTCACGGTCCGGCATGGATTGTTGATGGCCACGAAAGAAGCGATGCAAAATGTGGTCAAACATTCCGGTGCCACTTCCGTCCGGCTCTGCTTTCGCGAAGAACACGGAAACGTGGAAATTTCAATCAGTGACAACGGCTCCGGGCTGGCTGGAGAACCTCCCCGCGATGATGATCACAGTGGCCTGAATAATATGCGACAGCGCCTGGCGGAACTTGGCGGCCGTTGCGAGATCGGGCCCGGTGACGGCGGTCGCGGCACGTGTGTCCGTTTCACTTTGACCATGGGCAACCATCGCTAACCCCCTTTCAAATACCTCAAAGCATGCAAATCAAAGTCAGCCTCATCGAAGACAACCTGCCGGTGGCCGTGGAAATGGGGAAATGGATTAACGACACGCCCGGCCTGACATGTATTGGCACTTATTCGTCGGCCGAAGAGGCGCTGAGGTCCATGCCCCGGATGCCGCCGGATGTGGCCCTTGTGGATTTAAGGTTGCCCGGCATGAGCGGTGTGGAGTTGATCCGGAAATTGAAAACCTGCTGCCCAAACGTCCAATGTCTGGTGCTCACCATGTACGCCGAGACGGATCTTATTTTCGAGGCCCTAAAAGCTGGCGCATGTGGCTATCTGCTTAAACGCATCAAACCGGCCGAAATCGCCGATGCCATCCGCCAGGTCCATGGCGGGGGTTCCGTCATGACTCCACGCATCGCCCGACGGGTGCTCGAAATGCTGACCAACCAGCCGGCAGGTAAAGTTTCCCAAACTGAAGATCATCGGCTGAACGACCGGGAAAAGGATGTTCTTCGGTGCATGGCCGAGGGCAAGCCACGCAAACAAATCGTGAACGATCTCTCCATCAATTCTCATACCCTCGACTACGTAATCCGCTGCATTTATCGCAAGCTGCACGTCCAGTCTGTGGCGGGCGCGGTTTCAGTTGCCATGCGGGCGGGTATCGTGTCGCCTGGGAAGCCGTCAGACTGATCAACTTCAGATAGTGGGCCAGTTTGGTTGGTAAGGACAGCGCGCTGCGCTGTCCCCGGCGGTAAAGCCGCCGGAAGGGATGGGCAAAACAGCGGATCTTACCACGTTCATTGCGCCCGCTATACGGGCGCGGACGGCGCAGCGCGCCGTCCCTACCAAATTGACCCACTACCCCATTTCATGAGCCGGTTTTTGAGGCGGATTTTTGAGCGTCGGTCCCAGAGGAGATTGGCTGAAGGTCTGCGAGCACCAAGGCGCGTTGCGCTTCGGGATTGGCCATGAACCATTTCCAGACGTTGCCGGAGCGCATGTTTTCGCAGGCAAGCAGCGTGATACCTACGTCAATGCCAAGGACATCGGGGCAGACCCACCCATTGGTCGGATGAAATGCATCCGCGAATCCATACCGCCCATAGATCTTGTCGCCGAACTGATCCTTCATCGCACGAAGCGCGGGGAGGCAGATGTCCGGGGTGAACATAAGCGAACCGGCCGAGGCGCAGGGCACCACCGAGCCGTCTATGCTCGGACGCGCAGGCGGCCCGCCCCACGCTTTGTATCCGTGAGCGCTTTCGGAACTGGTAATGCCCCAAATATTCTCGGAGTAACCTGGAAATCTTTTTGCCAGATCAATGCAGAAGGCTTTATGAGCGCGTGTGGCGTTGGCCGAGTTTTCCCAATAGTTGATGCCGGTGCCCTGTCCTTCGCGGCGATTGCGAAGATCAAACCACGCAAACGGCCATTGATAGGTCCAAAGCACCGATTTGCCGACATATTTGTAGCCGGCATATTCATTCATGTCGCGGGTCCAGGCATACCAGCATTCCGGTTTCATCGTGTGGGTGGGCGACCCGATGCCGAGCAGATACATGCAGGCCAACTGGCAATAATGGTCGTAGCGGCTTTTAAGAAATCCACCTTCCGGCGCCCATCCATGGGCCAGGGTCATTTCGCCATTGCACATCCAGGCGTAATCCATTCGCTCATAGATAAGGGTGGCCAGACGGCGGATCTCCTCATCCTCGTGGAAATATTGCCGGGCGGTAAGGGCGCCGGCCGAAAGCCAGGTGGCATCGCTCGTTGACATCTCGCTCGTGCGGTATCTTTCACCGGTATGCACGTCGATAAAATGATAGAACCAGCCATGCTCGTTCTTCACCGGCCCGTCCGCAAATGACTTCAAAGTGGCGCGCACACGCTCCCGGGCATCCGCGCGCGTGACCCATTTCCGCTCCGCGCCAATGCACATCGCCGTCAGGCTGAAACCAGTCACACCGGTGCTGCCTTCATCACGGCGTTCGGCTGGCTCATACTCGCTGCCATCAGTGCGGGCGCGGTCGCGTGCGATGCCCGTCTTCGGATCGGATTGCTCCCAAAAAAAGCGGAAAGAACGCTGGGAAAGATCATCGAGAAACTCATCGTCAGTGAGTTTCGTATCTGCGGCCACACTGCAAACACTCTGGTTCATCAGCGTATAGGCGGTACAACCCGCCATGGTTGCCAGGAATGAACGTCGCCGTATAGGGGTTTGGATGTTCATAAGTTGCAGCCGCAAATTTCAATGTTCAGGCACATCTTTGCGATGGCATTGTCTGTAGGCATAAGTTGATGATACGATACCTGCCATCAAAGCCACAACTTACGCAAACTCGTAAATTGGCACCGACCGTCCCGGCAGGTTTGCGCTTATGCAGTTCGTTGTTCAAGTTTTTCCCCGGCTGATGCGGAAGACAGCCCGCCGAATTGCCCCCGGTTTTGATTACGAATATTCGTAGGCGTTGATTTGGCTAATCCTGTTGCCCGTTCAATTTTTACGCCTAGCATCTTCCCGACCCTTTCTATTCTTAACCATGCACACCATCGTCCGATCCGGGATTTTTAATTCGTTGGCAGTTTCGTTGGCTTTAGGAATTTGGTTGTTCCTGGCTTGCGCAGCCTGGGCAGACGAAAACCCGCCCCGCTCAGCCCGCGATTTTACGACGCAGCCCGCGCAGACATTTTTAAAAGATACCACCATTTCACAAAAAGTTGATGCGTTGCTGGCGCAGATGACTTTGGACGAAAAAATCGGCCAAATGGCATTATTTACAAGTTCCGGAGCCACAACCGGTCCCTCGGGGGCTCGCCAGGATTTGGAGGATCAAATCCGTAAAGGCAATTGTGGCGGCGTGTTCAATGCCCACACCGTCGCCAAAATTCGACACTTCCAGAAAATTGCCGTCGAGGATACGCGCCTCAAAATACCCCTCATATTCGGGTATGACGTGATCCATGGATACAAAACGATATTTCCAATACCTCTGGCGGAAGCTTCTTCGTGGGATACCAATGCGATTGAAAAATCCGAACGCGTAGCCGCCATTGAAGCGTCCGCCGGCGGTTTGAATTGGACTTTTGCGCCGATGGTTGACATCGCAAGAGATCCAAGATGGGGACGGATAGCCGAAGGCGCAGGAGAAGATCCGTTCCTTGGGTCCGAAATCGCCGGAGCAAGAGTTCGGGGTTTTCAGGGAAATGACCTGGGAGATGGTTCCAGCATAGTTGCGTGTGTAAAACACTTCGCGGCCTATGGAGCTGTCCAGGGCGGACGGGACTACAACACCGTTGACATGTCCGAACGCACACTCCGTGAAGTTTATCTTCCACCTTACAAAGCCGCCATCGATGCGGGCGCCCTTAGCGTTATGTCATCATTCAATGACCTGAACGGGATCCCGGCTTCGGCGAATAGTTTTTTGCTAAAACAGATTTTGCGGGACGAATGGGGGTTCAAAGGATTCGTTGTGACCGACTATCTGGCAATCAATGAGCTGGTTCAACATGGAATCGCCATGGACGAATGCGATGCGGGATGCCAGGCCTTGAACGCCGGTGTGGATATGGATATGCAGGGCGGTATTTACCTCAAATACATAAAAACCCTGCTCGCGGACGGGAAGATTTCTCAAAATCAGGTTGATGAGTCTGTAAAAAGGATTCTTACCATCAAATTCATGCTCGGCCTGTTCGATGATCCATACCGCTGCTGCGATGATAAAAGAGAAACAAATTTGATCTTCACCGCTGACAACCTGAAAGCGGCCTATGACATGGCCTGCGAATCAATGGTTCTCTTGAAAAATAAATCGCAAACGTTGCCATTAAAGCCCGGCTTAAAAATTGCCGTGATTGGTCCGCTGGCCAAAGCCCAACGGGACTTGTTGGGCTGTTGGGCTGGCAGGGGCGATTCAAATAAAGTTGAAACGGTGTTTGATTGGATGGTGAATGATAACATGGGTGGCCAAACCTCCTTTGCGAAAGGCTGCGATGTTTCTTCAAGTGACCGGTCCCAATTTGCCAAAGCGGTGAAAGCAGCGAGTCACGCCAACCTGGTTGTGATGGTGCTGGGTGAAAGTGCAACTATGACCGGAGAAGCCTCTTCGAGGACAAGTATAAACCTGCCGGGAGTTCAAACTGATCTAATCAGAGAAGTCAAAAAAACCGGCAAACCAATCGTAATTGTATTGATCAATGGTCGTCCCCTGGCCTTGGAAGAGGAATCATCGTTGGCAAATGCGGTTTTGGAGGCGTGGGCTCCCGGCACCAAAGGTGGTGAAGCCATTGCCGATGTATTGTTTGGAAAATATAATCCATCGGCCAAGCTGCCGGTCACTTTTCCCCGAAATTTAGGACAGGTGCCAATCTTTTATAGCACAAAAAAAACGGGCCGTCCTTTCGATCCGGCCAGCCCGATGGCAAAATACAAATCAGCCTATCTGGATAGTCCGAACGATCCCCTTTATCCGTTCGGGTTTGGTTTGAGCTACACTGCATTTAATTATTCAGGCCTGCAATTGGATAAAAAAGCTTTAACGCCTGGCGGTCAAATTACAGCGATGGTGGATGTTTCTAACACCGGCAAATACGACGGCGTGGAAATTGTGCAACTTTACACCCGCCAGCTTGTTGGCAGCGTCACGCGACCGGTTCTGGAACTCAAAGGTTTTCAACGGGTTTATTTAAAGGCCGGAGAAAGCCGTCGCGTTGCTTTTACGCTTGGTGGAAAGGACTTGACGTTTTTGCGTCGTGACATGACTTGGGGAACAGAACCCGGAAAGTTTGAGGTGTTTGTCGGCCCCAATAGCCGGGACCTGCAATCAGCGCAATTTGACCTGGTTAAAGATCGATGACAAAACAGCGCCGGATAATGGAGCTGGACTCACTTGTACTGCATTCAGAACCCGGCTTGCAAAATAACACGCCCCGAAATTACTCTGGCCACTCCAAACAACCTTGGGAAAATTTTAGCTTCTTCATCTTCCAAAATTGTCAGGAATCAGTCAGGAAATATTCGCATTTCCTTTATTTTTGGTGCCGACGGAGGGGGTCGAACCCACACGGCTTTAAGGGCCACCGGATTTTGAGTCCGGCGCGTCTGCCAATTCCGCCACATCGGCACTGATGCAGTCCTTCAACCTACCCCAAATTTCAGGGTCAACGCAAGCGTGCAATTCGTGGTTTGCGGAAACACTGAATGTCAGCTCTCATCCGGAATCAACCTCGATTCAAAATAGCCGGCCAGATTCATCAGGTTCCAAAGTTGGAACTGGGCGGGCGATTCCGGCTTCTGATAGGTATCCTCCGGTTCGCCGAGTTCCCTCCAGGCCCCGATCCTGATGTCATTGAGGATCTGCAATAGATTCTCCTGGTCGTCCGATTTCAATTTCAACAACCAATTCGCCGGCCCTTCACTCAAGTTTTCAACGGCCAATTTTTTCGCCGCTTTTTCCAGCCCGCTCCGATGGGTTGACAATGAGTTGTTCAACAGAATTTCCCGCTCCAAAGATTCCGCATTGTGGGTTCCTTTTGACATCCTGGCCGCAAACAGTTTGGTGAAGGGAAAACTGTTGAGCAACGACCTCAACACCATCGCTTCTTTTTCATTCAATTCATATGCCCAACGATCCCCGGTCTGTTTGACCTGTTTCATTCCGCCGGCTCCATGGTTGCCTGCAATTTGTATTTATGGAGTTGGTGCACGTAGTATTCGGCTTTTTCGGCGCTTTCCCTGACCAGCGCGCTCTTTCCTTTTTCGTGAACTTCCATCATGTGCTTTTTGGCTTTTTCAAGATTCCAGCCAAAGACCCTCATGAAGACATGCGTGACATAAACCATCAGGTTCACCGGGTCGTTCCA
This sequence comes from Candidatus Sulfotelmatobacter sp., assembly GCA_035485115.1. GTDB lineage: Bacteria > Verrucomicrobiota > Verrucomicrobiia > Limisphaerales > UBA11358 > UBA11358. The sequence goes on along the minus strand of DATHOG010000119.1, from coordinate 60,956 downwards.
GCAAACGACATAAAAAGTCGGGGCATGCTCCGCCTCGGATCGGGAAGCTGGCACGACCACTGGCTTGGTCTTCCGGGCTGGGACAGCGACTGGCATTTCAAATTAACATTTCACCGAAGGCCTACTCGCCGCCTTCCATGTGGAAATACATGGATTGGAGCGCAACTTTTCCCGGTCCTGTGAACCGGTTCCAGACGATTTGGCCGGCACTGGCGAACAATCCGGTCGACAGCTTTTGGAACATCGTCTGCATCTGTACCGTGCGCTCCTTATAAATCCAGCCGCCCGGCTCGATATCGATCGCCTCGCCCGGCGCGAGCGTCACTTCAAAGACGTTGCCGAAGCCGTGCAGCCACACAATGCCGTCGCGCACGGGGCACGAAAACGTATCAATGAAAAATCCCGTGCCGCCCAGCAGCATATTGGCCGCGCCCCGTACGCGCGTGAAGGTGTATTCCACGTTGTCCGTGGCCGCGAGCCATTGATGTTCCCGCACATCCACACCCTCACCCTGCTTGAGGTGCAGGCCGATCACGTGGCCCGCGCCATCGCGGCTGAACGCGATGCGCCCCGGCCCGCGCGCGCCGGTAAGCAGGAAGGGCATGCCGGCGAGCATCCGTTTGAACGCACCCTTGATCGGATGGATCGCCACCTCCACCGCCGGATCTTTCCAGAGCAGGATGTGATGCTCGAAATAGACGCCGGTGTTGCTCAATTCCACCTGCAATGCCGGGACCAGCTCGCCCTGGATGTGGTAGGTAACACCGCCAAAGGTTTCGTTCTGGACGTTCGTCTCGAGTTGGATGGGGACAGCCATAATTTTGATTGGGTTGATGATCGAAGTTCTTGGGGATTTGAACGCCGCCCCGCTCTGAGGTCAAGACAAACCGGAATAACCGGAATACGCCGTAGTGACTCAGGTCTTTAATGCATCAGCGCAACCCAGGCAAGCAGCCCGGCCAGGGCCGCCACGGTCACCGGTATGCCCAGTCGCGCAAAATCCCAAAGCGAAATCGTGATTCCCATCTGGCGCGCCTGTTGAACCACAATGATGTTGGATACGCTGCCGATGATCAGCAGACTTCCCCCAAAACTGTTGGCCTGCGCTACCAGGAACGGGACGACTCCCTCCAGCTTGACCACCTTCAACAGCAACATCACCGCCGCCGAATTGCCCACCAGGTTGGATAGCAATGCCGTCGTCAAAGTCAGGTTCACCGGGGCGTTCAGGTTGAAGCCGGCTTGCGCCAGATGATGAATGGCCGCATCGCCATAACCCGTGGATTGAAAAGCACCGGCAATCACAAACAAGCCCATGAACAGCACCAGAATCGGCCACTCCACCAGCGCAAGCAGGTCTTCCGTGCGATATTTTGTGCTCGCCAGATGAATGCCCGCAGCGGCCAGCACGATGATTTCCTTGGGCAACGACGTGAAGAACAAGACAATGACGATGAGAAGAATGATGATGCCCTTCAAAGTATGCAGGCGGTTGTAGGTATAAGTCTCCACGCCCACGCTGTCGGGAATCACTTGCGTCGATTGAAGCTTTTTCCGCGACATCATCCAAATGATTCCGTACGCCGCAGCCATGGCAAAGACGACCGGTCCGATGCTCCAAACCAGATATTGCCCAAACCCCAGATGCGCGACCTGGCCGATCATCATGTTCTGCGGATTACCGATCAACGTGGCCGCCGCACCGATGTTGCTGGAAATGGTCAGCGCGATCAAAAATGGAACGGGATTGATCTGTTTGCGCAACAGGGCGAGCCCGGTGATCGGCGCAAAGACATAGCAGACCACATCGTGATTCAGAAACGCCGAAAGGCCCCCGGACACCAGCATCAGGATCAAAAGAAATCGTGCCGGATGACCGAGCAAACCGGCCAGACCCGCCGCCACCTTGTCATAGAACCCCGACAACCGGAGCTGGGCGGAGATGACAAAAAAACCGAACAGCAGACAGATCGTCGGCCAGTTCACGTACGAAACGGCATCCGCCGAAGATCATCATCCCCATCGCACCCAACAGCGCGATGCCGATGCGGTTAAGCATCAAACCCGGAATATGCCCGATCGCAATCCCGAGATAAGCCACGGCAAAGATCGTCAGGATGATTTGGTTTGTCTCCATTTTTGAACCGATCCATTCAGGCCTGAAATCGCAAAGCGTCGAAACCCGGTGTTTTCATCACCGGAGATTGCGCCGGTTGACGTGTCCCGTCAAGCCGGAGCCGTTCCGAAAATCCGATGCCCGGCACCTGGCATGTGCCCGCAAAAAATACTCGGACTATTCGTACTTATTCGAACTTTTTTTTGCTCGGCAAAAGCCGGCAAATCCGTCAAAACTTTGTTAACCCGCACAACTTCAAAAACTTAGGCATTTCCCGCTAAGATCGGCCTCGCCGGCATCCGAAAGACCGCTCCAAAAAAATCCCGTTATTAGTTGTTACTCCGTGTCCTTTCCGTTTTTCCGTTCTTTTGAGTTCACATGGTTTGATCTCGTCACATCGCACTCGTCACTGAACCTTGTCTAACTTTGACTATGCTTGACCAACCTTGACCCGGCTTGTCGTGCCGTAGCCCGGCGGAGGCGGACTTGCCGCGCCGACTTGTCATGCCATAGTTTCAACGACGGCGGAAGTTTTAACGGAGGCGGGTCGCATTCGTCCCCTCGGTCCTATTTTCCTCCGCGCCAGCGGTGTAGCGTCGAGGCTGTGCCTCGATCTATCCGCAATCCGCATCCGAAATCCCCCCATCGCTGACGGCGGCCCGTCCCGCTCGGACCCGTCCGCAAGAACCTGGGCGGTTAAAAAAATTTCCCCGTTAAGCGAACATAAGTGAATTTATCCGAACATAAGCGAACATAAGCGTAGATTTCTCCGACCCATAAGCGAATGTAAGCGTATTTTTTAAACAGCTTCACCGGTTAACCCGGAACCAGGTTGGTGCCCGCCGGGTGGGTCTGAATGGCTCGATTCGAGCCATTCAGACCCACGCCCGCGTTACATGCCAGCTCCCATCTCCCAACGGCCACTTCGTGGCTATGTCAAAGAACCACCAGCAACTTGCATGATAGCACAACCCCGCCAAACAACCCGTTGCGCCGCGCATCCGATTTTGAATTATTTTTTCCCGGGCAAGATGCTTGATTGAAAAGGCTTGCAGACAATCGAACCCTCACCCCCCACTCTGTTCTTTCATTTTACCTTTTTAATTTTTAATTGAAATCGCCCGTCAGGCTCTGACCCCGTCCGCCTCGGATCTGTAGCCGTGGACGTCAGTCCGCGCCAACTTTCAACGCCTTAACAGTGCTTGATCCATCAACCATCAACTACCTGTCCCGCTTGCGGGATCCACCATCAACTTTGCCGCCCCTGGCGGCACCGAGTTCCAGCAGCACCCAGAACAACGCCGCCGTGGGCAGCTTGAACAAACCCCCGTCAAACCAAAACGCCACCACAAAGACCAAAGCCCCCGCCAAACACGCCGCCCGCAACCCTTCCCCCCCCTGAACCTCGTAGCAGCCGACGTGAGAAGGCTCAAACTTTGCCTCCCCGCTCTCAGATGGAGCCTCCTGACTTTCTGCTCGTAGCGCAGGCGTCCCGCCTGCCCGGGCTGCTTCGGACACAAAGTGCTGCCGACTTGCAGTCGGCAGGGGCGAAGGCGTCCCGCCTGACTGGGATGCTTCCATCTTCCGAATTCTAGGACTCTTTCTAAAACAAAGCCCCACATACGCCACAAAACAAAGCAACGCCGGAATACCGAGTTCCGTGCCAATCATCATGTAATCGTTGGTGGTGAGGGCGGCAGCACCGTCTTCCGGTGGAGAATAGCTTTTCTCATAGAGGCTGACGGCATTATTCCAACCCACGCCAAAAGGATGATCCCGCATGATTTTTAATCCGGCTTCCCATGCCGCCACCCGATGCTGGGCCGAGGGACGCCCCAAATCTGCGTGCTTTAAATACCACGGCGCGGAATCCGGCGTGCGGCTCCAGAACATCAATATGCCTAAAGCCACGAGCCCCACGCCTATCGCAACATACCGCCATTTCAGTTTCCCGTAGCACCACGCCAGATACACCAAGGCAACCGCCGTCGCCAGCCAAGCCCCGCGCGAATAACTCATCACCAACCCTACCCCCATCATGCCAATGGCAATCCATAAAAAAACTCGGAGGGCCGAGTTCCACGAGACCCATGCTGACATCCTCGTTCCGCCCTCTTCGCGCCATCTTGTCCGCCATAGTTTCAACGACGGCGGAAGCCCCTCTGGCGAAGGCGGTTTCCGCTTTTCTTCAGAATTCCGCATTCTACATTCTTCCTTCTTCATTCCTGCTCGCAATCCGATTGCGAGCAGAGTCCCCGCCCCCATCAACATTCCATAAGTATTTGGATCATCCCAGAGGCCTATCCAACGCGGGCCATGATATAAACAATCGTCACAATAAAAAAATTGAAGCCAAGATCCAACAGTCAAAAACCATGTAATCCACAGTACAAAGCGTTTAAGTTGCCAGCCATTCTTCAAGAAAACATTTTGGCTTGAAATGTGATCACGCATCAATCCATTTTTAGGATTAAACCCAAAAGTGATACCTTTTCCAAGAGTCATCCCTGCAATAAAAGTCAAAGCGTCGGTGGAACGCCAGCTAACATATTTTATAAAAAAGTAATAGACCGCAAAACCTAACAACGCAAGCAAAAGCAAATCAGCCAGGTAGAAACTTAAATAAATGAACAAGAAGCACCAGATGCTGAAAAGAATTAATGCAACCCACTGTATTGATAAAAATGTTAGTTTCCAACCTAAAATAGTTACATTGCCATGGCTTAAACCTGGTTCAATCAAGCAAAGAAACGTCAGCCCCAAAGGTAGCAGATAGCCACATGGCTGCCGTCCATTCATGAGGAAACCATTTGCGAACGCGCTACATTGGGACGCCTTGTTAGAATCCAAAAAGAAATCCAGCTACCGAGTAATAGATATAATAAAAAAAATTTCATAATCACATCGGCTACATCTTGAGGGATATGAAGAAGGTCGGTCAATCCCCCCATGCACGCGCAAGGCCTGTGCCATCCCACAATATGCAATCCCACGCGATAGAGTAAAAAATTGGTGGCGAGGCATGCCACCAGCGCAATCTGCAACTTGTTGTCTTTTCCCAACAGACAATATAGCGCGAGCGCCAATTCCACCAAGCCAAGGATAATAAACACATCACGAAAAGTATATCCCAAAATAGGGTCTTTGACACCCAAAACCCGGGCGGCTCCAAAACTACTCGATAATTTAGCCAAGGCGGCCAACGCCAACACCAATCCGGCCGACGAGATGTAAATCCGCAGAAACTTGGACGTGTTCATATTTTTAAAAAAAAGGATCCGGCAACCGACTGCCAACGACTCCGACACAGGAATCAAAAGGATACCAAGAGTGGCATTCCGGCGACCATTTCCAACGCAGCACCAAAGGAACAGGCTTTGCTTGATTTTGATATTTCACAACCATGGTGATTGCCGCAATATCCATATTCGAATGGAGTGGAGTTGCCAAAGAGTCCGAATATGTCAAAAGTGCCGGCCCAGTAACCGTGCCGGCGAATTCTCCATAATTGGTAGAATTTACTGGCGGCAACTCCGCGACAGTTCGAACCTTGTAAGTCCAGCATTGAGAGTGATCAAAAGACACGCAGTCCCACCAATTTGACAATTTTTCATTAGACCACGTTAAATCCCAAGAGGCCTTAATTTGCTTCCAAAGGGGTTTTTTCAGATAATCTTTATAAGATTCATTGGTGGATGCCGCATGGGTTAAAATGGCGGGAATACGATGATTGCCATAATTGCTTAAAATCGGCTGGCCGCCGCTTTCATCACAGGGCATCAAAACGAGTTTCAAATAATCAGCATTACCAGTGTGGTGAGCTTTAATCAAATTCAATGTTTGGTCTACTAACGATATTTTTTGGGAGGCGCTCAAATTACTGTTGGTCAAATTCTGGATATTAGTCAAAAGCATATCCTCGTTTACCCCATCAATTTTGATATAGCTCTCTTGTTGCCATTGCCGAATTAAGTTAGCATAGGCCGGGTTTGATTTAGTGGGATCCGCCGATACAACCGCAGCTGCATCATAATGCACCTTATGTCCTCTATAAAAAATTAATGCAATCATCAAGATTGATGGAACAGTGAACAATAATATAAAGAAAAGAGAGTTTTTTTTCATCTGGAAACATTATTAGGACGACGATTCAAAACATTTTAATCGGTTTGGTGAGCGACCGAAAATGGGTTGAAAATAAAAACTCCATGGGCTTTTATTCCCATAGAGTTAATCGCCAGCTTGTTTATTTCAATTATCAGCTTTGCAACCGTCAGAATGGCAGGAGTCATCGCTTGGGCAGCAACTTTCAGTAGCTTTGCCTGATGAATCACACCATAGACAGCAGTAAGTACTTATCCCGCCGTCACAGTTCCATTGATGTGTTTTTCCATCACAGGTGCCGGAACTCATATCGCAGTTCCAAGCATACACCATGCCCGTTAGTAAGGGTGTGATGATCACCATTGTTAGTATTTTTTTCATGTTGGTATTTATTTGTTTTGGTTTTCTAACTTTTCCCTCATCAAACGTCATGGGGAAATTCTATCAACTCCCAGATTGGGCAACTTCAAGCCAATGATAATTTCTAGTTGAGGGTCATTTAGTCATATTCGTTTATTTTTATTAACCTGTTACCACTTGAACACGCTCGCCAAACCCAATTAATAGGTATTCGAAAGCCGAACCGAATCTCGCCTCGCGTCGACCATATTTAGTGAATTTTTGGTTCGCATGTTTTTTACAAACCCAATTAGAGCACGTCCTGAGATGCGGGGGGTAGAACTTTGTTTAATCATTTTCGCAAATTGTTAATCATTTTCGCAAGTTTTGGCCAAATTTGGGTTTGGTCAGCATTGGCAATGACGGGCAGGTGCCCCAAAACTTTTTGAACTTACGGGTGAAGTTGGTCTGCTGTTTGTAGCCCAGGCAGGCGGCGGTTTCCTTGATGGATGATCCATCGCGCAGTAGTTCAAGTGCGAGCCGCTGCCGTTGCTCACTCAGCCAGGCTCCAGGAGGTCTCCCCATGTATTTGGCGAAATGCTGGCGTAAGATCTCCCCGGAGACCCCGCACTGTTTGGCCAGCGCAGTGGCAGACCAGTTGGCCTGTCTTGCGAGTTCCGGCCAATGCTGTATCTGTTTGAGTTTGTGGCTCATGTCGGCTCCTTCAAAGTGATGTCCTTTTTGCAATGCGGGCAGGGCATTTTTGTACCTATAGAGTGGGCGGGAAATTCAATGTGCCCCTGGCAAAAGAAGCACGAAGATTTTAACCGTTCTTCCGGATTTCGTAACGCCACTGTCGCCCGACAGTGCGGGCAATCAATTTTTTGTCCCAGGTTGCGCAGAGGGAATTTGACATGCCCGCCGCAGGCGGGGCAGGACATCTTTTGGAATTCCACCGGGGCCGGCAACCGGCGACCAAGCCAAAGCATGATACAACCGCCGATAAACAAATAAATGAAAACGAAGTCAGCCATAACGCCTGTCGTGTTGGCCGTCACGCCAAAATTGTAGGTAAAACCTCCAAGATAACCGGCCAGGCCATGGCAACCCGCCACCCAAAGTCCGACACGAATGACCAGAAAACAAAAGCCCAACCAGAGCACCATAAGGGCAGATATGGTTGCCCGTTCATTGAAGAAACAAATCAAGCCCGCCACTGCGGTTATTCCACCAATGATCCAGAATAGTTCACTAAGGGGCATCTGGAAAATCGGGTCATGCGGTAGCACTACATCAACCGGACTTGTCCAGTTGATCAGAAAAAGGGCGGAGGCCAGGGCCAGCAACAAGGCACCGGCCGAGTTCGTGAAGATGGAAACAACCTTTTGCATATTTAAGGTTCGTTTAGGAAAAGCAAGGTTTCGTGCGATCGTTCCCTCTCGCTGGGCAACATCCTGACAATGTGTTCCTCCCAGGGATAGCACAGCAGCGTTATCGGTACGCCCGCATTGGCGGCTTGATCCTGAAATCGGGCCGGGTTGAAATAGGAATTAATCGCAAGGTCGAGATCCCCATAATCAATGAACACCTTCTTTCCCGAAAGTTGCGAAAGATCGGGAAGCGTTAAGGGACTATGGAGGACAATTCCCCGCCATAGTTTTGGATATTCTACGAGTAGATCACACACCGGGTCGGCACCGGCTGAAGCTGCACAAAGATAAACCTGATTTGTGTCAATATCCGGATTTTTAGTGAGACTTTCATAAGCGGAAAACAAATCCTTTCCCCATTGAGCCTCATTCCGCTGGTTGCGCTCGGTGTACATGAAATAATATCCGCAATCGGCAAGGGACTGGTAATCTGCATTCCATGCAAAGCCTGGGGCGGTGACGCCGGCTATGCCCATGATCAGCGGACGTTTTTTTGAGGTAATTTGACGGGGAGGTACATACAGGTAATATGTCAAGATTTTCCCGGATGCGTTGGTGACCTGGTGCCATTCCACCGTGGCATTGGTCAGATAATACGCATCATCGGCCCTGGGCACCACGCACGCCACGGAGCCGGAGGCCACGTCATATTTCCATATTCCGGTCGGCCCGTGATTGATGGAACTGGTCACAAAAATTTCATGCTGGCCGGGCACAAAATGGCTGTATTGATCGGGCCACTGAAACGTGACCGGGGCATGCGCCTCGTCCAATTTTGTCACCATCAGGTTCGTGGTGCCAATCTGGGAGATAAAGGCATATCCCTTCCCCTCGTTGATGAGCCGCAAAGATTCCGGATGCAATTCGCTGGTATCAATCTTTGTGATGCCTGTCAGTTCACTGGATCGGTCGGGATAAAGATCGGCCAGAAACTGGCCATTGGCGTCCTGGCCATGCAGTAAAAACCGGTTGGCGGCTGGCGAATAGCAAAACTCCATCAACTGGATGGTACTGGAATCCCAGACCTTCACCGGCGCATCGGAGCCCTCGCTGCACCGCCAGATGGCATTCCCCTGCTTCCAAACGATCGAATGGTCATCGAAGCGGGTAAAACCTTGCACCCGCTCCGCCGGGAGCTTGAAACTTTTGAACGGCACGGGATTCGACCAGGCACCTTGCGCATGGCTGATGGTAAAAACGGCATGGCCATCGTCTGCCAGCGCCAAAGTTTCCGGCGATAGCCATGTACCCAGGGTGCAACGATCAGTGACCGGCACGGCTGCCACCATGGCCCCCGTATCTCCGTCACAAATCACCACTTCCCAATGGTCTTTATATCGGCAATAGGCAAAAAAGCGGCTATCCGGAGACCAGTCGAGCAGCATTTCATGCAGCGGGCCTGCCAGGGTATAGGGATCCACATCTATCAGTTTCCTTTTGCCGCCGATTTTGCTTAAAAAAAGACCGTATCCATTTTCCACGGCCTGCATAAAAACCAACCGCGTACCGGTATTATCCGCCATGGAAAAGCCGAAATGACCGATGGTTGAAGAACCCAGTGCCGCCATGATTTTATTAAAATGAGCCGGCCGATTGGCCACCACCACCAGATGCCACGCCAGCACCAGCGCGGGCATCGCGATAGTAAGGACAATCCCCGTGCGCTTGGAAGGCAGTTCTTTTACGAAACGCGCCAGCCTCCCCCTTGCGGAAGTTGATCGTTTCCATGCCTTGTCAAACCAGACCTCAATCATAATTCAAAAAAGAGTGGCTGCGACGCCTCGTCGCCAACTCGGGGGACCACAGCCGCCCCGGCTGTAGTTCGGCGCGCCCTCGCGCCGAACCCCGGACGGCGAAAGACTCTCCAATGGTCTGGTTCATACGCGCAACAGCGGGTCGCGAGGGCGCGACCCGCCGCGCCCGGGGCGGGCGCGCTCCCTTTTCGACTGCATGGGTTTCAATCCTTCGCATTGATGGTCCAAATGTTGGGACTTATCCCATCGGTCCCGTCGGTTTGCCCCTTGGCCAATAGACTCACATGGCCATCGGTCATAAGATAATTAAACTTCCCAAAATGAAAACTCGGCGCGTCGCATAAGGAATCCGTCCGCTGGATATAGGCATTCATCACCCAACTGCGCCCCAACCGGCCGATGTTGTTATGCGGATTGATCAGTTCGGTCAGCATCATCGTATTGGCCGGATCAGGCAGCCATGACAGCTTGACCATTGCCAATGAATCTAACTGTCCTTTGTCCAATGATTGGTTGGTGGGATTGTCCAGTAACCGGGCCATGTTCGCCTTGGTCCAAACGAGACCGACACCGGTCCAGTTATTTGGTCCCGGCGGCCAGTCATACATGTTATGCCCCGGCATGGCATAACTGCGCGCGTCCGATTGCGCGGTAGGATCGCTCGGGCAAACCAACAGCGTCTCATTTGACGTTTTGAACCAATTCGAACGTTTTTGTGTTCCTGACCACTCGAGCTGTTTTTTTGCACCCGGCGATTTGGCGGCGGCTAATTGCGATTGTCCCGCTTGCGGCAGATAGGGCAACAGTTGGATGTCCCACGTTGCCAGCGGTTCTTCAATCACCACCGGCGGCAGGCTGCCTCCGTGGTCATTGGCATAGCTGAACATGGCCTCGCCTAAAACCTTCAAATTGTGCGTGCATTGCACGATCCGCCCCCGTTCGCCCGAATGGGTAAAGACAAACCAAGCACTTAGCAACGCAAGCACTGCCACCATCACCATCAAATCCACCCGCGAAAAAGCCTGTAGTTTTGCGCCGTAGCAGCCGACGTGAGGAGGCTCCATCTGAAAGTCATAAAATAAAGTATGAGCCTCCTTACGTCGGCTGCTACGAGGTGCATGAGAAGATACGGCGCGTTCACTCCGTGCGTGCCGCGCCTTCAACCGGAATGTGCCAGATGTTCCCAACATCATGTTCATGCCTTCAATTTGGAACCGTTGCGTGGGTTAGCAACCAAGTGAGATCACTATCATTTAAAATGCTTCCCCCCTGCCAGTGATGCAGTTCGGCGTGCCCGTCAATAAAGGAAAACGCGCTGCTTTGATTGTGATAAACCGCCGGCAAATCGTAGATGTCCAGCAAACTTTGGTTGATTGAACCGTCACTGTTGTAGCCATCCATGTCCAGGTACAGCCAGCCGTCATTGATGGTTTCCGCCCGCTCGTCCACCATCACAAAAACGTCCGAAGCTGATATGCCGTGAATACCTGCCTCCTTGGAAAATTTTTGAAAGGGCGTCGTCCAATAAGCCGAATCATGTTCATTCACTTTGCCGGGATTGACCCAGCCATTCATCGATATGGAACGGACGCGCGGGAGTAGACTGGCTGGATCCAAGCTGATGTCACCGGGACAATGGTAAACTCCGGGATTTTTGATATTCCATCCAATGGAGCCGAATGTTTGATAGGCTGAACCGACCAGTAAATCAGTATTGGTATTGTCCGGAGTGGCGCTCGTGCTCAAAAGACCCGCCACCCAGGAGGGGTTGATGGCATCTTCGCCTACTGGCGGATGAGCATGGCCGGTTGAGGCATTGGGAGCAAAGTTGCCATGGTTCTCGTCGGTATATAATTGCCACCCCAGCATCAATTGCTTCAGGTTGCTGACGCACTGGATGCCCTGCGCCCGGATTTTGGCCTTGCTCAGGACCGGCAACAGCATGGCCGCCAATATGCCGATGATCGCAATGACCACCAGAAGCTCGATCAGGGTAAAACCGGGGCCATTTCCAATGGGAGCACAGCCGCCCCGGCTGTAGTTCGACGCGCCCTCGCGCCGAACTCGGGCGGTGGGAGGCGCACCAAACGGTTCGATGTTCGCGCGCGTAATTGTGGGTCGCGAAGGCGCGACCCACTGCGCCCGGGGCGGGCGCGCTCCCTTTTCAACTGAATATAGCCATAGTTGAAATCCCTCCCATGGCGTCCTATTCAATTTCTTTAAGATGTGTCCCCTCGCGTTCATCAACCCGTTGATTTCAGCACCAAATCCTAAAAACACCCGTCCTTGAAGGAATTACAGGTGATTAATATCAAGGAGTTTGCAGACGAACCTGATTTTGTACAATACCCCCAAATGAGGGTATTAGGGACGGGACTTGCTGCAAAAGGTGTAGTGTCGAGGCTGCGCCTCGACTACTGGAACGGGATACGATGAGAGATGTGGGAAACCAGCGTTGCTATAAAAAAAGAATTGGCTGGCGTGGGCGTATCTACTACTGATCGACTTCAGACACCGTCAACTACTAACTACTGCCTTACACCGTCAACTGCACTCACGCTCACACCAGCCACCTGTACCTTCGTCCTCATTTTGAATTTGTCAAGTGACCATCGCATTTAGTGGTGTCCTGAAGCGTCAAAAAACTGTAGCCATCTTGGCTGTACTGACATTCTCCCTCACCCCAGCCCTCTCCCGCTGGGAGAGGGAGAAAACATGCCCCGCGTTTCGGCATGGCCACGGCTGAATTCCGCAGGGCGACTGACAAATTTTACAAGCCCATTCAACGGCTGTCCCCTCTCCCAGCGGGAGAGGGTCAGGGTGAGGGAGAGCGCGTGGCAACCAATAATGCCAAAGCATTTTTGAAAAACGCTCTATTGCCGACCGGACCTGCATCCTCACTGCCGCGCGCGTGAAGTATATCGCAGCACGGCCTCGGTGCGGCAGCGGACATGCAGCTTGTCGTAAATGGTCTTCAGATAACTCCGCACCGTCTCCACGCTCAGATGCAGATGTTCCGCGATCTCCTTGTTCGACAGCCCGCGCGACAGAAACCCCAGCACCTCGATCTCCCGCGCCGACAGATGCGCCTCGTCCCGCGGATTTGACGGTGCCCGCCGGAATGAACGCACCACCCGCCGCGCAATCGCGCTGCTCATCGGCGCTCCCCCGCTCAACACATCCAGCAACGCCTGCCGCAAATCCGCCGGCTTGGACCGTTTCAACATATAGCCGTCCGCCCCCGCCTCCAGCGTGCGGAAAATCAGCTCATCGTCATCCAGCACCGTCAGGATGATGATCGGTGTGTTCGGCAGCAGTTGCTTCAAGCGCGACGTGCATTCGATGCCCGACATGCGCGGCAGCCGGATATCCATCAGGATCACATCCGGCCGCGCTTCCGGGATCACGCGGATGGCTTCCTCGGCGCTGGCGCAGGTGCAGACACAGGTGAACCCGCCGTAAGATTCGATGATGCGCACCCAGCTGTCGCTCAAATCCTTCTGGTCCTCCACCAGGGCCACGCCAATGGTGGCGGCGGGCGGTTTGGACTCGTTGACGACGTTCGGTTTCATGCGCTAATGGGCGTTTTGAACAAGGAATCGCGCTTGAGCGGCACGCTGAAGGTCACCTGGCACCCTTCGCCCGGACGGCTCGCAACCTGAAAGCTGCCGCCGATTTCCGAGAGCCGCTGTTTCATGTTCGTCAGACCATTGCGTTCCTCGCTGACGGATCTGGGGTCAAAGCCCCGGCCGTTGTCCGCCACCATGACCAGCAGCCGCAACCCGTCCAGTTCAATGCGCACCGTCACCTCCGTCGCCTGTGCATGCCGGGCGGCATTGTTGAGCGCCTCCTTGACGGCCAGGAACAGGTTGCGCCGCGTGAGCTGGCTCAAAACTTTCCCCGGCAATTCCGGCGCGACATCAAACCGGCAGCGGATTCCCGTGGCATCGAGAAATTTCTGCGTATGCTTGCAAAGATAAATGACAAAATCGTCCAGGTTGTCGTGCTGCGAGTTGACGATCCAGACCACCTCATCAATCGTGGCGAGAATCGTCCGCGCACTGTCACACATCTGCGCCAGCGGTGCGCCGGGATCGGCGTGTTCCTCCGGTTTGATCTGCGCCACCTCGCCGGCCAGCAGCAACTGCGTGATTTTGGAGCCGAGATCGTCATGGATGTCGCGGGCGATGCGGTCGCGTTCCGCCTGCACCAGATGATGCGCCTTGGACTGGCTGACGAGCTGGATCAGCAGGTAAAGGCACATGACGATAAAAATGCCGCAGCCCGCGAACATGCCGATTTGAAACGTCCGGGTCTGCCAAAATTGATCCGGCTTCGGCAACAGCGCGCGGATGTGGAGCACCGAGGTCGGTATCGTCCACCACGGCAGGCGGCCGAAATTTCTGGCCACCGAGGCATTCGGCCAGCTGTCGCCGGGAACGATGGCCGTCTGCCAGTCGCTCTCCGCGTTCGGCACCACGCGCCAGGTCAGATCGGAAGGGATATGGATGGTTTTGCCGTTGGCGGTTTCCAGGCGCATGCCCAGAATCAGGCCCGCTTGATCGTTGTCATTGAAGCCTTCCACCGCCAGCACATGCGGGCCGGGATTCAACGTGCCTTCCAGATGATAGATGCTCAACGTCCGCCAGTCGCTGCCGCTGCCGATTTCCTGCCCATCCAGCCATACTTTGTAGGCGTTGTCCGCGGCGATGCGTAATTCGGCCCGGACCACCGGATTTGTTTTGGGGACTTCAAAGCAATTCCAAAACCGGACCGTTTGTTTGTCGAAGGTGACCCGGTCCCAGAGCCAAAACCCAAGCCCATTGGTCACCTCTTCCGAAGGCTTTTCGGTGTAAATCGTCGGATAATTCGTGCTGTCCGCCCCTAAACCGCTATCCGCACGGGTCAGTGGGACACCTGCCGCCAGGACAAGTAAACCGAAGAGGGCGCAGCGGAAAGACCGCCCGCGAACTCCGGCAAAATTTGAAAGACACGATTTCACGGGAGCAAAAAAAATTCAGGGTCACGGTAGTCCCCCGTCTGGCCGGGGTCAATGTGATTTAACCGGCGGCGCACAAGTCATTGCTTCGTTGACAATTCGTCCTTGCCGGCCAGCAGACCGTCACCAGACCCGCTTGCGTCCCGGTTGGCCCGGAGCGCGGCGGCGGAGGGCTTGCCATCCGCATTCAGCCAGACCGCGTGTCGCCCGGAACCTATATTTGTGACCGTCAGCCAGTCATGGGCGAGGTCGCCGTGGACGATTTTGCCGTCCACCAGCGCGACCGGTTTTGTGGCACCGGCAGCCGGCAGCATGACCGTGGCCGTGACGTTGCCCGGAATATCCAAAAGCAGCTGGAAAGTTCCGGGCGCATTGCTCACCGAAATGGAAACCGGTCCGCGGATGGTCGGCACCACGCCGCGCGCACAGGACAACGTCCGGCCCAGCTGCGGCTGGATGAGAATCCGTCCGAAGCCGGCATCAACCGGGCGCAAACCCAGCACGAAGCGCGGGATCAAATTCCCCGGCGCAGCGCCCCACGCATGGTTCCAATCCATGTTCGGTTTGTCATCAAAACTCCAGGCCTCGGTCGTGATCGTGGAGCCGATGGCGATCATGTTCAGCCAGCCGCGCACGCCGTTGGTGGTCATCAGGTCGAGCGCGGTGTCCGCATCTCCGGCGGCGAACAGCCCCTCCATCAGATATTGCGCCCCATAGACGCTGCACGGTATCCCGTCATTGGCGGCGATGCGCGAATGAAGAAATTTCACCACCGCCGCCTCGCGGCCGGGCGGAACCAGTCCGAACGCGAGCGGGAAAAAATTTGCGTGGGCGGACGCGTGGGCAGTGCCGACCCCGTCCACATAACATTTCGCATCTTCGTCCCAGAACGTCGAATTGTAGGCGGCATAAACCCTGCCGGCCTTGGCCGCATAATCGGTCGCGTCACCCGTGCGCCCGAGCACATCGGCGATCCGGGACATGAGTTGCAGGCTGCGATAATAAAAGGCGTTGTTGACGGAGTTGGTCCAGTTCCGATACCTGTTTTTCATGATCACGAAGCCATCGCGATCGGATTTGGGCCAGTCCACCACATCGGAATTCGTCGTCTGCGGAAAATCCGGAAAACCTTTCATCAAAACGCCGTCCGCCGCCCAGGCCAGCGAATCAGCCTGCAACTGCTGGTAATATCGATTCAGAAAATCGGTGTCTCCCGTCTGCAGATAATCCGCCCAGGCCATGAAGACATCGTGGAATTTCCATTCCGTGGGCCAGGTCGGATTGTGCAGCAGATACTCGAGGCTATGACGCGGCAAGGTGAACTCCCGGTCCACGGCATACGAACTCAACTGGTGGATGTAGGCATCGGACTCGTAAGGCTTGCGCTCACGGTCACCATCCACATAGATGCCGTCAAACGTCAGCGTCTGCATCGAATTCCGGCACAGGTTCCAGATCCGGTTCAAGGCGGGACTGGAACAATTGAAGCTTGCGGCGTTCGTATTGAAATCCGAAAGCAGCCGCATCTGCGCCACGTCGGCGGCGGTCAATTGGCCGGGAAAATTGACCAGCTCAAAATACCGGAACGGCATCACTTTGCCGCAGCCATACGGGTTGATGGCACCGTGCGGGTACGGCTCGGTTGAGCCATGAACCGAACAGACGGGATTTTCGCCGGCCAAATCGAAGTTGGTGCTCACATAACGCACCATGCTTCCCGCCGGCGGCGATTCAAGAACGGCAAAACCGTTCGACATCTCCCCGAAACGGGCCTCCACGACCGTCGGCTGGAAAGTGCCGCTGGCCCGTACCGTGGCGTAAGCGAACGCGTCCTGCCCAAAATCAACAAACCAGCGGCCCGGCGCGGTGTTCGTGAGCAGCACCGGGGCGGCGGCCACGAATCTCAACGGATAACGCCCGGCAAAAGCGTTGGTGGCCGGGGCGGTGATGAAATGTTGCACGGCGGAAAACGGACCGTGTTGGCCCGTGCTGTCCGCCGTTTGCACGCGCCAGAAAAAATCAGCGCCGACGGCCAGCGGCGCGCCGACGTAAGGAACATTGATCGAAATGGCATTGCTGACCCAGCCGGAATCCCAGACATCGCCGCTGCCTTCATCTGCCAGTTCCCGGCTGGAAGCCACGATGAGGTGATAGCCCGTCTGCAGGTCGTTGCGAAACGACGGCTGGTAAATCCAGCCAAACTTCGGTGTCGGGTCGGCGATGACGGTCTCTTCCGGATGCTCCAGCAGATCGCAGAGCAATCCGTCCGGCGCAACGGTGGCGCGCAAGGCCGCCGGCCAGGCCAGCCACGCCAGCAAAATGCAAAAACAGATCATCCCGCGTTTCTTCGCCGCCAATCCGGACGGCGGCAGATATGTCGGCCCTTTTCTCATCGCTTGTTCATTGAATCCTGAATCACTGAATTTTCAACATATAAAATTTCTGTGCCAGGCCGGGTGTCAGGGTGTTGGTGAACGAGAACGCGTTGCCGGTGAAGGTGTTCGTCGCTTCATAGGTCCAGCTGCCCGCCGGCGTCGTCAGATTTGTCGTGCTCAACACATAACAGTTGTCCCCCGCAAAACCGTTCGTGCCCGCGAGGATCACCTTCCCGCCGCCCACCACCGTGTTCGTGATCACCGGCGCCTGTTCCCCCAACCCGCTGGCCAGGGCCACCTGATCCAACACCACCGGCGCCGTATAGTTGTAAAAAGCGACCGTCTCCGGCGCGGATTGACCGCTGGCCGGCGTGCCGTTGACCCAATGAGCTTGGTTCAACGCTTGATGATCCAAAACCGTGCTGTTGGCGTCGCTGGTGTAAATGTTTACGGATGGCGTCGCGGCGTTGTAATTGCCCACGATGCGCAGACGATAAACGTTCAGGGTGTCGCCAGGGTCGGTGTAGTTGCCGTTGCCGTTATTATCCACGGAGAAAGCGACCGTGCCCAGCCCGGACAAAATCGTAAACGTGCCGCCGTTGTAGATGCCAAACTGGCCGCTGTTATTTACGCCCACCGAAACCTTGCTGCCCGCGATGTCGTTGTGGAACAGGTCCACCTTGAATTTGGTCCCGGTGCCCGTGTACGCCGAACCGATGGCAAACAGGCAGTCCAGCGTCCACGCCGGTCCCGGCGGGGTGATCCACTGGTAAACATATTGGCTGGTCGTGCCATCAAAACGCAGCGCGTTGGTCGTGCCGTTAAAACCCGGCGACGAAAGGATGTCTGTATATTTGGGGCTGCAAAACCAGTCGCGAAACAGGCACTGATAATCCTTGTCGCCGGTGGAAATCGGCGTCGTCAGCATTCCCTGCTTGTCAAAATTGCCGTTGCGCAACACCGGCACCGGTCCCAGCGGCGTGCCGCTGGTATCGGGCGCGTTGTTCAGGTTAACCGTGCCCGTCCAGTTGTTATACGGCGCGGTGGCATCATCATGGAGATATTCATAGTCCATGTGGTAGGCGGTCACCCCCGAGTAGGTATTGCCGAACATTTTGACGCTCGCGGCCAGGATGCCCATGTTCGTTTGCAGGTAGGACTGTTGATAGCTCGTGCTGCCGCTGCCCAGCGCGCTGGCCTGCGATGAAGTCAGGTCGCAATAGAAGCTCTGGGGCGACCATGAGTCGTTAAAGAAGTGCATGGAGGAATAGACCCCCGCCCCGCCCGATGCCTGGTAGTTGAACTTGTTGCTGCTGATCTGGAAATACGTCCCGAAGAATTCATCGCCGGCCGAGTCGGAGTTCGTCTCATTATACAAATCCTGGCTGACGAAGGGCCATGCCGACGAGGCCTCGGTGCTGATGAACGTGCAATTCTTCACCACGCCGTATTCGGAATCATCCCGGAATTTTATATAATCCCCGGACACGCAATCTTGCATGATACAGTTGGACACCACCACGTCCTCGATGTCATGCGGCGCATAGATCATGTGGGCATGATCGCCAAAGGGGATGTTCGTAAAATTACAATTATAGACCTGCACGCTTCTTGTTCCGTTGAGCAATCCGATGGCCGCGTAATAGGCATTTGTCAGATTGCAGAACCAGCAATTGTTGATTTCGATGTTCCGGCACGGATTCAGAAAATTAGGGATGCAATAAACCGCCCAATAGGACACCGGACCCGTGAAATAGAATCCGTTCAATTCAATGTTTTGCGAGCCGACGAACTGGATCGTAGGATTGGCGCTGGGGTTGAAGACCGCGCCCTGCGGCGTCACGGCGGTGAGGATCAATTGATGCAGCGGGTTGCCCACGTTCGTGAAACCCATGGTATTGGCGCTGTAGTTGCCGGAAAGGAAATTGACCGTGACATTGCTGTTTTGGAGCTGGCTTTGGACCGTGTTCCAAAAGCTGGCGTTCTGATAACCGGCCGCGTTTGCCGAAGTGGAACCATCGCCCGTGCCGGTGGCGGCGGGTGCCGCCCAGTAGCCGTAACCAGCGGGAGTAATTGAGGTCACCAACTGGGTGACGGAAAGCGTCCAGTAATTCCATTGGATTCCGGCAGCGGATTGCCCGGCGAAACTGGTCTGGCCGATCCCGGCATACGCGATGGCGGGATTCGAACCATATGTCAAGTTGGTGCCCATTTGCGTGCCGCCCAGAACGTTGGTGCCCACGATGGTGCCCCCCAAATATGCCGACACCGTCCATGGCGAGCTGACGGTATTTAAAACGATCGTCAGATTGGTGGTGCCCGCAGGAATCATGGTGGTGTTGCCGAGTGGCAATGCTGTTCCCCGCCCGGCATACACGCCTTGAGTAACATTGGCCCTGATCCCCATCCACGCATAGCCGCCCGGGGGATTGTCCGTGAACCGGCAATAATTTCCAGTGGCGTTATTGGTCTGGGTTGCCAGCCCCGTAAATCCCATCGCCACCCAGTTGGGCATGCCCGTGGGCAGCGTGACCGATGCGCTCATGAAATAAATGCATCCGGACAGCGGGGTGAAGGGCAGGAGCGCACATCCGGGATTGGTATCAATGGTGCCGTCACCAAAAACGGTGGCGCTCACGCCGTTCGTGGTTGTGCAAATCCATTGCGCCCCGCTGGAACCGCCCAGCAGGTTGGTGGCAACCGTCGGCGCGGTTCCACTGATCGTGGCCGACGCTCCTCCGTTAAAGGCGTTGGAATAGATGGTTTGCGCCTCGCTGGTCAAACGCCAGAAAAAAACTATCGTTATCACCAGCAATAAAATTGTCTTCATTCGGATCACAATACGCTATAAATCACCATCGCGAATCATTGCTGCCATTTCAACCGGTTTTGGAACTGGGTATTCATCTGAAGGTGGGGATTTTGGGGGTTCAACTGAAAGCACTTTGGTGGACTTGAGGATTTACTCAAATCCGGCCGGTGTTTTCAATGGACTTTCTGATATTCCTCTTATATGGCGGGGACGGTCAAAGCGGCACAATTTCGCGATATGTAAGTTCGAAGATTACTTCAAATCCTTCATCGACACCACCGGCGAATCATCCAGTTTTGTGATACTCCCCTGCAAAACAACAAGTAGTGCAGGAGCCAACCGTGGTGTCTCCCCCTATTTTCGTTCCCATTTCAATCCTCGTCCATACCCCCAAATGGGGGTAGGTTCGGATATGCCCGGAAACGGGCAGACCAGTCAAACTGACTGCCGGGTTGTTCCGCTGATTGACTAAAATAGCCTGAGGTCTAGTTTACAATCATGAATGACATTTCCACCAACCCGACACGTGCGGAGCGGACGACTTGTTGCGTCGTTGGCGGCGGCCCGGCGGGTGTCATGTTGGGTTTTTTATTGGCGCGCGCCGGCGTGGAAGTGATGGTGCTGGAAAAGCACAAGGATTTCTTCCGGGATTTTCGGGGCGACACGATTCACCCCTCGACCATGGAGTTGATGAACGAACTGGGTTTGCTGGAAGATTTTCTACGCCAGCCGCATCAGGAATTGAGCCAGATCACCGCCCATTTCGCCGGGCAAACCATTCACATCGGCGATTTCTCGCGGCTGCCCGCCAAATGCAAATTCATCGCGTTCATGCCGCAATGGGATTTTTTGAATTTCCTTTGCCGCCACGCCAAAAAATATCCGTCCTTCCAACTGCGGATGGAAGCGGAGGTGACCGGTCTGCTCATGGAAAACGGCCGCGTGGCCGGCGTGATGGCCGCGACCCCCGGCGGCAAGCTGGAAGTGCGCGCGGATCTGGTGGTCGGTGCCGATGGGCGCAGTTCCACCGTTCGCGCCCGCGCGGAACTTGAAGTGATTGATTCCGGAGCGCCGATTGACGTGCTCTGGTTCCGGTTGCCCAAGCATGCGGATGATCCGGCACAGGCCTTCGGTTTTGTCGGCATCCGGCAATTCATGGTTTTGATCGATCGGGCGGATTACTGGCAATGCGCCTTCGTCATCCGCAAAGGCAGTTTTGACGAAAGAAAGGCGGCCGGACTGGACGCGTTTCGCGAAGAAATCGGGCGTTGCGCGCCGTTCTTAAGCGGACGCATCGACGAGCTAAAAAGTTGGGATGATGTGAAGCTCCTGTCCGTCAAGGTGGATCACTTGCGCCAATGGCATCGCGACGGACTCCTGTGCATTGGAGATTCGGCACACGCGATGTCGCCCGTCGGCGGCGTCGGCATCAACCTCGCGATCCAGGACGCCGTGGCCACGGCAAATCTGCTGGCGCAAAAACTCCTTAACGGCCAACTTCGCGAGACCGATCTGCAATCGGTCCAAAGACGGCGTGAAAAACCGGCGCGGCTGACGCAAAAGATGCAGGTCTTTATGCACCGGCATCTGCTCGAGCGTATCTTTGATTCGGCACAGATGATTTCGCCACCCTGGCCGATGCGGCTGTTGGAAACCTTTCCCCGCCTGCGCTCACTGCCGGCGCGGATGGTGGGAATCGGTTTTCGACCGGAGCATATCCACTAATTCATGCCTGCAATTTCTACCGCGTGGACAATCCGAAATCGTTAAACCGGCCGACCGGCGGGTCGAGGCACCAAATTAATTCCAACCAGCGCGATCCCAATCATTTCGCGAGCTGTTTGCGGATCGCCAATAATTCCTTGCGGCGGGCCTTGCTCGTTTCCGGGTAATTCATCTTAAGTCCTTTCAAGGTCTCGAGAACAATTTTTGAGATGATGAGGCGGGCGTTGATCTTGTCATCGGCCGGAACCACAAACCACGGCGCATGGTCGGAACTCGTGGCGTCCAGACAGGCTTCGTACGCCTGCATGTATTCCTTCCAGAATTTTCGTTCCGTGAGATCGGCCGGGCTGAACTTCCAATTTTTTTCCGGGTTGTCGATGCGTTCCAGGAACCGACGGCGTTGTTCCTCCTTGGACAGGTGCAGGAAAAATTTGAGAACCCGCGTGCCGTTGCTGTACAAATGCTTTTCAAGGTCGTTGATGGAACGAAACCGGTGTTCCCACAATTTTTTACCCTCAAGCAGCTCCGCCGGTAATCCCTCCGCCTGCAAAATTTCGGGATGCACCCGAGCGATGAGCACCTCCTCGTAATATGAGCGGTTGAAGATGCCGATATGCCCGCGTGCCGGCAGGCAACACGTGGTACGCCAGAGGAAATCATGCGCCAGTTCCGTCGCGCTGGGTTGCTTGAAGCTGAATACCTGGCAGCCTTCGGGATTCACCCCGGACATGACGTGTTTGATGGCCCCGTCCTTGCCGCCGGCGTCCATCGATTGAAAAATTAACAGGAGCGAATACCGGTTATCCGCGTACAGCAGGTTTTGCGAGGCCTGCAAATCTTTGAGGTGCTCCGCCAGGATGTCTTTGTAATCATCCTTGGATTTGTAAAGCGGTTTGATTTTCGTCGGCCATTTCTTGAGCTTGACCGCTTCGCCTTCGCGGACGCGAAATGTTTTGATGTCAATTTTCATAATGGGTCAAACCTGACCCATTTATTGAAACTTCTCAAAGAAAAACTTGGAAAGCGTAGGCCTCAGCGAATCTCTGCGGCCTTTGCGTCTCTGCGTTAAAATCAAAAGCTGCCAAACGCAGAGCCGCGGAGAGCGCAAAGCAACGCAGAGAAAAATTCTGCCGGCAAAGTTTTGCGTGATTGAATGATGTCCAATCCCGTCCGAAATTCCCGAGCACCTGTTTCGAGCGTAGCAGCCGACGTTAGGAGGCTCAAATTTCGTCCGTAAAAATGGAGCCTCGTCACCTCGGCTGCTACGTTCAAAAAATAGGGCAATCATCCGCCGCATGACGCTGATATGGATGGTAGGGCGCGTCACTCCGTGCGCGCCGTCGTGGTAATCCGAATATGTTCGTTCCAATAGGCGGCGGGCAGAGGACTGCCCGCCCTACCTTTCGCGAAGCGTCTTGGACTGCGCCAGTCCTCTGGCGCTTTTGTGTCTATTGCAAATGAGCCGCAGTCCGGCAAGGCCTATCCGACCGCAGTTCACGCGTCTTTCTCGCCTCCAACATTACTGCACAACCTCAAAACCACCCTTAAGCTTGATGTCGGCGGACGAGGCACCAACCAGCACCTTAAAGGTGCCCGGTTCGACGACCCGTTTCATGGCCAGGTTCCAGACCGCCAGGCATTCCGGCTTGATGACCATGGTGACGGTTTTGCTCGCCCCGGGGTCCAGATGCACACGGTCAAAGCCGCATAGCCGTTCGTCCCATACGGTCACGTCGCTGAGGTCCTGATGCGTGTACAACTGCGGAATCTCGTCGCCCGCGCGGTCGCCGGTGTTCTTGATGGTGAAACTGACGGTGATGTCGTCATTCGTTCCCGGTTTTTCCGGCGATACGTTCAGGTCGCTGTAGGCGAATTTTGTGTAGCTCAAGCCAAAGCCGAACGGCCACAGCAGGCCCGCGACATTCACGCGGTCCTTGCCGCCCGGCTCGGCGTTGGCGGCGGGCTTGGTCGGAAAGTTCATTTCCAACTGCCCGGCTGTCTTCGGGAAGGTGCAGGTCAGCTTGCCGCCGGGATTGTAATCTCCGAACAGCGCATCCACGATGGCGTGGCCGCCTTCCATGCCCGGCAGAAACGCCTGCAGAATGGCCGGACACAACCGGTTGGCCCAGTTCAACGTAACCGGACGACCGCTGATGTCCACCACGATGACCGGCTTGCCCGTCGCCGCGACCGCGCGGATCAAATCATCCTGGCGTCCGGTCAGGTTCAAGCCGGTGCGCGAACAATTTTCACCGACAGTCGCGCGGTCTTCCGGCAGGCCGCGCGGCAAATCACCCACCACCACGATGGCGACATCCGCCTGTTTCGCATCGGCCACGGCGGCGTCAATCTGCGCCTGCTCGTCCGACGTCGGCGGTTCCCACATGATTTCCGTGTCCGGCCAGTGCGCGTCAAAATAATCCGCGCCCTTCGAATAAAGGATCCTGGCCTTGCCGGCGAAGCGTTCTTCCAAGGCCTGGCGCACGGTCACGACCGGCGCATTGATGGGGCCGTAATGGTCCTTGGCGTAATCGGGATTGTCCGCGTTCGGCCCGCAGACGGCGATGGTCTTGATCTGCTTTTCATCGAGCGGCAGCAGGTTTTTCTCGTTCTTGAGCAGCACCAGCGATTCCTGCGAAACCCGGCGCGCGAACGAGACGTTGTCCGCGCTCAACACGATGGCATCGGCATTAGTCAACGGATGGTAGGGCGCGTCAAACGTGCCCTCCCAGAATTTGACGCGCAGCACATCGCGCACGCGGTCATCCAGCACGGATATCGGCACCTTGCCTTCGCGGACCAGCTCGCGCAACGGCACCACATACGTTTCCTGCGGCGTGAAGGTGGTGCGCACATTCAACCCGGCGAGCACGGCCTCCCGCACAGCATCCTTCATGTCCGCGGCGGTGTGATGCTTCTTGGCCAGATATTCCACCGCGTCGCTGTCACTGACGACATACCCCTTGAATCCGAATCGTGTCCGCAACACATCGGTCAGGTAATAATGGCTGCCCTCGATGGGCACGCCGTCGTAATCGTTGTACGAGCACATCACGCCGAGCGGATTGGCCTCGCGGATGACGCGTTCGTAGGGCCAAAGATGCAGCATCTCCGCTTCGCGTGGCGGGCAACGCGGATTGTCGCGGGCATAACCTTCACGCGCGCCCTCGTTGTCGGCGTAGATGCAAAAATGCTTCATCGTCGAGACGATTCCCTGGCTCTGCATGCCTTTGACCATCTGGATGGCCAGTTCGGACACGAGGAACGGATCTTCGCCGTAGGATTCCAAACAGCGACCCCAGCGCGGATCGCGCATCACATCCATGATCGGCCCATAGACGTTCGCATAGCCAAGCGCATGCGCCTCGCTGCCCTCGACTTCGCCGATATGATGGATCAGGTCACGATCCCAGGTCTGGCCCAGGCCGAGTTCCGTCGGAAAATCCGTCGCCTTAAAATGTTCGACGCCGCGGATGCCTTCATCCGTGAATTCCGCCGGCACGCCCAGCCGCGTATCCTCGATGAAAAACCGCTGCACCTCGTTCAACGCCCAGGCGTGCTTGGACGCCGGCCAGATGTAGGCGACGCCCGGCAGGTTTTTTTTGTAATACGGATAGCCGGTCAGGTCCTCGTCGATATTGGCAACGCCGTCATGCCAGAAAGCGTTGTGCCAGTTGGTGGTTGGCAGGTAATCCTTCAACACGCGCTGGTAGCCGTAGAGCGTGGCGAGCTGGCAGGTCTTTTCCTCCAGCGTCATCTGCGAGAGCAGATCGTCGATGCGCTTTTCAACGGGCTGCGTCGGGTCTTCGTAGATGTCTTTCTTGCCGTTCTTGTTCAAGTCAATCCAGCCGTCGTGATAGATGTCGGCGCGCGTGACGACAGGCCTGCCGGATTGCATGCATTCGTCGTAGGTCGGCGCATAGATGAGGCCGTCCGGCAGGTTGGTTACCAATGCGGTTCCGGTTCCGGCGTTGTCCCCGGTCGATTGCGCCAGGCCGGTCGCGCCGGTCAGCAACAGGCCGGAGCAAAGCGCGCAAAATATTTTGTTATTCCATTTCATAAAAATCATATCAACCAAGTGATCGTTGGAATTATAACGGTTCAATAAAAATTGTGCCATTCACTTTCCGTCAGTTTTCTCCCTCACCCCGGCCCTCTCCCGCTGGGGAGAGGGTGAAACGCTCTCCGCCGCGTTCACAAATCAGTGGCTGGATTGGAGTGCGCGGCACTCAAAGAAAGAAAAAGCCAACATGGCTGTTCCCTCTCCCAGCGGGAGAGGGTCAGGGTGAGGGAGAGAATGTGGCACACACAACGCCTACAGTCTGTTTTTGATGCTCCAGCCGTTGGTTTTCACGCCGGGTAATCCTGTTCCAGCCGCGCAAATCGGCCAGCGGCCTCCGCCCACATGTCTGATTCCGCCGGTTCGTAGGTCGTGATCGAACTGGAACAACGGACGGCCTCGCGGATTTCCGGCAATGAGCCGATTTCGCCGGCAGACGATGCCTGAACCAACAGGTTGCCCATGATGGTGGCTTCCGTCGGGCCGGCCAGCACGGGCCGCTGGCAGGCGTCGGCGGTGAACTGGTTCAGCATGCGGTTTAGCGAACCGCCGCCGACAACGTGGATGACATCGATGCGTTCGCCGGTCAGTTCCTCCAGCCAGCCAAGCGTCCGGCGGTATTGCAACGCCAGGCTTTCATAGGCGCAACGGACCAGCTCGCCTTTCGTTTTCGGAACGGGTTGCCCGGTTTCACGGCAAAAATCCTGGATCGCGCGCGGCATGTCCGGTGGATTATAAAATTGCGCGCGGTTCACGTTCAGGAGCGAGCGCAACGGCCTGGCGGCGGCGGCGGCACGTTCCAATGCGTCATAGCCGTTTTCCCCGCCACGTCCGTCAAAGGAGCGTTTGCACTGCTGCACCAGCCACAGGCCCATGATGTTTTTCAGCAGGCGATAAGTCCCGCCGAAGCCGCCTTCGTTGGTCATGTTCAATTCCAAAACGCGCGGCGAGAGACAGGCCCGCCCAACTTCAACCCCCATGAGCGACCAGGTGCCCGAGCTGATATAGGCCCAGTTGGTTTTTCCTGCCGCCGGCACTCCCACAACCGCCGACGCGGTGTCGTGCGTCGCCGGGGCAACGACCTGGATTTTTTCCAGGCCAAGCTGGCGGGAAACGGAGTCACGCAAGGTTCCAAGCTTGGTTCCGGGGGAAACGATTTTCGGGAACATGTCCTTCGGCAGCCCCATCTTTTTCAACAGATCGCCGGCCCACTTTTGGTTCTGCGGATTCAGGCATTGCGTCGTCGTGGCGTTCGTGAACTCGGCGCCGCGCGAGCCGCAAAGGCACCAATGGATGAAGTCGGGCATCAGCAACAGGCAATCCGCCTGCGCGAGCAGTTCCGGGCTTTGATCGCGCAGGGCGAGCAATTGAAAGAGCGTGTTGAACGGTTGGAACTGGGTGCCGCTGCGGGCAAAAATTTCGGCGCGCGGCATTTTCCGGAGCGCCTTTTCCATCATGCCATCGGTGCGGGCGTCGCGGTAATGGAAAGGCTGGCCGAGGATTTCACTGTTCCGGTCCAGCAACACGTAATCTGATCCCCAGGTATCCGCACCGACCGAGACAATTTGTTTTCCGTATTTTTTCCCGGCGGCGGCGAGGCCGGTCTGGATTTCCGTCCAAAAGCGCAGCACGTCCCAGCGCATGGTATCGCCCAGATAAACCGGCCCGTTGGAAAAACGGTGAAGCTCGTCGAGCTTCATCGTCCGCCCATCCCACAGTCCGGCGACGATGCGGCCGCTCGCAGCGCCTAAATCGATGCCAAGATAAACTGACCGGGCGCGCTTCATGGTCCGATCAAACCGCGCGGCTGGATTTTTCCAGCAGTTTGGGATACGCCAGGCCGTAGATCGTGGTGGCAATAAAACCGACCAGCGGCAAGGCGAAGGAAATCATCACGCTGTGGTAATGATCCCACAGCCAGCCCATCAGCACCGCGGAGATCGAGCCGGCGGCGCCCACGGCCATCACATGAAATGAAGCCGCGATCTTGGTCTGCACGCCGAGGTTGCGCAAACTCATCGCAAAGATGAACGGGAACATGATGGACATGAACAGAAAGCTGAAGGGAAGAACCATCCAGGACACCAGCTTGATGTCGGCCATCGCCAGCAAAACGATGATGGCGTTGACGACGCCATAGAGAGCGAGCAGCACGTTCGGCTTGACCACCCGCGCGATGGGCGCGCCGGTGAAACGTCCGATCGCATACAAGACCATGGCGAAGCTGATCACATAGGCGGCGGTGGCGTCCGGCGAAGCCGCGTGGGTGAGATTGCCATACCAGGAAAAAAGCGGAGAAACGGATTCAGTTCCGGATGCATCCTTGACCACCGCGTTTTGCACGATGTAATTCACTGCAAATGCGCCTATCCCGATCTGGGAAATGATGTAGAGGAACTGGGTGAAGACGCCCCACTTGAAATGCGGCAGGCGGGACAGCGGGGCCTTGAACATCGTGGAGTCATCCGGCTCCACGGTTTTGTTGTCGCCCTCGATGACGGGCAATTTGATGCACGAAAAGATTCCGAAGATGACGAGCACCACGCAACCCAGCACCACGTAAGGGAGGATGAGCGTGTGGAAATCCACGGGCGCCCCGGCGTCCGCCTTGTGGCCAAACAAAAGGAAACCGCCGACGGTGGGCGCGATGATGTAAGCGCAGGAATTGAATGCCTGCGCCACCGATAATCTCCCCGGCGCGCCATCCTTCGGCCCCAGCACGGTCACATATGGATTGGCCGCCACCTCGATGCACGCCAGCCCGGTGGACAAGACGAACAGCGCCCCGAGAAAACCCCAAAACGTCTTGAACACCAGCCCGGCCGGGATAAAAAGAAACGCCCCCGTCGCCAGGATCACCAACCCCGTCAGAATACTTCGTTGGTAACCGATACGGCGATTCATCAATGCCGCCGGAAAAGCCAGAAGCAGGTAGGGCAGGAAGACCGATGTCTCGACCAGGCCCGACTGCGCGCGGCTGATGTTCAGGATGTTTTGGAAATGCTTGTTCAAGACATCCAGCATGGCGTGGCAAAATCCCCAGATGAAAAACAGGGATGCGACCATGAGAAATGCGAACACCAACGGGTTGCGTGTGGATTTCATTTTGGGATCAACGAATTCTCGCGGTTAGCCGGCCGGCAATCAATTCGTTTTATTTTCCTTCAAACTTGGTCGGCCGCTTTTCCACAAAGGCGGCGATGCCTTCGCGGGCATCCGGAAATTCCAGACAATGGATATAGGCTTCGGTTTCGGCCCGATGAGAAACCTTTAAGATCTGCCCGTCGATCGCATGGAGCAGGAGCTTGGTCTGCCGGAGCGCCTCGGCGGGTTGCGCCAGCAACCGCTCCGCGAACTGTTGCGCAGATTTCATCAGCATGGTGCCGGGCACAAGTTCGTTGATCAGCCCCCACTCCAGCGCCTGGTTGGCCGTGATGGGTTCGCCGGTCAGGCACATCTGCAACGCGCGCGATTTGCCCACGAGTGCGGCCAGTTGCGAAACGCCGAAACCCGGCGGCCAGCCCCGCTTTATCTCCGGCATGCAGAAACTGGCCGCGTGCGACGCAAACCGCAGGTCGCAGGAATACGCCACCGTGCATCCGCCGCCATGAGCCGGCCCGTTGACCGCCGCAATCACCGGCTGCGGCAGCCGTTCCAGCGCGAGGCAGATATTTGCCTGCCGCAAACTCAAGATGCGCGCCTCGTCCAGCGACAACCCGGCGACGGCCTTCAAATCAACCCCGCCACAAAACGCATCGCCCGCGCCGGAGATCACCACCACCCGCACCTCCTGCGGATGCCCGGCCAGCCACGCCACGAGCCGTTCCAGTTCATCCGTCATTTTGATGCTGATGGCATTGGAAGCGCGCGGGCGGTTCAAAGTCACATTGGCGATCCGGTTGGCGACCTCCACCGTGATGGTTTCCAAAGCGCCAAGTTCGCCGGTGACGGGCGGGAGATTCATCACACGCTCTTCTGTCTTAAGCGTCTGCATCACATTGGCGACCAGACGGTCAAGCCGGACCATTGCGCGACGATGTTTGCCCCGGCCGATCTCGCGGTCACCGGCAAAAGCCTGGATATCGAAACCCACACGGCGGCCGTCCAGCTCCACCACCCGTGCGACACCCCGCACGGTCGAGCCCAGCATCGCCGCGCCTGTGTGCTCCACCTGCACGTCCACCCCGACAGATTCCTCCCCGTCTTCCAAAAAAGGCCGCAGCACCTCGCGCGCTGCCAGTTCCATGAGCATGATCATGCTGGGCGTCGCAAACACCGTGGCCTGCGGGACACCGCCCAATGTGATGGTCATCGTCGGGTCAACCACCCAGGTCAATTCGCCGGTATCGCCAATTTTTATGCCTGGTTTCATTTTTAGATCATCGGAAGGCTGATGAATTTATTTGCAGGATTCAATCAAAACTCTTCCACGTACGGCTTGCCCTGGTACCAGGCGATCATGTTCAAGACGAGATAGTTCCAGTCCTGGAATCCCGCATTCATGACCGGCTCGCCGTTTTCCGGCAGATAAAATTCGTGCGTGATCCCGTTCTTCTCGAAATCCATGCCGATCAGCTTGACGGTTTTTTCCACCAGCTCGCGCGCCTCCTTGTCGTAGCCATATTTCACCAGGCCGCGGAAGGCGAAATAGTTCGCATTGAGCCAGATCGGGCCGAGCCAGTTGGAGGGATTGCTGGTGGCGCGCACGTCGTACATCTTTTCCATCTTGGAAAGGGAACGGATGCCGTACGGCGAGGCAAAGGTATTGGTATCGAGCATGTTTTTCTCAACCATTTGTTTCGCCTCTTCCGGCGTGGCCACCCCGGACCACATGGCCAGGAAACCCGACCAGACACCGATGCGTTGGATCAGGCAATCCCAGGCGCGCGGCTGGCCCATGTGAAATTGCCACGCCTTGTCCAGCGGCTGGGTCACGGGCCGGAGATTCAGGTCCACGCTGTAATAAAATCCGTCCTTGGGATCCCAGCAATGTTCCCGGATGGAATGGAGCAGGTCATCCGCCTCCTTTTGATAACTGTTGCCGATCTCAGCCTGGTTCAAACGGCCGGCGAGATAGACCATCGATTCCAGTTCCTTGTACATGAAACAATTCAACAGAATGGAGCCGGAGCTTCCGTAAGGCCGGAAAAATGTGCTGGGGTCGTTGTCCACGCCAAGAAATTCATCGGTCTGCCAGAAATACAATCCGGTGGCCGGATTGCGATAATGGTTGTAGTAGGCGTTCACAAACGTCTGCATCTTGGGAAACTCGTCGCGGAGCCATTCGGCGTCGCCGCCATTGATCTTGACGAGAAACGCGGCGTGCTGGGCGAGGCACGGCTTGTGCATGTTATGCTGCCACGGGATGAAGTTCGTCTCGTTGTCAAAAAAACCTTTGCCGTTCGGATTGATGACCACCGGAATGTAGCCGCTGCTGGCGACATCGAGAAAGTTCAGGATGCAACCCTGCTCATATTCGACGGCGGCTTTCTTGTCGTCGTCCGATCCGTTTTCCAGAAGGATCTGGCGCAGGGCGATGTCCGTCAGCCAGGAATCCCAATCCCACAACTGGTCCTGATACGAACTGTTCCCCGGCGTGATGAAGCCGTGCTTAAATTTTCCCTTCGCCGGTTTGAACATGCCCTTGTAATCCTGGAAAATGTTCGACTGGATGATGCCGATGTAATGCTGCATTTCCGCCGGCGTATCGGCACCCCTCGCCACCAGGGCTAGGCAACCAGCAATCAGCAAAATGATTTTTTTCATAAATTATAAAAATTACGGACTAAAATAAATTTTTGGCATGGCAGTATCCTGAATTGGTGGGGCGAGCGTCCTCGCGAGCCGCTTAAACCGAAGGCTCACGACGGCTCGCGAGGACGCTCGCCCCACCAGTCTCCCAAAACAAAGACACTACCCGCAATATCATCATTCTTACGGGCGGCATTTACACTAAAATAAATACGCCTTCACTGCACGGCTTCGGAAGATTCAAATTTGCATTCCATGACGTTGCTTTGCCGTTTCCAGATTGTTTTGCCGTTGTCAGGCAGGCGCACGGCGAGTTTGGGGATGGGGCCGCCTTCCGTCACCTTGAGCGTGAAGATGACCTTGCCGTCTTTTCGTTCAAATGAAATGTCGGCCCGCACCATGCCCCGGCTGGTGCGGATGGGCCAGTCTTCCAAATGGTAGCCCGACCAGGACGGCGGCACGCGCGGAATGATGGACACTGCTTTCAAAGCCGTGTCATCGACACCGGCGATGAGACGCGCCACCTTGAGCGGCTCCGAGACATTGACCAGATTGAGCGGCCCGCAGCCGGCGGTCAGTTCAATCTGGCCTTGCGCATCGGGCGAATACATCCGTTCGTAAAAGTAGTAGGGCGAGAGACGTCCATAAACCTGGTTGGTATAACTGAAGATGACGCCGGGGGAATTGAAAGTTGTCTGCGCCAGAAAATCGACGCCATGACCGGCCATCGCCACTTTGTCGAACAACAGCATGTCTTGCAGCGCATAGCCCTGGCCATAGGACGGGCTGGTAAGCAAACCTTTGTGCGTATAGTTCATCTGCGCCCAAAAACCGTATTTATCAAACCGTTCCTTCCGCTGTGGAAATGCGTAAAGTTCATCGAAAGTTTTGCCCCCGTAAATCACCGCGCCCTGCCACGGCCAGAAGGAAGAATCAAATCCCAGCACGTCGGCCGACATGGAAACCACGCCGTTCAGACCGCCGCTGCCCCCGCGAGTGGCACTGTCGGTATCCGTCTCGTTCGGCTTCATTGTGTTGGTTTCAATGCCCCAGATCCAGGAACCCTTGGCATTGATCAAATATTTTTCGATATTGCCAAACAATGTTTTAGCGTCCTTGCGCCATGTTTTTGCGTCGGTATGATCTCCCGCCTGGTCCTCCATTTTGGCGGCGCTAAACAACGCGAGCGCGCATAAATTATTTTGGACCACATTATAATTTTCATGACCCTTGCCCCCGCCGAATTCGCCGGAGCCGGGAATCAACGGGCGGCCGGATTCCAGAAAATGGTGGATGCCGCGCACGGGCGACGATGGCTGGTGGAGAAATTCATAAAGCCGCTGGCGGAACGGATTTTCCGGCGGCAGCCGCTGCCACAAGGCAACCATGCCGATGATCGTCGCCGTCTGGCCATCCATTTCCGAACCGCCCACGCGGCCTTCCCGCGGATCGATGAACCGGGGAAAGGAAACGAAGCCATCGCTGTTCGTGCCGACATAATCCATCATCAGTTGGGCCACCTGGCAGGCGTGTTCGTAATAACCCCACGCGACCAGCTCCCGCAGGAAAGTGCCGCCGTCGCGCGTCCACATGGTTCCATACCAGGGCTGGTTCGTCGGCGAGGCATTGAGAAACCCCACCGGGAATGTTCCGCCCGGGCTGGAAACAAAATCCAGAGCCAGCGTTCCCTTGAATGATTCCTCCACTTCCTTGCTGAACAGGCCGGCCGTATCCGGGCCGAGGAAAGTCAGCTTGCCAGGCCGGTCAGATTGCAGATCAAAGGCAGTTGAAGACGTGTCCGCATGAACGCCATTGCAGAAAAACGCGACCGCCAAAGCGGCGACAGAATTAAGTATCAGTCTCATGTTGAAAACAGCAGCGGGTTGGACGCAACCGCGCAACCAACGGTTGCATGCTTTCGCGTGCAGGTTGATTGCGAAGTTTACAGACCAGGAATTTAACCGTGTAGATATCCTGCCTTTTTTTGCAGATTTCTGATCGACAACCAGATTCAATGTTTACCAGTGTGCACCGGGAGAGGTCACCCCCGCCATATAAAGAGCCGCTAAACGTGCATTATTTTTTTGAGTATAGAAAGCCGGCAGGCTGGCAACGTCTTCATATATGTATAGATTTCGCAATCCGCCTGTACCCGTTGGATCAGCCCACGAGTGAAAAGAATACCACGGGGTGGAACTGGTGCTCCCGGTCTTGCACCATTGGGCATGTCCATCACAAAACACTTCGTTGCCACCGGGGGGTATGGGTGCTCCGCCATTCCTGTGCGTAGGCAGGAAGGACCAGCCGGAGGCACTGGTTTCCGAATCCGTGGGCGGGGAATTCCAGTTGAGACCGTCAGGTTGCGCCACCACATCGGCACACAAACACCAACCGTTTTGTGACGTGCTCGTCTTGACCGGGCTGCCGGAAGGCTCGGGGCTTTGGTCATTGGCGACGGCATTAATCCAGTTGGTTATCCCGCCATAATACTGCATACCGAGCACCAGCTGGTTGCCGGCCCATTTGTTAAAACCCGGACGATCAGGACAGCACCAAACATTTGCTCCACTGATTTGATCGACGGGCGCCTGCAAACTACGCCAGGCAGCAATGCACGGATCGCCGCTGTTTATCTGGAGCGGATACAAGTTGATGCTGGCGGGCGGCACATAGTCGTTGCTATCACCGGCATAGACCAGTGCGGCGGTGCCGATTTGTCGCAGGTCGCTCAAGCATTGAGCACGCTTGCCACGCTCCTTCGCCTTGGCCAATGCCGGCAACAGCATGGCCGCCAAAATGGCGATGATGGCGATGACCACCAATAATTCAATCAGCGTAAAGGCTGCGGGTTTGCCTGGCCTGGCTCCCGGAGGTTGTATTTCTTTCATGACATTCACTTCGTGTTTATTTTTCCCGCCCGGCCGCGGTTTAAATTCCGCGGCCGGGCATAAGATGCTTGTTGTATCGACATTAATTCGTATTGCTCAAGATATAGAACTGCTGCGGTTTACTAGTGTTGAACACGTTGGTCCCGGTAAACGTAAATCCAAACGTGGCGCTGCCGTTGGTGGTGATCACATTGGTCGCCACCGGGAGCCACTGACCCACCGGCGTCGTCAGGTTCGTGGTGCCAAGCAGGTAATAAGTCCCGCCTGTCTGCCCGTTGGTCGCGGCGATCGACACGTTCGCGCCGGCAATGTTGAATCCGGTGATGGCCGGCTTATTCGTCGGAATAATGACCGCATTGGTCACAACCACCGTGACGTACGAGATGTTGGTGCCATACGAGTTGGTCATGACCAGGGCCACCACGTTGCCATTCCAGCTGATGGGCACGCTGGCAACGCTCAGGTTGGCGGTCAGTGGCGCCAAAGTGCTGCTGGTACCTGATCCAAGTACGGCAGCAGTGTTTGTGTTGATCCAGGAGTAACCGAAGTTCGGCTGGCCGAAGACGTTCTCATTGAATGACAGCGCACTGCCCGCCAGTAGCGTGACACTGGCCGGCAGCGAACTCATCGGGTAAGGCGCAGCCCCGCCGGCGGGCGCCACCTGGGTCAGCGCCCAGTAATTCCATTGGACATTGGTACTGGCGCTCGTCAGGGTGGTCTGGGTGATGCCAACCGCACCGATCGCCGGGAGGTTGGTTGAGGCATAATTAGTTGTCCCCGCCAAAACGCTATCTACGTAAGCGGACGCTTTCCAATTATTGGTTGTGGTATCCAATAGGACTTGCACCGTATGGGTGCCGGTGTTGGGAGAGTAAAAGTTGTTCTTGTTGGCAATTCCTCCATTCCCGCCGGACCCCGCAAAGTACTGAATGTTGGTGGTCGCTTCAGACAGGATGATCCAATCATAACCGCTCGCAACGTCATCACTGAACCGTCCGTGACCGCTGGCTGCATTCGTGTTCACGTAATTATGCGCAAAGCCAAGCCCGACCCAGCTGCTCGGATTGCCGTACCACGTCAATGAAGCGGTTATGGTATAAACATAACCAGGGTGAGGCGTAAACGGCACCACCCAGCTATCCGGCGCCGCAGTCGCATCGACGCCGTTGGCCTGCAAGATGCCGGGGTCATTGGTCCCCAATATATCAGCCCACACGGTATTGGTGCCACCGACCAAAAGGTTGTCCACCGTCAATGGCATGTTCCCGATCGACCAATTCCCCCCGTTGAAATAATTAGAATAGAGGATGGAGCTGGAATAATCCAACGCCACCGGCGGGGCCGGATTGAATAATACGAAGGTCACGTTGGTGGAACTGACCGGGTTGGTGACCACCAATTCAATCTGATCACCGCTGAGGCTGGAGGAAGCGTTCGGAATGCTCAAGGACACGTTCAGCGAGCCGGATGAATTGGTCCCACCGGAACTGATCAGGGTAGCCGTCGTCAGGTTGGTCCAGTAGTAACCAATCGGGGAGGAACCGGCAACGGTCATGGGAATGGTCAAGGTCTGGTTCGCCAGATATGAGAAATTGGTTCCCGGCACAGGAGTG
Source organism: Candidatus Sulfotelmatobacter sp. (assembly GCA_035485115.1). Classification (GTDB taxonomy): domain Bacteria; phylum Verrucomicrobiota; class Verrucomicrobiia; order Limisphaerales; family UBA11358; genus UBA11358. The sequence continues at coordinate 24,990 of DATHOG010000119.1, read as the reverse complement.
GCAAAAGTGAGCGGAATCGTGGAATAGACCGCCGAATAATGGGCAACCACCGACCCGATTGAAAGCGCATGGCTATAAATCGCCACATCAGAGATGTTTCCAGTAAAGGGAACATTGTAGTCGGCAGCGCCAACCCTTTCTCCTGCTCCAATCGCCACCGGCATGCCGCTTTCAAAAAGTCCCGCCCCGGACGGGATGGCTGTTTGCGCCGCTAAAATGCCGTCAATGTAAAGTTGTATCACCCCATGGACCTGGTCACACACACCCACCAGATGATGCCAGTTAAGGTCGGGGGCCGAGTCGGCCGCGTTGGTATCATCCGCCGAGTAGAGCGTACCGGCCGCACTGCGAACGTAGAACTGGTAGCGCTTCGTGCTGTTCGTATCCACGCCCAGGAAGAATGTGCTGGACTGAAACAGGCCCTGGCTGACAACCGGGGCACCGCCGGTACCGCCATTGCCGCTGAGACAATTGGCCCACGCCTCCACGGCAAAGGTCGCACTTGTTCCATTGGTAAAGGTCACCGCCAAATCCGAGTTCTTGACCAGTTTCACACACTGCGGCTGCGGCTGCGCTCCGGCGGCCGTCACATACATTGAGGGTTCCGACATTTCCGCAGAATTATATCCGGTCTGTTGCAGCAGGACATTGGTGTAAACGCCATTGTCGCCACTTGCATAATCACTGCAATTGGAACCGTCATCTCCGCTGCCATTATCCAGCTCATTGAGCCGCCAGAAATTAAGCGGCATATCCCCCAGCACGGCTTGCGGATAAGCCGCGGTCGGCGTGGCCAGATAGGTTGCCGTCCAGGTTATGTTGGTCGCGCTAAAGCTGTTGGACACAGTGCAGGTGTAGGTGGCCGGACTGCTCGCAGTGCAATTCGTAAATGCGAGGCTGGCATTCGTCGCCCCGCCGACCGCCACACCGTTGGTCAGCCAGTAATAAGAAATCGGCGGCGCGCCAACTGCCACCATTGAAAATTGAGGGCTTGATCCCACATTACCGCCGGATCCGGCGAACAAGTTGATCGGCCCCCCCACGGTCGTGGGTATCGGATTCGTCAAAACCGTCACGCTGGCAAAGGAACTCGTGGCCGAACCGTAAAGATTGGTCACAATCACATAATAATTGGTGAACATATTCAAGCTCGAGATTGGATTGATCACCAAAAGATTGGTATTGGCACCGCTGACATTATTAACACCATTGGTGAGCGGAAAACCGTTGGCATACCACTGGTAGGAGAGCGGCCCCGCAATGACATTCGTATCAGCCAACACCTTGACGATGTTGGTGTAACGCGAACCGCCACCCACAATGATCGACGCCGGTGTTGGCTGCTGGCTGATATAGGGAGCGTAGGTGGTGACAAGTGTGAAATTTTGCCATTGGACAGTCGTCGGAGCCGTCACGGCGGTTTGGGTGATGCCAGCGGAAGCGATCAACGGATGGGCGGCATAGGTAAAGTTTGTCCCGGCTTGATTGCCATTAACATAAGCAGCCATGACCCAATTGCTGCCCTCCGTATCCAAAAGCAAACTCATTGTATTCGTACCCGGGCCCGGCGGGAAAAAGTTATTTCCACTGAACACCGGGTTGGCTGCTTTTGCTCCGCCAAAAGCCTGCACGTTTCCAGTCCCTTCGGTTATGATTTCCCAATCAATACCAGCCACAGCGTCGGAATATCGCCCATTGCCGACAGGTTCAGTTTGAGTATAAACCTGCGCAAAACCCGCACCGACCCAGTTATTCGGGTTATTGGTGAATGACACCGTAGCCGTCAGGAGGTAAACATAGCCGTTGGTCGGCGAAAATGGCAAAACCCAGCTGGTCGACGCTGTTGTGGTATCGATGCCATTGTCCTGCAAGTCCGCAGTGTCACCAGTTCCCAGGGTATCCCACCACACTGCGGTGTTGGTTCCGCCAGCGTAGCTGTTGGCCACCGTCGGCGGCAGGTCGGTGATGTTCACCGAAGAGCCGATCAAGAAGTTGTTGGAATAAATGATCTGCGCATTCGCGATCGAGCAGCCGAATGTCACCAGCAGTAACGCCAGCAGCATGTTTAGGGTTTGTTTCATTTTGGTTTTTGGGGTTGGGTTCAAAGATTCAAATCGCTTTATCGCACGCCGTTGTCAGGTTCGGTTTTCGGATAAAATTGTGAAGGGCAGGTTGGAATGAATTACACAATTCGGTTGTTTTCTAGGAGATTGATGACTCAAGCTAACCTAGCAAGCCTGCCCCGTCCATACCCTCAAATGAGGGTATGGGGCAGGCGGGATTAGCTGTTCTACGGATGCAGATTTGTTGAAATTTCCAATATTTATGGGGTTGGAATTGGGAATTTTTGGCGTGAGCGTTTATCAGATGGCGATTTTTACGTCATTCAGGAGCCTTTAGATGATTAAAAAAATCGCCCCCCTCTATACGCTACGCCGGAGCCGGCCAAAGACGATAATTACGTGAGGTAATCTGGCGGTATGGCCAACCTAAAATCAAAAAGTTTGGAACGTGGCATGCGCTTCCAACCAGCCCAGGTCGCCCATATTCCGCTGCGAAACTGTCCCGATGGGATCCACCCATTTGGCACACCACTCCTGTTGGGGCGTTGTCGAATTGGCATTGGCTGCATTTCCACTGCCAACCGTCCAATCCGGCCCCATTCCCAGCCAGCGGTGAGCTTCCACATGACCATCGCCGAATGAAAGCACCCCGGAACCTCCATGGTTGTTACCCGGCATATTATTGCAAGTGGTGGCGCCTTGAGCCGGAGGAGGAATCGCCAGCATACCATCATCGATGCTTTCGCCCCGCTCTTCGATAAAAACAAAAAGGTCGGAGGCGCCAACGGGCCCGGACATTGAAGTGGTCTTGGTAAAAACTTGATAGCCTTTAAAACCGCTGTCATTAGTCCGGTTATAGCCGACCCAACTGCTCATGGAGATGGTGCGGACAATCCGGGAGCCCGGATAACTCTTTACCTGAACAAGGTTTGCCGGACATAGAAATATTCCTGGTTGTCCACTGGTGTACGGGGCAATGGTGCTGTATTGCGAACTCGACAGTAGAAGTGTGTTGGTGCTGTCGGCATCTCCGGTGCCGGGTGTGTCCCCGGTATTCGGTACTGATCCGGTCGGATCTTCCCAGCCGGAAATCCAATTCTCATTCTGCACCCATGCCCTTTCATCCCTCCAATTGTTGCCGGCGGTGAAATCAGTATAGTCACCGGCATACAGGATCCACGCCTTGGCCAGCTGGTTTCCGTTTGCAATGCAGGATACTGTCTTGGCCCGGGTCTTTGCAGCCGACAACGCCGGTAACAGCATTGCGGCCAAGATCGCGATGATGGCGATGACCACCAGCAGCTCAATGAGGGTGAAGGCGCCATCATCCGTGATTGATGACCAACGCTTGGGGCACCCGTCGCGCTTTTTCTGGTTCATCATCTCTGGCTGCATTTGCAGACTGCTCATATTCGTTTTGGTTCAATACAACAGCCGGTAAAACACCGCGCCGTTGGCCGGGTTGACCGGAATCACCACCTGATTGGTCAGCGCCGAGCCGGCTACATTGATCCAGTTGGTACCAAGGCCTGTACTCAGGGAGTTGGTTTGAACCTGTAATTGCCAGCCGAGATGGTCGGTCGGCCAGCTCAGATAAAGGCTGCTGTTCGACTGCAATACCATGATGTTTGTCGGAACCAGACTGACGACCTGTTGCTGGGTGAGCGCCCAATAGTTCCATTGCGTAACTCCTGGATTCAAGTTTTGACCAATGCCGGCGAAATTGATTGGCTGGGCGGCAAAGACGGCATTGGTACCCATTTGCGTGCCATTGATAAATGAGGACGCCGTCCAAGTGCCATAAGTGGATGTATTTAAGACCAACTGCATGGTATCCGTTACCGGCGGAATCGTCACCGTGCCGAGTGCGCCCGCCTGGGTTGACGTTCCGGCCCCTACGTAAAAGGTTCCATTGGCATTTTGCACAGTCATCCACGTATAACCAATCGGAGGATTGTCCGTGAACCGCGCGAAACCGGGATTAACGCCATTCTGGGTATCGAGTTCGGTGAAGCCCATCGCCACCCAGTCACCCATGGTTGACTGCGCCGTCAGCTCGCCGACCATGGTATAAATATATCCCGGCTGCGGTGTGAACGGCAGAACCGCGTTGCCGCCGTTGGTTCCCAAATAGCCGTTCGCAAAAACGGTTCCACCAAAATAGGCATTGTTGGTGAACAAACAAATCCACGTGGCATTGGTGTTGAACGCGGCGTTGATCGCCGTCGGCTGGGTTCCGTTGATCGACCACCCGCCTCCGGCGCTGAGGGCGAAGGAGTTGGAATAAATGATGGGGCCACTCAATATTTGCGCCGGGGTCGCGGCGAACACCGTGGTGACCAAATTGGTCGAACCTTCGGCGTTGGTGACGACCAGTTCCAATTGATCGCCGTTCCAACTGCCGGAAACGCTCGCGAGGGTCAGGGTGGCGTTCAACGTCGCATTGCCGTTGGTTGAACCCGAGGCGATGAGAGTGGCGGTGTTCAAGTTGGTCCAATAATAACCCACGGAGCTTCCACCGAAGGCAAACGCGGGAATCGTGACCGGCCCGTTCGCCGTGTACAAGACGTTTGTCGGTGGCAATTGACCGGTAAAATAAGGAGTAATGGGTCCGCCATAGAGAGCAGCCACCTGAGCCGGACTCAAGGCATAGTTGAATATGGCCACATCGTTAAGCGCCCCCAAAAACTGGTTGTTGACGCCGTTTGCCGTGGTTTGGCGATTGCCGATCATGATTGGAAGCGCAGAGTCATTCTCCAAGCCGCTGCCCGGGGGGATACTGGCCTGGCCGGCCAAAGCGCCGTTGATGTAAAGGTTAATCACGCCGTTGCTCTCATCGCACACACCCACCAGATGATACCAGGTATTGTCCCCGCCTAATTGGCGTGTGCTACTGGCGTTATAGGCGGTACCGACGGCATTTCTCACCTCAAATCTCGCGTCACCGCCCGCCGCGCCGTTATCCATCGAAAACTCCTCCCCGTTAAAGTAGCCCTTGGACACCATGCCGCTGGGGGATGCCTCAGACCCGCCATTATCCACGCCGCCATTGGCCCAAACCGATACCGTGAACTCGGCATTGGTGGGGGCGCTGAAATCAACACTCGGGCCGACGATTGAATACGCGTCGGATGGACTGGGATCGTAACCAAAAATGGCTGAGGTATCGGCCGGATCGTTAACCTGATCGTATCCAACACCGGAATTGGCCAACTCGGTATTGGTGTAAATACCGTTATTACCGCCGATGTATTCGTCGCAGATTTCACCGTTGTTGTATTCATTTACGTCGAGGTTTGTTTCATTCAAGCGCCAATAGGCGACCGGCCCGTAACCCATGACCCGGGACGGGTAGGGCGCCGTGGGCGACGGAATATACTGCGCGCTCCAGGTGTTCGTTGCCTGGCCAATAAAGTTGCTGGCGACACAGGCGAAGTTGGTGGCACTGTTCAACTGGCAGTTCGTGTAGGAGAAAGTCGCGTTGGTCGCGCCGCCAACGGTCACGCCATTGGTCAACCACTGGTAAGAGATCGGCGACGCCCCGGAGGCAGCGACCGAGAAGATCGGACTGGAACCGGGGTAATTTGTCCCGCTGATATTTGTCGCCCCGAACAATATCATCGGATTCGTATAGGTGACCGGGTAGGCGGCCGTGAAGACCGGATTGGTCAGGACCGTCAGGGATACCGGCGGGCTGGTGGCCATACCGAATGAGTTGCTCACCACCACATAATAATCACTGCCTGCATTGCCGGGTAATACGGAACTAATCACCAAGGCATTGGTATTGGCCCCGCTGACATTGCCGCCGTTGACGATTGCCACACCGTTGCTATACCACCAATAGCCGAACGGCGGCGTACCACCAGCCACGACCCTGTTGGTGAAGTTGGCACCCTGGTTGACTGTCGCCGATACTGGCGGGGTCACCATCAAAAAATGTGAGGCATACAGCGTGAGCGACGTCCAGGTGAATTCATTGTGGCTGTTCAGCGCACTTTCACTCGTTCCCAGCCCTGCGATGGTCGGGTTTGAAGCATAGGTATAGTTTGTCCCCATTTGATTACCATCAATAAAAGCGGCTATCGTCCATTTATTGCCATTATTGCCGTTGGCGGTGATTTGATTCGTAGTTGTGTCCAATATGAATGTTAACGTATGGGTTCCGCTATGAGGCGTGAAAGTGCCACCCGGTTGGCCAAGCGATGTTTTGCCGCCCCCCCACCATGAAACCGCTCCGCTGGATTGAGTCAAATAAGCCCAGTCCCAACCGTCGACATTGTCATTAAACCGTCCTTGTCCGTTAGCCTGATGGACATAGTTTTGGCAAAAACCTCCCCCGACACTGTTGCCAGGATTGCCGGAGAAATTTATCGAAAGATTCAGCGTGTAAACTAGATTCGTATACGGCGTAAACGGCAAAATGGCGCTATCCGATATCATAGTGCCGGAATTTCCGTTTCCATAGAAAGCGTTGGTGTCGTTGATTCCCAACACATCGAGCCAGGCTGGGTTATTGCTGCCGCCAAGGGCGCCGGGGAAAGGGGGGGAGTAGTCAATCGGGATAGCGTTGGTGATGTTCGCGGTACCCCAGCTGGCATCATAGCCGTTGGAATAAACGAGGACTGCCCCCACCGTGGAGTTGGTATAGCCGATTTGTGCCTGGCTGATGGAACAGCCGAGAGCAATTACGGCGCTTACAGCTAGCAGTTGGATAATTTTTTTCATGGTATCTGTCCGGGGGCAGGTTAAGGCGGGTAGAGTAATCGCTGATAAATGTGTTCAGGTGATTCGAGTTCAACAGTAGGTTGACTCAAGCGAATTGTCCATACCCTCAAATGGGGGTGCGGAAATGCGACATTGAATTCATAAAAAACACGCTTGAAATATCGATTAAATCGACCAATGCTTGGATTCCGCGATTAATGCTCGGATTCCGATGCTTATAACCATCAATTAATCCATATGCGAATCTTTGCCGGGGTGAGTTTGCAACTGAAAATCTGCGCAGATTTTTAGTTTGGCCGGACACCTTTGCAGGTCGATAACCGTCCGTTCCCACATGAAACCAAGTTTTATTCCTTTCCGGTCCATTCCATGGCCCGGTTTTGCCATGCCTCTCTGGCTGGCAATTCCGTCCTTTGCCCAACCTCTCGACCAAACCATCTACCGCGGTCTGCTGCCGGGTGGCAACCAAACATCCGATGCCCCGGCAACCATCCGGTATGGCGCCAGCGATGATATCGGCCCGGTCGTCATGCGGCTCGGACCGTTTGAAACGCAACCGGAAGTTTCCAAAATCCGCGTCAACGGAAAAAATCTGGCAAATGCCGTGACCGAACAGAGCGGTGATTCGTGGTGGGTAAAATTCACTGCAAATGTTGGGTCTACCAAATAACGTGTACAAATTTAAAAGTGTAACTCTGCTGCCCGGCTTGCTCTACCTGGTCTTTATGCAATTCGAGGTGTGTGGTGGTCTTGCAACAGCCACCGTGCCCCCGGCCGGTTTGCCGGCCATGCAAAAAATCGAGTGCCTGCCGTTGCTGCCTCCCAGCGGGACACAAACGCGCCAGTTCTCCTCCTATGACCCCTCGGGCGGCAATGAAGACGGAACGGTACCGGAAACCTGGTCCCGCCGCCTCAACGAGCGGGGCGAAATGGTTTTTTTTGACGAATATGGTCCGGGCTGTCTCTACCGCCAGCAAATGAACCTCTGGAAAAGCAAGCTCGACCCGAAGAAGACCTGGATCCGCTACTACTTCAACGGTGAGAAGGAGCCCAGTATTTCGATGACGGTTGATCAATTCTGGGGCAGGAAAGGGTACACGGCCCCGTTTGTTCCGCCGTTAAGTTATTTTGACGATCTCATAAATCCCCATCGCACCAATCTTTTAGACCGGATGGGCGTTTGCTATCTGCCGATGCCGTTTAAGAAACGGCTGCAAGTCACTTTGTCTCCGGCCATCGAGCCGCCCGGTAAAGGCGGCGCCTGGTTCCAATACACCTATCAGTTGCTGCCAGCCGATAGCCACGTCCGTTCCTGGACCAAAAAGGCGGATGTGAAGGACGTGGTAACTCAATGGCAAAATTTGGGCCAGGACCCCAAGCCGGATAAGGGCAATCAAATCCTTACCAACACGGTGACGGTTCCGCATGGCCAAAGCGCAGAGCTGCTCAATTTCCGCGGTGCGGGTTCATTGACCGCGTTGCATCTCACACTTCAACCGTTTACCGCTGAAACTTTTTATCAATCCATCATCCGCATTTATTGGGATGACGCGACCACGCCGGCCGTCGAAATGCCGTTGGGTAATTTTTTTGGCGGCGGCGGCGGCTTGTTTCCTCACCATGATCAAATTTGGAATCTGGACCTGAAGACCCTGCTTTACGGCTACAACAAAACGAATGGAACCTTCTATAGCTACTGGTCCATGCCATTTTGGAAATCAGCGCGCGTTGTGATCGAGAATCAGGATACCAACACGGATATCGGGTCGCTCACGTTGCAGGTGGACTATAAACCGGCTTCCGTGTTGTCCTATCCGGCGGAACAAACCGGCTATTTCCATGCCCGGCGCACACTGGACGCAGAAACGAATAACGCTGGCTTGTTCGTCCATTCTTTTTCCGAACGCGGCTGGGGCAAGGTCGTCGCGTTGACTTTTTTTGCGGACCACTGGTCGCCCGACGGCGATGAGTTCACGTATATGGACGGCAGTCTCACGCCGCAAATCCATGGTGACGGGTCCGAAGACGATCACAACGGAGGTTGGGGCAATGACCGCTACCACAAGCCGCTATGGGGCAGCTTCTCCCGCTGGGGTGACTTTGCGGGGATTCAACAGGATTACCGGATTTACCTGAACGACAGTTACGTTTTTCATCACGACATCAACATCCTCTACGAATGTGCTCACTTCGGGGACCGCAAGTGGGCCCAGACCGAGAGCACCGTTTTCTACTATCTGCGGGATGGAATGGAAAATCTTCATGAAACAGACGAGTTGGACGTGGGCAACGGCGACTCGGAACGCGCCCATGACTACCAAGTCACCGGCCAAACCTGGCAGGGTACGCTCACGAGCGCCTATGACGGATTTGAAAAGAAGCGCGATTTTCATGCCGTCACGGATGATGGCCGCGCTTTTACCGGGGCGAGTTCGTTCGTGGTGGGAATTGATCCCAACAATGACGGAGTCCGCTTGCGGCGTCGGGTTGACCGGCGTCAGCATGGAGTGCAATTGGCGCGCGTCTGGGTAGATGGCCGGCAGGTTGGCGAGCGGCCGTGGCTGCTAAGCGACCTCTCGGACGAGCCGGAGAACCAGTGTTGGCGCGATACGGATTTCGATATTCCGGCACGCTATACCCGAGGCAAACAACGAATTCAGGTGAAAATCCAATATGTAGCCGACCCGACTGCATCGTCGGAACTGAATGAGTTCCATTACTGGATTTATAGTTTCGGACCACAGCCGTGTTCCACTCAAGAAGCCGGGCAAAACCTCGATGGAACTGGAACATTTTAAAAAAAGATGTATCCGCACGATCTCCCTCACCCTAACCCTCTCCCGCTGGGAGAGGGCTGGGGTAAGAATTCCCCGGCAACTTCGCGTATTGAACACCTGAACCGCCCGACGCGTTCCAGTGTCAAGACGCTGCGAGCGTTTCTCCCTCTCCCCAAGGGAGAGGGCCGGGGTGAGGGGGAAGTGGTCATCCAAATTTCCAGGCCCGCACAATTTGAAATGAGCGTCGCCTTCCCCCTCATCCTGACCTTCTCCCCTGGGGAGAAGGAACAGCAGTTGCACATTTCTGCTTTCGCGAAAACCATCCGGGCCGCTGACTGGGTTCATGGGGAGGTGGAAAATTATCGGAAACCAACGGCTACAACTTATCTTGAACCGCTCTAGCGGAGAACAAAATGAGCACATATATTTTTGATCGCATGACAGGTACAACGAAAACAATCCGGTTGGAACATTCGCTAAAAAACGCAACCCTCGCATCGCTTGTCCTGCTAAGTTTGGCGCTGCCACCGGCTGCCTTCGGCGGCGCGGTGGCCGCCCTCGCCCTGCCCGGTCTGGAGACCATGGAACATCCCGAGTTGCTCCCGCTCTTCCTGCCGGATGGCACGGAAACCCGCCAGTCCAGCTCGTATGATTCGAGCGGCTCCAACAACGACGGAAATTTCACCAACGCTTACACCAAGTATGTCGACACCAATGGCGAGTATGTGATCTTTGACGCCTATGGGCCGGGCTGTCTTTATCGCCAGCAGATCAACGTCTGGTCGCGCGGCCGCAAAAAACCGGCGGGCCAGGCGCACATCAAATATTATTTCGATGACGAATCGAAACCGCGCGTGGATGCGACGATTGATGATCTATTCGGCGGCAAGATCGCGCCCTTCACCGAGCCATTTGCCTTTCTGGATCCGCGTCCGCGCTTTGGGATTCTCTACTACCCGTTCGCCTTCACAAAACATTTGAAGGTGACCACGACGGGTGACTTCAGCTTGCTGCCCGATCCGAACGGCTGCTGGTATCAATACACGTATCTGACCTATCCAAATACCAATGGCGTGACGACCTGGGCCGGGCCGGAACTGGACAGCCCGACAGTGCGGACCCAATGGACCAATCTCGGTTCCGATCCCAAGTCCGCGACCGGCAATGTCACCGTCTCCAATTCCATCATGATTCCCAACGGCAAAACCGCCGTTCTAGCGGAGCTGCAGGGCGCCGGTTCGATCGCCAGCATCAAACTTCAACTCGATCCTTACGGGCGAAAAGAATTTTACCACACCACGCTGCGCATTTATTGGGACGGCGCCAAACGTCCCGCGGTGGAAATGCCGCTCGGACTTTTTTTTGGCGGCGGCGGCGAAACCTATCCCACCTGCACCAATTTGCCGGACCTGTCGCTGCGCACCCTCTTCTACGGTTTCGATGGCACCAACCACCAGTTCTATTGTTACTGGCCCATGCCTTACTGGCATTCGGCGCGGCTGGAACTCGCCAACGACACCGGCGAGGACTTGAAGTCGGTCTCGTGCGTGATCGACTATAAGCCGGCGGACGTGCTGAATTATCCGGGCGGCCAGGCTGGATATTTTTACGCCAAACGGACGCTGGCGCGTGATCCCGGACACGGCCTGTTCAACACCGCGTTTGAGGAAAGCGGGCGCGGCAAGGTCGTCGGGCTTTCTTTTTATTCCAATCTATACGCGATGGATGGCGATGAGTTCACGTACATCGACGGCAGCCGCACGCCGCAGATACACGGCGACGGCACGGAAGACGACCACAACCAGGGCTTCGGCGGCGACGCGTATCAAAAACCGCTTTGGGGCGGACTCGTCAACGGCTATCAAACCGCGTATCGCTTTTACTATAACGATTCCTACCTGTTTAACCAGCACATCAAAATCAATTACGAGTTCTCCCGCGAAGGCGGCCACGACAATGGCGGCGAAACCGACGCCGTGGTTTTTTATTACAAGATGGCTTCGGCAGGCAATTTGTTGCTGACCGATCAACTGGATGTGGGCGACCCGACCGCCGAATCGGCCCACCAGTATTCCGTCACCGGCCAGACCTGGTCCGGAACCCGGCACAGCAGTTACGACGGATACGAGCGCAACTACGAATACGATTCCTGTGCGGACGATGGCCGCGCCTATACGGGCCACAGCGAATTCACCGTCAACATTTCGCCCGACAACGACGGTGTGAAACTCCGCCGCCGGCTCTATCGCCCGGAGAACGGATTACAACATGCGTGGGTGTATGTGGACGGTGTCCGCGTGGACGAACGGCCTTGGGACGTTTGCACCTACTCGTGCGCTCCCAAATACGAAGGCTGGCTCGATGATGATTTCGAAATCCCCGCCGCCTACACGCAGGGCAAACATCAACTGCGCGTGCGGGTGGAAAATGCCGGCGGTGTAAAATCCGGGATCAACGAATTTTATTATTGGATCTATAGCTATGTTGATCATCCGGCGACCAAAACCGCGCCGGTCAAAAATTTGACCGCTACCACGGCTGGCAGTTCGTTGGTGGAGTTGCAATGGAACGCGGCCAGGACGGCTGACCAGATAAATTATTTCCAGATCGAACGCAGCGAGACCTCAGACTTTACTCATTCAACCGTGATAGGTCGCAGCAACGCGAGCCGCTTCAACGATTCGCGGGTGAAGCCGGGGACCACCTATTATTATCGGGTCGCGGCGGCAAATCTTTCCGGAGCGGCCGGACGGTCTTCCAAAACCGTGAAGGCAACGACCGGAACCAACATGCCCGTGTCCACGGCGGTCTTTCTGGGAACGGATGAAACCACCAAAGGCAACTGGCCAACGAACAACACTTACGGTACGGATGGTTTCATCCTGCTCCGGTATTTTTATGGTCGCGACTGCCATGCCCTGCCCGATTACCTGTGTGCCGTGGATTACGAGGGGTTCACCAACCGGCAGTTGTCGCTCTGGAAGGGGGCCACGTCCTCGACCCTGCTCACCAGTCCGATCTCTTACTGTGCACGCTACCTCGGCGCGGTGGACGCCTCGAGCTCGGGTGCCATCACCATTTACACCGGCGACGCCGGGTCGCATCAACTCTCGTTGTACGTATGCGATTACGACAAAAAGGGGCGCGAAGAGTCCATCGAACTTCAGGATCTGGCCGGCAACGTTTTGGTTCCGGTAACCAACGTGGAGAGTTTTGCCCTGGGAAAATGGTTGAAGTTTAAATTCTCCGGCGACATCCGGATTCGCGTCACCAATTTGAACAATAAATCCACCGCCGTGCTCTCAGCCTTGATGTTTGATCCACTACCATGAAAAAACAAAACGATTTAGTAAGTATCATCCGCCGCCCGGGCGGATGTGTCGCCGGTTTTTTAACCGCATTTTTGATTTTGAACCGGACGGTCGACGCTACCGCCCAGCCGGCCACGGAAACGGACCCGTTCCATTTTGCTTCGGCGAAGCTCGATATCGAGCTGGATGCCCAGGCACCCGTACTGGCCGCGCTCGATGTGGATGGTCTTGGGCTTGGCAAGCGCGGAACAAATGTTCTGCACGAGCTGACTTCATCCAACGCCGATTTTACGGCCACGGTTTCAACCAATGACGGCGGAAAACAAGTGGATTACCGCCGCGTTGGCCAATCAACCGACACACCACCGCCATGGAGCGTGGCGGCGGATGAAGGTGGTATGACGTTCATTTCGCAATGGAGCGCGGCCGGCGCGCCCGCGGTGCTCTCGCTGAAGTTTGACGACACCCGGTGTCACGCCACCGTTCTGGGAATCATCAACAGCAACGGTGTCATACAACTGCCCGCGCTGCTGCACCTGCCGGGTCAAGGTTCGCTGCGGATCACGGCCACGGGCACGGAGAACGCCACGCTCGGTTACACGTCGCTTCGCAAGGGCGGAATCACTGTGACATTTCCGGCGGCCACGGCGGCGGCGCCGCAGGTGGAATATCGGCTCGAAGTGACGGCAATCTATCCGGATCTGCCCGGCATCGCGGATGACCATCGCTTTGACAGCTTTCGTCGCAACTGGCTGGACGTGTTGCAGCTCAATCCCGGCAGCCGGCAACTGGCCAACAACAGCGGCAGCACATCGTGCGCGTTCTGCTATTACGAATACGGAGACATCGCGCTGAAGACGCCGCCGTTGGCGGATGGATTGACCGCGCTGGACGTGGTGCGGCAAACCTTGGACGCCATTTTCGCCGGCGCCAAGGCTTACGGAATGCCGGCTAAAGGAAATTTTCCTGCCGAATCGTCGGACACATTCCCGTCGTTCATCATCGCGGCGGATGATTGCGTTCTCGGCGGCGGCAGCGATGCGTGGCTGGCCGCCAACTACACGAAGATCAAGGGTTGGGCGGACAAGATGCTAGCCACGGACACGAATGGCGACGGGCTGGTCAAATATATCATGAGCGGGAACTCCGGCACCTGGCCTCCGGGATTTCCCAAGATACGCCCGGCCAATTGGTGGGACACCATCGGGTTCGGCTACGAGGACGCCTACGGCAACGCACTGGCCTATCGTTCCCTTGGCTGCATGGCGCACATGGCCGCGCAACTTGGCAATACCAAGGACGCGAAGCATTATCGCATCGCCGCCAAAAAATTGAAGGCCGCGTATTTCAAGACTTTCTACGACCCGGCCACCGGCGTCATCGGCGGCTGGCGCAGCGCCGATGGCCAGTTGCACGATTATTATTTTCTCTGGGTGAACGGCATCGCCATCCGCTACGGGCTGGTTCCACCGGCCAAGGCCGGTGCCATCATGGACAAACTGATGGCAAAGATGAGCGAAGTCGGCTACACGAATTTTAACATGGGGCTGCCGGGAAACCTCATCACCGTCACCTTGAAAGATTACGTTCACCGGACGCCGGACGGCCGTTTCGGAGGCGGGGTGCGCCCGGACAATGCCGACGGCTTCCAGAAATATGAAAACGGCGGCGCCACCGGTTGTTTCGCCTACTTCACGCTCGCGGCCCTCTATGATCTCGGCCGCCGCGACACCGCCGATGCGATCTTGTTCCCGATGCTGGCAGAATACAGCCGCGGCGGATTTGAAGGGCGTAATGCCCTGGGCCTCTCGAACGACTGGCGGATGTGGGACGGCACCGCGAAAGGCTACGAAGGTTTTCTGACCGACAACTATTACACGATGCTCGCCGTTTGGGAGCGCCAATCCACCAACAGCAGCAACTCGCCAAGGTAAGCCTCATCGCCCGTCAAAATTTTAGTCGGACAATTCGAACTTATTTGCACTCGGCAAAAGTCGTCAAACGGGTCAAAACCTTCTTTGACTTGGAATCATAATCGTTCACGGCCCCGAGTGGATCGGCTGAGTAAACTCCGCCCTTTTTCCCCCGCTCCTGCATGAGCTGGGGAAACCCTTCTGTTTTACGGGAAAACTAACCGCGTTGAATTTAAAACGACCAGTTGAGAATGGGAAAACCGGTCGCCAACTCGTTGGGGAAGTCCTTGAACCATGTATTGTTCATGGCCACATTCACAAACCCAAGTTGGACGCCGCGGAGCTCCTGCGCGTAGTTCACCAGCCCCAGTTGCAGCCCCTGGCATTTTTCCGCGTAGTTCACAATCCGGGCACACTGAAAACCTTCAAACTCGCCCTGCGAAATATTTACCCAGCCCATTTGCCAGCCCACAAAGCTGGTCCGGCTGTAGTTGGCCAGACCCCACGCGACGCCCGAGTAGGAATCAGCATAATTGACAATTCCCCAGGTAAAACCGCTGCTATCGCCCGTGCTGCCGTTGATCAAACCAAGGTTGATGCTGTGCTGCGGATTTTCACCCCAGACGTCCAGTGAAAGCCCATGGATTTCCGTGCTTCGCGGGTAGATGGCGATATCCGGCGTCAGCGAAGCTTGAAACATTGCGTCCTGGGCTTGCACAAAACCGATGCCTGAACCCAAAACGATCAGTGCGATTATTTTTTTCATAATTTTTTCCTTAAGCTGTTTTCATTTGCGATTGCTAGTTAAGCATCACGCCCAGCGCCCTCTTGACCGGGCGATTACTGCGGCGGATTCGACCCGCCAGTGCCTGAACCACCGGTACCTGAGCCGCCATTGCTATTGGTTCCGTTATTCCACGATCTCGCATTGTTGGCGTTATTATTATTGTTCCAGGACCCTGAATTATTATTGTTATTATAGTTGTTACCGGGTGTATTCCCGGCCGGATTATTCGGCGTATTTCCAGCCGGATTGTTCGGCGTATTCCCTGCGGGACTATTGGGCGTCATGCCTGTTCCAGAACCCGGTGCGCCACTACCTGTGCCGCTTGAGCCGGATGAACCCGCACCGCCCGTGGAACCACTTCCACCCGTGCTGCCGCCGCCGGTGCCGCCACCACCTCCCACTTGGGCCTCAGCCCACCCGACCACGCTGCAAATAAGAACGACCAAAGCTATTTTAGTTTTCATATACGGGTTAAATAGCATTGTTCGCGCCACGGCGTTCAGTAGCTTTTTGTGCTTGGGATCCGACCAAAATCCCGAATTAAGCCCTGTGAAGGTTCAAATTGCACAGTCTGTCCGGTGCATATTGCAGTGCGGCTCGCGTATTGGCGTCTTGGAGGTTAAAGCCTTTCAGTTCTTAGTTTGGATTCCGCACTCCGCACTTCGCATTCCGAAATCCGCATTCCGAAATCACAATTTCCCCCGATAGCCGTCAGGCTCTGACCCGGAATTGCCGCCGGTATTCGCGCGGGCTTAGACCGGTGATCTTCCGGAACTGGCGGTTGAAGTTGGCCAGGTTGGTAAAACCGCAGGCGAAGGCGATATCCGTGACCTTGCCGTTTTCCGCGGCCAGCAACTGGCAGGCGCGGCCCGCGCGCAATTCGTTCACATAGCGCGGCAGCGTCTTCCCCGTGCGCAGTTTGAAAAAGCGGCTGAACGTGCCCTCGCTCAGGTGCGCTTCCCGGGCGACCTGGCCGCGTTCGACCCGGCCCGCCAGATGCGTATTTATGTGATGGCACACCCGCTGCATCCGGTCCTGGTCGGCGCCGTCCAGTTCCGGCGTGAAACCCGGGCTGGATACGGGCTTGAGTTCATCCGACTGGGCCAGCAGGGACAAAAGGGAAAGCAGACCGCTGACGCGCTCCAATCCTTCAGCCTCCGCCAGAAGCTGCATTTTTTCGGCGGCAAGGTCGCGCGTCCGGCCGGTCACCTGCAATCCGCGCGCGGCCTGGCGCAACAAGCGCCGCACCGGGGCCATCTCCGGAATCTCCAGAAAATCCCCGCCGGCAAACGTCTCCAGAAAACGCACGATGATCGCATGAACCGCCGGCTTCGCGCCGGTTTTTCGCGCCGGCCGGACCTCGTCCTGCTGCCAGACGTGCGGCAGTTTTGCGCCGACCAATACCAGGTCGCCCGGTTGCAGCGGCGTGATGTTGTCGCCGACCAGCCGGTGGCCGCTGCTCTCGAGGACCAGGGTGATCTGATATTCGGGATGAAAATGCCACGTGGCATTGTAGCTGTCGCCGCGCACGACCTCGCAATGCAACGATTCCCGCTGCGTGCGGGGTGTCTTTTCAAAGACCGGCTTCATGCCCTGATTTTAAAAGGGCGGATGGCAATCGGCAAGGCCGGAAAAGCACAAAAGTATCAAAATTCGTCAGAAAATGCGAAGCCGCTCCATGGTCCGATATGTTATAAAGACAGGATAAATTTATGGGCAAGGAATTCAGCATCATCCCGCAGACGGTTCCGCACGTCGGGACGTCGCATCGCCGCATCGTCACGCCGTTGCCGCATCCCGATTCGGTCGCCACGCTGGAAAAGCTGCGGCAGTTCGAACCCGTCTCCATGCGCGGCCAGCCGGCGCTGGTCTGGGAACAGGCCGAAAATTTTTATGTCCGCGATAAATACGGCAACCAGTGGATCGACTGGTCGTCCGGTGTGCTGGTGACCAACGCCGGCCACGGCGCGCCCGAGGTCAAAAAAGCCATCGTGGATCAGGTGAACAGCGGGCTGATCTACAACTACGTTTTCCCCGGCGAGGAACGCGCGGCACTGGTCGAATGTCTCGCCGGCCTCGCGCCCGACGGTCTGAAAAAAGTTTTCCTGCTCACCACCGGTTCGGAAGCGACCGAATGCGCCATCAAACTGAGCCGCGCGCACGGCATCAAGGTTGGCGGCACCAAAAAGATCGGCATTGTCGGCTTTGAACGCGGATTTCACGGACGCACCCTGGGCAGCCAGCAGGCCGGCGGCATGGCCGGCCAGAAGGCGTGGATCGTCAATGAAGACCCGGCCATCATCAATGCGCCGTTCCCGGACGGCTATTGGCAGTCGGATACCAGTTTCGAGACGTTCCTGAAGTCCATTTACGACCGCGGCTTGAAACCGGAAAACATCGCCGGCGTGTTGATGGAAAGTTATCAGGGCGTCGGCCCGGATTTCGCGCCGGTCGAATACGTCCGCCGGCTCGCGGAATGGTGCAAGCAAAACCGCGTCGTGCTCGTGTTCGACGAGGTGCAGGCCGGCTTCGGGCGCACCGGCAAATTCTGGGCGTTCGAGCATTACGGCGTCGTGCCCGATCTGATCTGCTGCGGCAAGGGCATCAGCAGTTCGCTGCCGCTTTCGGCGGTGCTCGGCCGCGCCGAGATCATGGATCAATTTCCGCCCGGCTCCATGACCAGCACCCAGACCGGCAACCCCGTCTGCTGCGCGGCGGCGCTGGCGAGCGTGAAAAAAATCACCGGCGAAAATCTCACGGCCAACGCCGCCCGGCTCGAACCCGTGCTGCTGGCCGGATTGCAAAAAATTCAGCGCCGGCATCCCGAGGTGGTCGGACACGTCACCGCGCGCGGACTGGTCGGCGGCCTGCAGGCCGTCAAACGCGGAAAACGCGAACCGGACCACGACCTCGCGCACAGCATCATCGAACGTTGCTTTCAGAAGGGACTGTTGATGTTCTCGCCGGTGGGCGCCTGGGGCCAGACCGTCAAGATCGCGCCGCCGTTGACCATTCCGCTCGACGCCTTGGAAGAAGGTTTGGCCGTGTTGAGCGAGGCGGTGGATGAAGCCGTACAAGCCTCGCAAGGTCATGCCCTTTTGAGTGAGGCAGTACCTGAACTCGCACCAGTCTCGAAGGCCTGAAAACGGGAATGAAGATAACCGCCAAAGCTTCACTGTGCCTCCTTTCTTTGGTCGTCCTTCATCCCGTATTTTTCATCACCGTACGGGCGGGCACGATTGACCTTTCGGGCCGATGGGATTTTGAACCGGACCCGGCCGGTTGCATGTTGGCTGCGAAACTTTTCGGCCAGCCATTTTCCGACACGATGGATCTCCCCGGCACCACGGCGCAGGCGCAAAAAGGCGGTTTTTCATACATGCCGTCAGGCTTGCCCGTGTTGCCGCCGGTGAAATTTGATCCGAAAAAAGGCCTGCTTTATGGCCGGGACATGGCGGGCCTGACCAATTCCGCGCTGGCTCATTTGTACGAGAATTTTCCCTACGTCGGCACGGCCTGGTATCGCCGCGAAGTGAAAATCCCCGCCAGCTGGACCAATCAAGATGTCCAACTGGTGCTGGAACGCGCGATGTGGGAAACCCGTGTCTGGGTCAATGGCCGTTGCATCGG
This sequence comes from Candidatus Sulfotelmatobacter sp., assembly GCA_035485115.1. Classification (GTDB taxonomy): domain Bacteria; phylum Verrucomicrobiota; class Verrucomicrobiia; order Limisphaerales; family UBA11358; genus UBA11358. Next base: position 5,781 of record DATHOG010000119.1, on the reverse strand, counting down.
CCGGCAAAACAGCCTCACCACGCCGCATCGCTACGAAATCGGCACCGCGCTCCAGCCCGGACATAATGAAATCATCATTCGCGTGGACAACCGGCGTCAACTGGCGATCGGCGATCCCCACGCGTACACGGACCAGGCCCCGACCATCTGGAACGGCATCATCGGTCGCATCGCCGTCGAAGCGCGAAACAAGATCCGGATCGACGGCCTGCAACTGCGGCCCTCGCTTGAGCTAAACGGAGTCGAAGTAACGGTGCAAACCCGCAACGGAACCGGCGCGCCGGTGACGGCACAGCTTTCGTTGCAGGCCGCGCCGGAAAATTTTCACGCCCGGAAAACTCCGGAATTGAAATTGCCCGTCGTCCTCGCGCCCGGCGATGGCGAACAGAAAATTTTTTATCCGATGGGAACGAATTATGAATTGTGGTCGGAGTTCAATCCCAAGCTCTATCGCATGCAGAGCACTTTGACCGGCGAGGGTTTTGTCTCCCAAACCGCTGGCACTTTCGGGATGCGCGAATTCAAGGCGGTGGACCGTCAATTCGCCCTCAACGGCCGGCCGGTGTTTTTGCGCGGCACGGTGAATTGCTGTGAATTTCCCGAAACCGGTTATCCGGACATGACCGGCGGGCAATGGCAAAAAATATTTTCCATCGTGAAGGCTTGCGGTTTAAATCACGTCCGCTTTCATACCTGGTGCCCGCCGGAAATCGCCTTTGAGCTGGCGGACCGCGACGGCATCTATCTGGAAACCGAGCTGCCCGACTGGTGTTTCAAGATCGGCCAGGACACGAACGTCACGGAATTTTTTCAGGCGGAAGGCCGGCGCATGATCCGGGAATACGGCAATCATCCCTCGTGGGTAATGCTGACCATGGGCAACGAATTGAAGGGCGATTACAAGGTGCTGAACGGTTTGGATTTATATTTCCGCCAAATTGACCCGCAACTGCTTTACGCCTGCAGTACTTATCCTACAAACAAAATCCCCGAACCGGCGGATGATTACTATATTTCGCAGGACACAAAAAAGGGCCGGGCGCGCGGGCAGGATATTTTTGAAGACAACCGGCCCAACACCGCAACCAATTTCTCGCCGGCCGCCTCCGCGATCAAGATACCGTTGATCAGTCACGAGGTCGGCCAATATTGCGTTTATCCGAACCTGGCGGAGATTCCAAAATATAAGGGCGTGTTGCGGGCGCCCGGCTTCGAGGCCATCCGCGCGGATTTGGAATCAAAAGGCCGTCTGGCCGAGGCGCCGGTCTACACGCACGCGTCCGGCGAACTGGCCGCCCTGCTCTACAAGGAGGAGATCGAGCGGGCGCTACGGACCACCAACCAGGCCGGTTTCCAATTGCTCCAACTGAACGATTTTCCCGGCCAGGGCACCTCGACCGTCGGTCTCTACGATGCCTTCTGGGACAGCAAGGGCCTCATCACCCCGGAAGCATTCAAAAAATTCTGCGCGCCGGTCGTGCCGTTGGTCTCGATGCCAAAATTTACTTATCAAAACGACGAAACTTTTGATGCCGGAATCGAAATCGCCAACTTCGGCCCGGCCCCGATGACCAACGCGGCGGTGGTCTGGAAAATTTTTGACGGTAAAAAAGTGATCGGCAGCGGTTCATCCACGGCGGCCATCATCCCGCAAGGCAATGGCATTTCGCTGGGCCGCATCCGGCAACCCCTGTCGGCGGTCATCCACGCCGCCGATCTCAAGCTGACCGTTCGCGTCGGCAAAAAATTTGAGAATGATTGGAGCTTCTGGGTTTATCCAAAAAATGAAACTCCGGTCGCGACACCAGCCAACAGCGTGGAAATATTCAAAACCGCAAACACCAATTTTTACAATGCCTTACGCGACGGCAAAACGGTTCTCCTGCTCCCGTCGCATTCCGGCGTGAAGTCGCCGCTGGCGGCGCAGTTTGGTCCCGTCTTCTGGAACCCGGTCATGTTTCCAAACCAGCCGGAGACGATGGGCGCGATGATTGACGCGCGGCATCCGGCGTTCGCGGAATTTCCGACCGACCCCTGGACCAACTGGCAGTGGTGGGAATTGTTGCACGGTTCCTTTGCCCTCGATCTCGACGGCCTCCCGGCGCGCGTCGCCATGCCCTTCCGTTTCGTGGACAAGTTCAATCGCAACGCGCTGCCCGCCGCGATTTTTGAGGCGCAGGTCGGCAATGGGAAGCTCCTCGTCTGCACGCTGGATGTGAGCAGCCACCTGGATAAACGCATCGCCGCCCGGCAATTGCGCCGGAGCCTGCTGGATTACATGGGCGGCAAAAAATTTCAACCGCAGGCCCGATTGTCCGCCGACGACCTGCAAAAACTGTTTCCTTAATCCGACCAAACCATAAAATTGAGAACAACATGAAAACATTCCTCACCTTCGTTTGCGCCCTCGCCGCGTTGCTGCCATCCACGACGCGCGCCGCCCTGGACGCCCCGCCGGAATTCCGCACCCAATTCTTCCAGCTCTGCGATATGGAGACGGGCAAGGTCCGCGATGAAAACAACAAGGTGCCGTTCTTCGTGGATTCCTATGCCGTCCGGTCGTTGTGCGTGGCCTACGACCTGACCGGCAACACGAATTATCTCGATGCGTGCCGCGACTGGTCGGAGCGCATGGTCGAGCATCAGGAAAAGATGACCCCAAGCGGGGCGTATTACATGCACTACAACCGCAAGCCCGGCGAAACCACCAATGATTGGTATGCCGCTGACAGCGGTTCTATCGGCATGGCGGTCTTGGCGACGGCAGTCCGCTGCCAGGGCGCGGAACAGGAGCGCTTCCTCGATTCGGCAAAAAAATTCGCCGACCTCGTCCTCAAAAATTATGTCAAACCGTCCGGCGGCATCAGCGACGGCCTATGGCATCAATCCAGCAATGAATGGTGGTGCAGCTCGGGCATTGACGGGTCGTTCCTGTTCAACCTCTACAACAGCACCGGCGACAAGCGTTATCTTGAGGCGGCCCTGCACGCCACCGATTGGCTGAATGATCTCGACCTCACCAAGGACATGCCCTTCCCGCTTTCACAACAAGGCCCGGCCATGATTTTTTATGTCATGGAAAATTATTCCGCCGGCTGGCCGTATATCACCAAGGACAAAGCCCGTAAAAAAGCCGCGATGAAAAAAGTCGGCTGGTGTTTCGATTGGATTTTCACACAACAGCTAATGCCCGTGGCGGATCGCGCCTGGCCGCCGACCAAAGGTTGGGGCCTGAAGTTCGGCGGCCTGCCGTTTCATGAATATGTTTTTGGACGTTATTTGCCCAATGGCCGGAACTTCATCAAGCCGGGCGATGCCGAAGTGCAATTGCTCGCGCCGTTGATGTTTGGCAACGGTCAACCGACGTGGGCACAAGTGTTGCCCATCTATCAACTGCCGGCTTTCACCATGATGTCCTACGCCGAGAGGCTGGACCCGGGCGCGATTTACCGGCCATTGAAGCACTGGTGAAATTGGTGAGGCGAGATGCCCGTTTCCCACGAGGAAACAGGATCACGGCTCTGACAAAAAGCTGAGAGCGTTTCTCCCTCTCCCCGAGGGAGAGGGCCGGGGTGAGGGGAAAGTCGTCATCCAATTTTTTAAGGTGGGCATCTCTAAAACGAGTGCCGCCTTCCCCCTCGTCCTGACCTTCTCCCTTGGGGAGAAGGAACAGCAGTTGCACATTTCTACTTTCGCGATGCCATCCGGGCCGCTGGCCGCCCGCAATTCGCCAAGACGTACCTTCGTTGAGTAACGGCTCATTTCAAACCATATTCACCCGCCGCGGCAGCACCGATTTCCTGCCCGGCGAAATCCGCGAGGTTGATCGCTTCGCCGAGGGTTGCGCCGGTGGGAAGTTTTTTTCCATCGGCGAGGCTTTTTTCCGCCGCCTCCAGAACCAGCGTGGCGTAAAAGCCCAGCGCCATCGGCGTCAATGCGGCTTCTCGTTCCGCCGGCGCCAGCGTGCCATTGCGCAGCGCCAGAATCTGCTGGTACATCTTTCCGGGACTGCTCAGGCCGTAACCGGTGACCGTGCCGTCCTTTTCAAAATTCCGGAACAGCGGATTGATTTCATTCATCCCTTCGGCGTGGATTTCGCGTAAACCGGGGGTGTCAAAACCCAGGTCCAGCAGGCCGTTGGAGCAGATCAACCGCCCGGACTGGACCGCGATGGACCACGCCGTGTTCGGCAACGCCCAGCCGGTGATGACGTGGGCCACCGCGCCATCGGCAAAAAGGATTTCCGTGTCCACCAGATCGTAACCTTGCACCGCGATCGGCTTGAGCGACGGCAATTTGTGCGCGTACCCGTTCGCCCGGACCCGGACGGGGATCATCCCCACGATCTTCATCAACGCGTCGGCCATGTGCACGGTCAGAAAGGAGACCGGTGAATTCTTTTCCGCATAATCCGGTGTCGCAAAAAATCGCGGCGTATGATTCGGATCGGACACCAGCAATTTATCGATCATGTAGAAAACGCCGGCCTGAAATTGGCCGTAGCGTCCGCTTTGATACCGCGACTCGGCCTCCTTGATGCGCGGATCCTCGCGCTTGTGAAAATCTATGCCGAGAAAGCGCCCGGATTTTTTCAACGCCTGGATCATCGCATGCACATCCTTGATCGTCACCGCGGTCGGCTTGGGCAGGATGACATCCACACCCGCCGCCAGCGCCGCCAGCGTCGGCGCGCAATGCAGATGGTCGGGCGTGTTAATCTGGATGGCATCCAGTTCGACGTTGGCCAGCATCTCTTCCGAAGTCGCGAACCGGCGGTTTTTGGGCACGTTCGCCAGGTCACCGAGCCAGTTCCGGTTCTGTTCGCTGGGATTGGCGACGGCGCAGATCTCCAGCATGGGTGAATACTGGCTGCGAAAATAAAGATGCTGGTAAATCTCGCGCACGACGGCGCCGGCGCCGGCCACACCCAGCCGCAATTTAGTTTTCATCGGGTTAAATCGTTCCTGTCTGGCGCAATAAAAACAACGCCAAAAATTCAGCGGCCCGCGCGATGTCCTTCACCACGATCTGCTCGGAATCGGAATGGGCCACCGCCAGTTCGCCGGGACCGAACGTCAGCACCGGCATTCCGGGATATTCCGTGGCGAACAACCGCGCGTCACACGAAACGGTCCAGCCGCACACCGGCTCGTCCTTCCAAAACCCGCATTCCTTGGCGGCGGCAATCGCATGACGCATCGCCGTCGAATCGGGATCGCCGTCAAATGCGGCATTGTGCAATTTTTCATACGTCACCGTGACGGCCTGCGCCCCGGACTCCTTGCTTTGGCAACGGCGCAGGTAATTTTCCGCGCCTCTTTCGGCGGCACGTCGCATGCGCGTCATCACTTCTTCGATGCCGTGCGTCGGAACGAAACCTTGTCCGCCTTCCAGAACCAGACTGCCTGTTGTTTGCTCGTCGCGGGACGATTTCGTTTTGCCCAGCTCCAACCGCACCGTACCCACGGTATGTTCCAATTTTGCCTTTGAAAAAATCAAACTGCGGACGAGGTGCGCCATTTTGGTGATTGCGCCATCGCGCTGGCGGATGGCACCCATGTGACCGGTCGCACCGTGGACGGTCACCTCAAAACCTTTTCCCGCGCGGCGCAAATCGTAATGTCGCGCTACCAGCGGTTTTTCGGTGGCCGGATCAGCGACCAGGGTTTTGTCACCGTAAATTCCGGTGTAATTGACCAGACCGCTTTCCAGGCAGTCGCGCACCAAGACTTCGACTTTTTTGTCCGGCGATTTTTCAAATCGGATTTTGAAACCAACCTC
>DATHOG010000118.1:0-12389 GCA_035485115.1 Candidatus Sulfotelmatobacter sp. | reverse complement strand
ACCAACCAATAAAAATAAAGGTGAAACCGCTGGCCGAAGGTGTGATCGATTTGAAATCGGCTCGCACTTTAAACCTGCGGATTTGTGTGGAAATCTGCATAAATTATTTTTTAACCGACGTTAACCGGACAGTAGTGGTTCAATACCTCGGCGAGGTGGATGGTTTTCAGTGCACTGTCCTGGCGCGAGAGCAGGCCCTGGATGTGCATCAGGCAACTGGAATCGTTGGAGACGATGTATTCCGCGCCGGTCTCGGCGGCGGACGTGCATTTCACCTCGCCCATGGCGGTGGAAATCATCGGGAACTTCGTCGCGAACGTGCCGCCGAAGCCGCAGCACGTCTCGGCCTCGGACATCTCGACCAGTTCCAATCCGGCGACGTTGGCAAGCAACGCGCGCGGCGATTTTTTCACGCCAAGTTCGCGCAAGCCGTGGCAGCCGTCATGAAACGTGACCTTGTGCGGAAATTTTGCGCCCAGTTCCGTGACGCCAAGTTTGCTTGCGAGAAAATCGGAAAATTCCCACGTCCTGGCCGCAATTTGTTTGATCAGCTCCTCCTGCGGTTTGCCGGCGAACAATTCGGGATAAAACTTCTTCACCATCGCGCCACAGGAACCGGAGCCGATGACGACGGCATCCGTCCCATCAAGCGCAGGCAGGATTTTTTCGGCAACACCCCGCGCCTCGTCCCAATAGCCGGAATTGAACGGTGGCTGGCCGCAGCAGGTGAGATTTTCGGGACAGACGACTTTGTGTCCCAGCCGCTCCAAAATCTCGACCATGGAGATGCCCGCGCGCGGAAACAGCGCGTCCACGAAACAGGGGATGAAAAGCGTGACGGTCACCCGCGAAATTTAACCGCGCGCGGAATGAAAGACACGAAAAGAAATTTGGTGGAACGCACACCTCACCCCGGCCCTCTCTCCATCGGCTCCGCAGACTCCGCCGACGCGGAGAGGGAGAAACGCTCGCAGCGTCTCGACGCTGGAACACGCCGGGTGGTTGGGGGATTGAAGGCGGAGCAGGTTCGCTATACCAGCCTGCCAATACCGGAGTGCGCCCGTCCCCGGGCGCTGCGATGGACAAGGATAGCAAGGCTCCCGCAAAACTTGGCGATTCCGCTCCGAGCCACGTTGCAGCGCCCGGGGACGGGCGCACTCCGACCGAGCCGAGGATTGTTCCCGGTTTATTTTCCCAGGCTGCGGTGGTAGATGAACCAGCCGTATCCGCCGAGATGGAAGTCCGGCAGCGTGATGTCCACGGGTCCGGCGCGGCCGGCGACCTTCACCGGTGCAAAATCACCGGCACCCGGGAGTTCCACGCTGGCATTCACCGGACGGCTGGAAAGGTTGATCAAAAACAAATACTCGTCCTTGGCGTCCTTGCGCTCAAAACTGATAATTTCATTCGGCGCGGAGTTGTCCAGCCAGACCATATCGCCGGCAATAAGAGCGGGACTGGTTTTTCTCAATTTGATCAGGTCGCGATAGATGTCACGCAATGGGAGGCGTCCGGCGGGGTTCCAGAACACGGGCATCTTTTCGAACAGCGCGGGGTCGCAGGATTCGGTGGCGTCGCCAACCTCCATGCCGTTGTAAAAAAGCGGGACGCCGTCAAGCGCAAGCACCAGCACCTGCGCCGCCAGCGCGCCGTCCAGGCCGAAGCGCACCGTGGCGCGGGGGACATTGTGATAATCAGTAAAACGCAGATGCAGGCTGTCCTTCGGGAATTGGTCCTGTGTATGTTCCCAGGAATCGCGGACGAAGCTCGCGGGTTGCTGACCACTGATGACCTGGTTCAACGTCGAGTAAAGATTGCCGCCGTAATCAAGGTCAAAGGCTTTCGAAAGCAAAACGGGTTTCGCCCCGGCGTCGGTAATGATGACGACATCGGGTTTGATCTTTTCAAGCTCGGCGCGCGCCGCCTCCCAAAAATCAGTCGGAACGGTGTAAGCCGTGTCGCAACGGAAACCGTCCACGTCGAATTCGCGCACCCAGTATGTCAACATGTCGATCATATAACGGCGCAGATCGGGGTTGGAGTAATCCAGTTCGGCGACATCCGACCATTCGGGATACGGCGAACGCATCTTGCCGGTGGCATCTTTGGCATAGAATTCGGGATGCTCCGTCATCAGCACGCTGTCCCAGGAAGTGTGGCCGGTGACGACGTCCAAGACGACCTTCATGCCGTGGGCGTGGGCGGCGGCGACGAGCTGTTTGAAATCGTTCGTCGTGCCGTAGTCGGGATTGATCGCGTAAAAATCGCGCACGCAATACGGACTGCCGGTGGAACCTTTCTTCATCTTGTCTCCAAGCGGTTGCACGGGCATCAACCACAAGATGTTCACGCCCAGGTCCTTCAAGTCATCGAGCCGGGCGATGACACCGTTGAGGTCGCCGGCCGCGGAAAAGTCGCGCGGGAACACCTCATACATCACGCCGGCATGCAGCCAGGCGGGCGACTGGCGGACGGAGGAGTTCGTGGTCTCTTGCGCGAGGGCGGCCAAACTCAATACGCAGGAGCAAACAACTAAAACAACAGCACGAAACAGGGAAACGATGGACGTTTTCATTTTGGGAATGGATTGAAATCCACGCTAGAGCCCGCACCGGAAAATGCAATAAAAATTCCCGGCATGAAAATGCGGCGAAGCGGCGACTTCGAGTTGAGCATTCCGGTCGATGCCAGTTTTCGTGGATTGCCTCGCGATTTTCGGCGGGACGCCGAAAATTACCCGCGAGACGCGGGTGCTACATTAAAATCAGGACGGTCGCCCCACCAGTGTTTTGAAATCAAGACACTATCAGTCGAGCTTTCAACTTTTTTTCCGGAAGCAATTCTGTTATTTCAACCGGGTGAGCAATCTATTCCGACTTGGCGTCATCGGCTCGGGCAAAGGATCAAACTTTGTCGCGATCGCCGACGCTATTTCCGCCGGGAAAATCCCGGCGCAGATCGCCATCGTGCTGAGCGATGTCGAGAACGCGGGGATCCTGGCGCACGCGCGCGAACGGAAGCTGCCGGCCCGCTTCATTCCGCCGGGAAAATTCCGCACCAAGCTGGACGAGGAATCGGAACAGGCCTTTGTCACCGAACTGCAAAATGCCGGGGTGGATTTGATCGTGCTGGCCGGTTTCATGCGCGTGTTGAAGGGCGATTTCCTGCGCGCGTTCGAAAACCGCATCGTGAACATCCATCCTTCGCTGTTGCCGTCGTTTCCCGGCCTGGAAGCGTGGAAGCAGGCGCTGGATCATGGCGTGAAGGTGGCAGGTTGCACGGTGCATTTCGTGGACGCGGGCGTGGACTCCGGCGCGATCATCAGCCAGCAGGCTGTGCCGGTGCTGGACACCGACACGCCGGATACCCTGCATCAGCGCATCCATGCGGCGGAGCACGAACTTTACCCGCAATGCGTCGCCGCCATCGCGCGCGGTGAGATTTCCGTCCTCGGGCGCAAAGTCATCAGGAAGAAATGAGCGAACGCGAAAAAATTCTAGGCCGCATCCGCGAGGCGCTCAAAGTTGAGGCGCACCTACCCGGTTCGCATGGCCACGCGGCATCACCGACCGGAACCGCCGCGGCACGCCGCTGGCTGCCGGCGGTGGGCACCAGCCTTGAAGAGCAACTGACGTTGTTCAAAAAAAACGCCGCGGAGTTGAAAGCCGAGTTCGTGCTGTTGAATTCGGCCGAGGAAGTGCGCACGGCGCTGGTCGCCCTGCGCGACCGGGAAAATTGGAAGCGCGTCGCCAGCCACTCCAGTGAATTAACGAACGCCATCTGCCCGCCTCTGAACCTTCCCCTGCTCCGCACGGATAAAAATTACGACGCGACGGAACTGGAAAAATGCGACGCAGGCATCTCCGAGTGCGACGCGCTCATCGCCCAGACGGGAAGCGTGCTGGTGACGAACCGCAGCGCCGGCGGACGCGCGTTGTCCGTCCTGCCGCCGCATCATGTGGTTCTTGCGCGCAAGGAGCAACTGCTGCCCGACCTGCCGGCGGCGTTCGAATTGTTGAAAAAAAAATACGGAGATAATTTCCCCAGCATGATTTCCTTCATCACCGGCCCGAGCCGGACGGGCGATATTGAGCGGATTCTGGTTTTGGGCGCGCATGGCCCGAAAAAACTCACGATTTTTTGTTTTTAGGGCGGTTCACTCCCCATGAACCTAAAGATGGTGAGACGCACACCTCACCCCGGCCCTCTCCCCATCGGCTCCGCAGACTCCGCCGACGCGGAGAGGGAGAAACGCTCGCAGCGTCCAGACACTGGAATAGGCCGGGTGGTTGAGGGGTTTGAAGACGGAGAATGCGGCACCGGCGAAAATGGCTAAAATTTTTCATTTTTCGCTAAGGTTGCGGCTGAACGGTGCCGATTACCTTGGGATGCCGGTATTAATGTCAACCTTGCCCGTCACCGCCAAAGTCCTGGTGGTGGACGACAATCCCATCATTCTGCGCACGGTTTATTTCTGCCTGCGCGACCACGACTGCAGAGTTTTGATGTGCGGCGACGTGACGAATGCGCTACGCCACATTCGCGATGAAGAACCCGACGTGGTGGTGCTCGATATCAATTTCCCCCCCGAAGGGGTAAATGGCGGTGAACGCGATGGATTTTGGGCGCTCGACTGGATGCACCGCGTACAAGGCCTCTCCGACACGCCGGTCATCATGATCTCCAATGACGACGCGGCGACGGCCCGGCCGCGGGCGCTGGCGGCGGGTGCGCTGGCGTTTTTGCAAAAGCCGCTGGACAAAGCCGAACTCATCCGCCTCGTCAAGGGACTGGCCGCCCGGAAGCAAGCGGCGGCATTGGCGTGAATTTCGGGAATTGAATCTTCCGCCGTGCGCGTTAAATTGCGCGGAGTGAAAAGCAAGATTCTCCTGCCGCTGATTTTTGTCGCGGTATTCGCACTGTCGCGAATACCGGGATTGATGCCGCAGAATTTCAGCGTGGTGTACGCCTTTGTCTTTTGCGCCGGAGTTTTTTTTCCGCGCAATCTCGTCTGGTGGCTCCCGCTGGCGACCATCTTCGCGACGGACATCGGCCTGAATTTTTATTACCAGCACAAATATCCAAGCGATGACGTCTGGAGTGCGGCGAACCTGGCGAATCTCGCGTTCAACTATGTGGCCTATCTCGCGCTGCTGGTGCTTGGCCGCACGTTCAAGCCGAAGGATTCGCTGGTGAAACTGGTAGGCGGCGGGCTGCTCGGCGCGATCCTGTTTTATATCATCACCAACACTGCCTCGTGGCTTTTCAATCCGTTCAACAATCCCGAATATACCAAGACCATCGCGGGCTGGATCATCGCACTGACCAAGGGCACGGGCGGTTATCCGACCACCCTGGAATTTTTTCGCAATACGCTGTTGAGCGGCGGCATATTCACCGCGCTGCTGGCCGCGGCCGCCAAGTTCACGGCGGAATCGCCCGCCGACAAAAAAGCCGGCCAGCGTGAGCCCGTGGCCGAAGGCGAGCCCGAGGCAGAACCGGAGGAGGCCAATGCATGAAAATCGGCGTCATCTCGGATACACACGGTTTCCTCGACCCGCGCGTTGAAATCATTTTCAGCGGCGTGCAGCACATCCTGCACGCGGGCGACATCGGCGAAGCAATGATTGAACTGGAATTGAAGGCCATCGCGCCGGTGACCGTGGTTCTGGGCAACACGGACCTGGGTCTGCCCTACCGGCTCACGGAAATCTTTGCGACCGCTGAAAAGAAATTTTTGGTGCAGCATATCGTCAACCCGGTTTCGCCGGATGAAAAGCTGCAGGCGCGGCTCATGCGTGACAAGCCGGATGCCGTGATTTTCGGCCACACGCACAAAAAATATGCGGAAACCATCGGCGACATCCTGTTCTTTAACCCGGGTTACGCCGGCAAATTTAGGCCGGGTTCGGAACGCAGCGTCGCCATCCTGCACGTCGAAGACGGCCAGATCCGTTATGATTTCATTCCGCTCTAAGATTTTGCCATGAAAAATGACATCAAAGTCCCGTGGCTCGCCGCGCCGGAGGACCACGATTATCCGGCAGCGTTCTCCTACCTCAACCTGATTTATGACGATGCCACGGCAAAAATATTGGTTGGCAAACTGAAGTCCGCGCCGATGGTTCAATTCAAGGCGAAGGACATTTTCCGGGCGTCAGGACTCTCGCTCCTCGGCACCAGCAATTCGCACGTGGTGAAGAACCAGAAGAAAATCCGGAGGGGCGAAAAATTGTCGCCGTTGTTGCTCGTACGCGACACCGCCATGGGCAAGCTCACCATAGCGGACGGTTATCATCGCATGTGCGCGGTGTATACCTTTGACGAAGACGCGCTGGTGCCCTGCAAAATCGTCTGATACCAAAGTGCATTCAAAATGCTGCCAGAAGTCGTTGCCCTGGACCCAGAGGTGGACGATCACCTCACCCGCCATGGCCGCTGCCGCTACTCCCCATTTGGCCTCTGCCCCCACCAAACGCGGAGAGGGAGAAACGCTCGCAGCGTCCTGCCGAAACCAGATCACGGCTGAATTCATTTTGTTTTGAAAACAAACCAGCATGAAATGAAAACCGTTTGGATAACCGGCGCCCATGGCCTGATCGGCAGCCGCCTCGCACAGTCCGCGCCGGGAAATTTCGAGCGTGTGCGCGCGTTGACGCGGGCGGACTTCGACCTGCTGGATTTCAAACGCATCGAGGAAGAATTTCAAAAGGACCGGCCGCAGCTCGTCATCCACTGCGCGGCCCTCACGGTGGTGGCCGAGGTGCAAAAAAATCCCGGGCTGGCGCGGCGCGTGAACACGGAAGCAACCCAATTTCTGGCGGAAATTTCGGCGGAAATCCATTTTGTGTTTTTTTCCACGGACATCGTATTCGACGGCCGCAAAGGAAATTATCTGGAGACGGATCAGCCCAATCCCTTGCACGTTTACGGCGAAACCAAGGTTGCGGCGGAACGCATGGTCCTGAAAAACCCGCGCCATCTGGTCGTCCGCACCTCGCTCAACGCCGGGGCATCGGCGTCTGGCAATCGCGCGTTCAATGAACAACTGCACCGCTCATTTCAACAGGCGGGCGACTCGATGACCTTGTTCCGGGACGAATTTCGTTGTCCCATCGCCGCCGCGGAAACCGCGCGCGCGGTGTGGGAACTGGCGCAGAAAGGTTGTTCCGGGATTTATCATGTGGCCGGCGCGGAAAAATTGTCGCGCCTGGAGATCGGCCAACTGCTGCTGGCGCGCTGGCCGGAAATCAAGACGGGGATCAAATCCGGTTCGGCCCGGGATTTTGCCGGTCCGCCGCGCGCGCTGGACACATCACTGGACATTGCCAAGGCGCAAAAGGTCCTGGCGCGTCCGTTGCCGAAGTTTAGCGAATGGCTGGCCGCTCATCCGGCGGAGCGGATTTGAGGTGGTTTCGTTTGCGGTGGGATTCCTGTATTTAAAAACTAAGGCTCCTCACCCCGGCCCTCTCCTCGTTTAGCGAGGAGAGGGAGAAAAAACCACGGTTGCCGGTTGTTGACCATCGCATGGCAGTCAATGCGTCTTGATTCGCGAGCGGCGCGCAGAGGACTGCGCCCCCCCTACCCTGCCCTCGGTTGCAGACGATATAATTTCAAAATTTTTCCTGCTTCACGCGGTCTTAAGGTTGCGAGTGGTAAAGTCGCAGCATGAAAGTTAATTTTGAGAGGTCCACGCCGGCAGGCGACCGCCGCTGGATGGTGGTGGATGATGACGAAGATATTCTGACGATGATGTCCGCGGTGCTGAAAGGTCTCACGGACGCAGCGGTCGAATGCCACGCCTCGCCGCAGTCGGCGCTGGCGGCATTCAACGAGGCGCCGGATACGTACGAGCTCGTCATCACCGATTATGAAATGCCGGGGATGGACGGCGTGGAATTGTGCCGCCAACTGCGCGCGGTTTCGCCGTCGCAACGGGTTTTCCTCGCGACCGGCAGCGGCTTTTTCACCGGCGCAACGGCGCGGCGCGCGGGCTTTTCCGCGCTGTTGAACAAACCGTTTCCGCCGCCCCTGCTGAAACAGGCGCTGGTGGAAAATTCCCTGCTCAATGAAAGGGAAAATTTCGCCTTAACGTCCGCTTAAGGTGGCGGCGTTTATAGTGCGTCCAAGATTTACACCCAGTTTAACCAAGCAACAAAAAGACAAATATGAAGACCAAAACAACACTGACCATGCTGGCCATCATCGGAGCCGCCGCGTTCGCGGCCAGCGCACAGGACAACACGAATTCCGCGCCGCCGGACTCGCAACCGCCGCCGAGGCACGCGGATGGCGGCGGCAGGCCGCAACCGGGATTTCATCTGCTCCCGCCGCCGCTGGCGAGGCAGCTGGACCTCACGGATGACCAGAAGGCACAGGTGGCCGCGCTGGAAACCGACACCAAGGCCAAGCTGGCAAAGATCCTGACGAGCGATCAAATGACGAAGCTCAACAACTTTCATCCGCCGCGCGGCATGGGCGGCCAGCAGCATGGCGGACCCGGCCACGACGGACATGGTCCCGATGGCGGCGATAATTCCATGCCGCCGGGACCTCCCGGCAACGGTGGTGACCAAGGCGGTCCGCCTCCGCAGCAGTAATCGATTGGAACTTCCGTTCGAGTGAACGGCAGACCGGCGCGCTGAGAAACTTGGGGTGTAAAACCCAGCGCGCCGGTTCTTTTTATTTTTGGGCTGAGGGCAATCATCGTCATCCTCATGCTCGAAAATTGAGGATGAGGAAGACGACGAGGATGAGGAGGATTATAAAAATGGGGACGGCGACACGGCGTCCCTCCCATTATTTCGCGGTCAGCCGCCGGGCTGCGAGCAGGCCGGCGAGGATGGCGATGCCGCCGCAAATCAAATACGGCAGCGGTGCGTGGGTGAGGTAAAGGCTCGAGGCAAAGATCGGGCCGAAAATGCGCGCGAGGCTGCCGGCGCTTTGCGCCACGCCGAGGGTCGCGCCTTGTTCGTTGGCGGAGGTCAGGTTGGAAAGCAGGCCGAACAACGGCGCGCGGGTGAGGCTCGAAGCGAACGCGAGCAAGGCCAGTGCGCCGAGCATTTTCAACCAGGGAATGTCAGCCAGTTTCAATACCGCCAGCCAGTGAAGTTGCCCCTGCCCTTTCATGAACGGGAGCAGGAGCAGGCTGATGCCGGTCAACACGAGACTGATGGCAATCAGTTTTGGTTCGCCGAAAATTTTCACGAAGCGTCCGATCATCCCGCCCTGGATGGTGGCGCCAATAAGCCCGCAGAAAACGAACAACGAAACGATGGTCGTAGCCGAGCCGGCGTTTTCCCGGGAATAATTCAGATGAAAATTGTCGTTCACCAGCCAGGCCAGCGTCACTTCGAAGCAACTGAACGCGAAGGTGGCGAGAAAGAAAACGAGGATGAGGACGCCGATTTTGGGCTGCGCGAGGGTGTGCTGCCATTGCGCGAGGCGCGGGCGGTTCGCCACGGGCGAGGAATCCGGCTTGCGGCTTTCCGGGAGCATGGCGAGGGCGAGGATAAAATTCAACGCGCATATGCCGGCCGCCGCCCAGCCGGGCGCGGTGATACCGAAATATTTCAGCATGAGGCCGGATATCGCCGGGCCGAAAATGAATCCCAGCCCAAACGCCATGCCGATGAGGCCCATGCGTTTGGAACGGTTTTCCGGCGGGGTGATGTCCGCGATATAGGCCTGGGCCACGGTGATGTTGCCGCCGCACGCACCGCCAAACGCCCGTGCGCCCAGCAACAACCAGAGCGCGGCGGAATGATTCGGCAGACCGGAGGCCAGCGCGAAGATGACGTACGAGATCGCACTGCCCGCCAAGCTGATAAGCATAATCGGCCGGCGACCATGACGGTCGGAAAGCTTGCCCCAGACCGGCGAGAAGAAAAATTGCATCGCCGAATACGCAGAGAGAATCGCGCCCAGCATCCACGCGTTGGCGCCGAAATCACGGCTGAAGAGCGGCGTAAGCGGCACGACGATGCCGAAGCCGATGAG
This sequence comes from Candidatus Sulfotelmatobacter sp., assembly GCA_035485115.1. GTDB lineage: Bacteria > Verrucomicrobiota > Verrucomicrobiia > Limisphaerales > UBA11358 > UBA11358. The sequence continues at coordinate 2,390 of DATHOG010000118.1, read as the reverse complement.
ATCCATAAAGACCGTGAGGAAAACGATGAGCAATGACGGCTTGCGATTCATTTAATAATAATTACGCGGATGTTAACTGCGAAAGGGGGCAAGAGCAAATGAGTTGCAAGTGAGTTTTTAATGGACCACCAGAATTGCAGGGGTGTCCCGGTTTCAAACTGCAGAGTTTTCGCAGTCGTATTGAGAAGCGAAGCTCCTGCGGGTCGCAGACCCGCGGTCCGGCGAATTGGGACGGTGCCCAAATTTCAGTGCATTCATTCAGCGCCGAAATTTACAATTATGGGCACGCCTGGCGGAATTTTGGCGGGATTTGACAAGTTGGGATCATAGCTATAATGCCGGGTGGGTGGATTATAGTAAGGGTTTACGGGCGGGGTCACAAAACCAGCCGGGTTACGAAACTGATTTGTGGCCGTCTGGCTGGTCCATAAACGGCACAACGACGTATTCAGCCACAGATTTGCGTTGCTCCAATCTTCCAAAAAACGGGCAAGATTATGGACGCCGCCGCTAAATCCAGTGCCCGAGGAGTCGGTCGAGGGCATATTCCCGGTCACCAATACGGCATTGACCGTGTCGTCCACAGCGTCAAAAGCGACACTAGATTGCGAATAGGCGGTAAAACTTGAGATGTCGGTCCAATGGGATGAAAGCAATGTCAACGCATCCGAATAAAGGGCAGCTGGAACCGTACTAGAGATGTTGGTGGTACCCGCCGAAGCATTTGCCGCACTGCCGGCGGTTTGCACATTATAATTACCCCATACATACAGCGGCCCGGGCGTGACCACCGTGAAACCAACTCCGCCATTGCCGGGCAACTGCGCGCCATTCATCAAGCGCACACAGGTCATCTGATTGGTGGCGTGATTGCGCCGGTCTGCGACATACAGGACGGTGGGATATATGCCATAAATTGAAGGCAATTTGCTTTGCACAATGGAATTGGTGGCAACCCACGTGGCGAAGCGTCCGACATCGATTTGGGTCACCAGATTGGTCTTATATTCGCGCTGATCGTAAAACCGGTTGGTGAGACTCAAAAACGGGAGCGCCGGAGACGACACGACATTGGTGTATACCAGCACGACCGGCAACGGATCCGCTCCCGGCAAAGTTCCACCACTCCAATTTTGCAGGGTAACAGACACCGTCGAATTGCCGGTGGCCCCAAAATCGTTGGTCACCAAAACCAGGATTTCTGCCTGGTAATACAGGTGGGCAAGATTGGTATCCATGGAAACGGTCTCGCCCGGCCCGGGGAGATCAATCATTGCGTGAAAATTAGTGGCGGTTATCAGCGGCGAGATCGGAAGAACATTTGTCACCGTGGACGGATTTCCAAAAAAGCTCGTGTTCCAGCCGGCGGGAGAATCCGGCGACCAGCCGCTGCTCAGACCGTCCATAAACGGCGCGGAAATCGTTGATGAAGTCGTAACCACATCGTTAAAAGTTAGAGAGGCGGATGTTCCCACCAAAATCGGCCCGCTGGCATACACCGGTCCGTTCACAATCATGGTCGCGGTTTGGGAAAACTCCATCGGCCCCAGGTAAAAAATCGCAAAACTGCACAACGGCAGATAGTGCGGCGGCTGCATCCGGAAAAACTTGGCCGATTCGTTCAGAGAAAGGTCATAGGCGATCTGATTGGTGGTAAAATTAGTCGCTCCGAAGATGGGGTTCGGGTACTGGAAAGTGGCGGCACTGGAGGCGACTACGGGCGAGGCGCAGGCTTCATCAATCCACGCATTGGTGGCGCCCAGGTTGATCGAAGATTGAAGCAAATAATAATAGCCCGCAATGTCCCACTGCGCGCGCACGCCATGGTTGGTGGCGATCAACTGCAAATATGGCGACCCCGCCGTTTGCGCCGAAACCGGGAGTCCGCCCGGCAAAACAAGCCCCAGACAGACAAGAACGACTTTGATCATTTGGTTTTCCCGGATTCGTTTCATGCCGATGTTTTTCTTCAAAGAAGCATTAAACGTCGGTGCGACGTGGTCAAACCAAATGCCCCTCAAATCAGGTCAATGTTTGGAGGCGACGGCAGGCCGTCCCTCCCATTTTGGTTGCGCGGCGCAATGGAGTGTTTAGCGGGGAGGTGTAGGATCGGGTGAAGGTAGAAGATTGTTGGATTGTTGAAGCGGAGGCGGCGGGTGAGGTGAATCCGCCTTAATCAATAAGGCAACCCCCGTTTTTCAAAAATTCTTCATTGACGAATTTGGGGCGGTTGATATATTTCACGGCTCTGCTGATGGCGGCTGTTCCGTCGCCGGCGGAATTGTTGGGCGAGGTCGCAATCAAGCGACTGTCCGCAAGAACAATTTACAACATGAAATCAGTCCCGTTGAAAGCGTTTCCGCGCGTGCTCCTGCAGCGCGGTGGTGTCA
>DATHOG010000117.1:0-15867 GCA_035485115.1 Candidatus Sulfotelmatobacter sp. | reverse complement strand
GAGCAGCAGGCGCGCGACGGCCGCTTCCATGTCCGGCAGCAAAAACGGGTCGGCAAGGTTTTTCAGGCGCGGCGCGAGGAAATTTTCGATGACCGGCGGTTCGCTGAAACCGCGGTTCAACAGACATTGGGCCAGCAGCGGCGAAATTTTTACCGAGGCGGCGAGCTGTTCCGTCAACAGCGGCTGTGGCGGCGCGACCGTCCAGCGGAATTTCATTTTGGTCCGCTCTTTTTGGAGAGCAGGGAAGCCAGCACGGCGCCGGCCAGGACCACGGCGATGATGACCAGCGAAATCCAACCGGGGATTTCGACCTGGAACCAGTGGTGCGCGCCGCCATGCGGTGCCACCAGCATCTTGGCGCCGACGAGGATGAGCACGCCGGCCAGGCCGGCCTTCAGATAACGGAAATAATCGATCGCCCCGGCGAGCACGAAATAAAGGGAACGCAGGCCGAGAACGGCGAAGACGTTCGACGTGAAAACAATGAACGGTTTCGTGGTGACGGCAAAGATCGCGGGAATGGAGTCGAGCGCGAAGATCAAATCAGTGGTTTCGACCATGAGGAGCACCAGTGCCAGCGAAGTCAAAAGTTTCCGGCCGTTGATCTGGACGAGAAATTTTTGTCCGTGGTCGCCTTCGGCGACCGGGAAACATTTCCGGGCAAGCCTGACAACGGGGTTTTTTTCGGGCTGCACAGAATCGCTTTTGTCGAAGAGCATCTTCACGCCGGCGAAAACGACAAACGCGCCGAGCAGGTAGAACATCCATGCGAACCGGTCCACGAGCGCAATGCCCCCACCGATCATCACGCCGCGCATGACCAGCGCGCCGATGATGCCCCAGAATAAAACCCGGTGCTGGTACTGCGTTGCCACCCGGAAATAGGCAAAGATCAGCGCGATGACGAAGACATTGTCCATCGACATCGACAGCTCGATGATGTAGCCGGTGATGAAGTCAACCGCCTCCGCGCGTCCGCGCAGCGGCACGAGCGCGATGGCAAAAACCATCGCCAATATGCACCAGAACATCGAACGGCGCAGGGATTCATGGAAGCCGATGATGCGCGGGCCGCGCTGCAGGACCCCCAGATCGAGCGCGATGCAGCCCAGCACCAACAGACCGAAGCCGATCCAGTGCCACGGCGTGATTTCAATCAATGCCAGCATGGCTTTACTTCGAGAGCATCCGTAAAATGTGGCGGGCGAGGTGTTCCTTGATTTCGCGGTGACGCGGTACAGGCTGCGCCATCTTGGTCACGGGATTTTGATACCAGTCGTGCTTTCCGCCGTGCCGGATGAAAACGCAGCCGAGTTCCTCAATTTTTTTAACGAGGTCGCGGTGTTTCACGCGAATTCGAGTTCCGCATGGCGGCGGACACAGGGAATCTCGCCGGAAGCCAGGTCGCGATAGAGGTCGGCGAGGTGCGCCTTCAAGTCCTCGAAGGATTCGCCCTGCGTGAGGTAATCGGGAAATTCATCCAGATAACCGAGCCATGCGTCACCATCCTGCCAGTAGGTGAATTCCGTTTTCTTCATGCATTTAATGTGGCATGAAGCACGGCGGCGGCAAGCGATTTTTACACCTTTGCCGCCTGCGAATTTTGCACCGTCACGCCGGAGCCGCCGATATTCGGCTTCTCGCCCTTGCTGCGCCAGAGCACGACGGCCGTGGCGACAAAGATGGACGAGTAGGTGCCGACCAAAATGCCGATGAGGAAGGTGAACGCGAAGCCGTTGATCGCGCCGCCGCCGAACAGGAACAACACGAGCGTGGCGATGAACACCGTGCCGCTGGTGATGATCGTACGGCTCAGCGTCTGGTTCAACGCGATGTTGATGACTTCCTTGAACGTGCCGCGCACGCCGAGCTTCAAATCTTCGCGAATACGGTCAAAGATGACGATCTTGTCGTTGATCGAGAAGCCGATGATGGTCAGCACGGCGGCAACGATCGTGGCGTCGAAACGGCGGCCGGAAACGGCGTTGGCGATGCAAAACGCGCCGAGGGTAAACGCCACGTCGTGCAGCACCGCGATGACGGCCGCGATGGCGAAGGAAAACTCATAGCGGAACGCGACGTAGAAAAGAATGCCCAGCAGCGCGAGCAGCGAGGCGATGACGGCGGATTTCTTGATCTCGTCGCCGACGCTCGCGCCGACGCTCAAGGTATTGTCGGCATGGAATTGGGCGGAAGAGAACTTGTCCGCGAGGGTGGCTTTGACCTTGTCCGCCGTGCCGGCCGGCGAGGTGATGTTCAAGTAATCTTTGCTGCTGCTGACGTCCTTCTGGTATTGCACCTGCACGTCAGTCAAGCCTTCGTCCTTGAGCGCGGAGCTGACTGATTCCTGGCTTGGTCTGGGCGTGATGTTGTAACTGAACGTCACGCTGTCACCACCGAGGAAATCCACACCGAAAAGTTTTTTGCCCTGGGTGGCGCCAAAACCGAGCGCGGCGACGATGAAGATCGTCGTGGCGATGGCGAGCGGCTTGGCAAACGCCATAAAGTTCACGTTCGTGCTTTTGATGATGTGGAACATATCCAGGCGTTTGAGGATGTTCCGGTCCACAAAGAAGTTGAAGATGAGGCGGGTGACGACCAGCGCGGTGAACAAGCTCGCCGCGACACCGATGGTCAGGGTGACACCGAAGCCCTTGATTTCGCCCGTGCCCATCCAGATGAGGATGATGGAGGAGATCAACGTCGTGACGTGCGAGTCGAAAATCGTGCCGAAGGCGCGCGCGTAGCCGGCATCAATCGCGCCGCGCAAGGTCTTGCCCTTCGCGAGTTCTTCGCGGATGCGTTCGTAGATCAGGACGTTCGCGTCCACCGCCATGCCGATGGTCAACACACCGCCCGCGATGCCGGGGAGCGTGAAGGTGGTGCCCGCCGCGCACATGACGCCGAGCAGGATGATGACGTTGGTGATGAGCGCGACGTTCGCCGCGAGACCGGCCAACAGGTAATAACAGAGCATGAACACCGAGACGCCGATGACCGCGTATTCCGAGGCGTGGATGCCGCTCTGGATGTTGTCCTTGCCGAGCGTGGGTTCCACATCGCGGGTGGACATGATCTGCAACGGCGCCCGCAGCGGATTTTGCAGCACGTTCACGAGCGCGCGGGCTTCATCCTGCGAATAATGACCGGTGATCTGGCCGCTGCCGGTCAGAATCGGGCTTTGGATGTTGGGTGCGGAATAAAGATCGCCGTCCAACACAATCGCCATGCGATGATTTATATATTGAGTGGTGATGTCGCCGAATTTTTTGCCGGCGTCGGAATTGAGTTCAAAATTGATCTGCGGTTGACCGAGGTTGTCATAGGCAAATTGTGCGTGGGTGATGATGTCGCCGGCGAGGTAATCCGGCGCCTCGCCGCTGGCGGGGCGCTTTTTCACCACGTACGATTCACGCTGCTGACCGCCGCCGGTCAGTGGCGAGAAATGCGTCAGGACTTCGTAGCCGGGCGGAACGGCGCCGAGCATTTCGCCGGTCTTTTCATTGACGATGTCCGCACTGCGGTCGTTAACCATGCGGAATTCAAGGAACGCCGAATTGGTTATGGCCCGGATGGCCTGTTCCTTGTCCGACGGCGAAAGGCCGGGCATCTGGACGATGATTTCATTGTCGCCGGCCTGCTGGATGACCGGCTCGGCCACGCCAAATTTGTCAATGCGCTTGCGCAGCACTTCAACGGCCTGCGAGAGAGCGCCCGCGACTTCCGTCTGTGAGGCCTCGTTTGTGCCGTGATTGAGCACATTGGTGCTCATCGAGAGCCGGTATTCCGTGCCACCCTGCAAATCGAGGCCGAGCTTGATCTTGCCGGAGGCCGCGCGCTGGAGCCGGTTCATTATATAGAGATTCGGGCGGACCTGGTTCGTGGCGTTGTAGCTGGGGAAATATTTCTGCAGATCATTCGTGCTGACGGCCATCTGCAACGCCGAGAACTCGCTGTTCGTGCCGGTGGCCGCGAGCACGGTGGCATCGGTGACAATTTGCTTGAACGCCGCGTCCTGGTTCACGCCCTTGGCGGAAAACTCCGCGAGCAGGCTTTTGGACGTGGGCGGGTAAATTTCGTAGAAAGACCACGCGATGAGCGCGATGACGACGATGAACCATCCGAGGTTGTTTTGCTTCATGACTAAAAATCAGTTGGTGGCGGGATTGCCGGCGGCGTTGCTGGATTCGAGGATTTCCGTGACGGCGGACTTGGCGACTTCGAGCTTGGAATCCGCCGAGCGCAGCGTCACCGAGGTATCCTTCACGGTGATGACCGTGCCGATGATGCCGCTGGTCGTGCCGACCTTGTCGCCGGACTTGAGGTTTTGCAGCAACTTCGCCTGCTCCTTGGCGCGTTTCTGCTGCGGGCGCATCAGGAAGAAATAGAACACAATGACCAGCAAAATCATCGGCAGGAACGCGATGATCGGATTTTGCTGCGGCGGACCACCGGCGGGTGCGCCGGCCTGCGCCAGAAACGGAGACAAAAAGTTCAAGTACATATCTGAAAAACGGTCGGACAGTTTAGACAGGCAACGCTTGATGGCAAGATTTATCGCGGGCTGACAATGTTCATCTTTATGCAGCCGGCCGGACCATTGCCTTGCCGGAGGCATCCGGATACGAACGAAAAATTGTGAGAAATCCCGGTAAAAGTCCTCAAGGGGCGTCCATGGGCACCGATGAAAAGGGAGTTGCGGTGGTCGCCGACCGCCGTCCTAACCGATAGTGATTATTACCGGGATTACCCTGGGGATTACCGGGTCGAAACGCATATGAAGCCAAATAGATCAACGATGTTGAAAACAAGTATCGCAACGACCCTGCTGCTGGGATGGCTTGGTTTGACCGGCATGCAAACGGCCCGGGCCACCACCTTCCTGCAATTTCAAAGCACGGCCCTGGGCAATGGCTGGTTCCAGTACCAGATATGTGTGCTGAATGACCCCTTTTTCTCCAAGGCGGACATCACGGGTTTGAGCGTCAATTTTACCAACCAGACCGCCCAATGCGGCGACGGAACGAACTGGGGCTATAGCGGGAACGCCAACGGTTATAGTGACTGGGATTTCACCAACGGCATACCAGCCCGTCCCTACCAGACGACCTTTCTGGTGCACAGCTCGGAGACCTCCTGGCGGCTGGCCACCAAAAACTTTGATGGAGCGATTGTGTTGTTTTCATTGATGCTGTCTGACGTGAATCCCGGTTATCAGGAATCAATCGGCCAGAATATTCTCGGTTATGCCAGTATGCCGAGCCTGGTGCCTTGCAGCCCGGCGGCGGCGGACGGCTCGGCCACGAATTACAACTTCACGTTGAAACTCATGCCCGATGTCAACATCAACCATTTGATCCAGACCAACGGAGTGATTTCCGGTGTGGATTTTACCTGGAACTACAGCTCCACTTTTCTGCTCCAAGGCAGCATGGACCTGCACAACTGGACCAGCGTGGCCTATATTTCGAGTTCGCCCCCGGAAACGGTCTGGACCACCAATGTTTCGTTAAACAGTTTCGGCCAGTTTTTCCGGGTGGAATTAGTGGGGGGCGAAGTTGGCAACAGCCTGCCATCGGCCCAATCCAGTGCTTCCATCGCAAAAGCATCGGTGACACCCCAGGCTTTAATCGCTCCCACGACGCCACAAATCACCCGTTGCCAGTTGACGGGCAATAAAATCGCGGTGAATGTTTCGGCGCAGACCGGGCAAGCGGTTCAGGTCTCGGCGGTGGATTCACAGGGGGTGATCCAACAGAGTCAAAACGTGACGGCCCAATCCTCGTTGGCGATCGCCAACTTCGACCCCGCGTCCCTGCCGAACCCGGTTTATTTCAAGGTGGCGGCGGTCCAATAAATCCCGTATTAAAGCCGGCGACACGTGATCGTCGCCCCGTCCAAAATCGCCGCTGGAAGCAACGCGTTGCTCGGCCTGATTTATCCCGAGGTCTGCCAGCTTTGCAAGGACCACCGCGCCCGGGCGGCGGAAGGCTTCGTATGCCCGCAATGCTGGACCCAGGTGCAGTTCATCCGCGCGCCGTTCTGTGACCGCTGCGGCCGCCCGTACGAGGGCGAAATCACTACGACTTTCGTCTGCTCCAATTGCCACGAGGTAAAACTCTACTTCAGCGCTGCGCGTTCGGCGGTGGTGGCCAAGACGGCGGTGCTGGAGGTGATCCACCGCTTCAAATACTCACGGCATCTCTGGTTCGAGCCGTTTCTGGCGGATTTGCTGCTGCGCGAGGCGGTGCCGGCCTTGCGCGGGGAAAAGCCGTTTGACGCGGTGATTCCCGTGCCGTTGCATCCGCTCAAATTCCGCGAACGGGAATTCAACCAGGCGGAATTGCTGGCCCGCCATCTGGCGAAGGCATTGAACATTCCGCTCGAGAACGGGGTCTTAAAACGGGTTTTGCCGACGTTGACGCAGACCAGGCTTTCCCGGGAGCAACGAGCAACGAACACGGCGGGCGCTTTTGCGGTGGCAGGGAGGGTTTCGCCGGCCGGCAAGCGGTTCATCCTCGTGGATGATGTGTTGACGACGGGCGCGACGACGAACGCCTGCGCGCGGGCCTTGCGCAAAGCGGGGGCGGCGGAGGTGCGTGTCTGGACGGTTGCACGCGGGCTGTGAATTGGCTACTATCTGAAATTCAATGGATACCACTTCTTTCAAGAAGACGATTGAAGGCGTAGCGCCGGTTGAACCGGCGTTGACGCCACCGCCGAAATCCGCGAACACGACTTTCCTCAAGAAGCCGAAACTCGGCAGCAGCAAGGCCAAGACGAAGAAGAAGGATATTCCCGAGGGCCTGTGGACGAAATGCCCGGCCTGCTACGAGCTGATTTTCGACAAGGAACTGGACGCCAACCTGCAGGTCTGCCCGAAGTGCGAACATCATTTCCCCATCGGCTCGCGCGAACGCATCCATTCGCTGGTGGAGACGTGCACGTTTGAGGAGTTGAACGCGAAAATGGTCAGCGTGGACGTGCTGAAATTCGCCAGTTACAAGTCCAAGCTCGAACGCGACAAAAAGGCGACCATGCTCAATGACGCCGTGATCACCGGGGTGGGCAAGATCGGCGCGCACACCGTGGCGCTGGGCGTGATGGATTTCCGTTTCATGGGCGGTTCCATGGGCTCGGTGGTCGGCGAAAAACTGACGCGGCTCATCGAACGCGGCACGGAAGGCCATTGGCCGGTCATCATCATCTCCACGAGCGGCGGCGCGCGCATGCAGGAGGGGGTTTTCAGCCTGATGCAGATGGCCAAAACGAGCGCGGCCCTGGCGTATCACGCGCAGAAACGCCTGCCGTACATCAGCTTTCTCACCAACAACAGCTACGGCGGCGTGATGGCCAGTTACGCGGCGCTGGGCGATTTGAATGTGGCCGAGCCGCGGGCGATGATCGGCTTCGCCGGTCCGCGAGTCATCAAGGACACGACCCATGCGGAATTGCCGCCGGGTTTCCAAACGGCGGAATTTCTGCTGGAACACGGTTTGATCGACGCCATCGTGCCGCGCAAGGAAGCGAAGGCACAGTTGATCCGTTTTCTGGATTACTTCGCCGCGGGCAAAGCGGCTTAAGGAGAAAATTTTCCCCCTCTCCGTGTCGGAGTGCGCCCGTCCTCGGGCGCTGCAATGAGACAACGACCGGAGACTCTTAAGCATTTTAAGACCTGCGTGGATTGAATGTTGCAGTGGCCGGGGACGGCCACACTCCGGGGGCTTGGGTTGAAGTGCGCGTCCTACCATTATCGGGTCCAGAGGGTTACGCCGGGGTTGTGAATAACTTTTTTGGTTTCAACCCTTGCAAAAGAGCATTAGAGGAGTAACTTCGCCATGTGAGTGTCTCTCATCACAATACCGATGAAGGCAGCCACCGGAATCCCCGCCATGAGCCGGTCTGGGTTCAATGCGACGGATACCGGTGTTTGGCGGTGCTGGATAGTGAAGGCCGGTGGCGGGCCTATTTCAACCGCGCCCCGATTGAAGGGGTAATTCGAGTGCTGGTTGAACCGGCTTCACATCACAGCGCACGCCTGTAATAAGCTGCTAACTCAAAGGCATTAAGGAAACCGTCGGCCGCACGGCGACGGAAGCGGAAAACTCGTGCTTCACCCGCCAAATCATTTTTTGGGGCACTATGGCCATTACTATCGACACAGCCACCAACCCAGCCGGAATGGTCGTCCCGCCTGCGGGAAGGTGGGCAAGGTGTTTGGCTGTCCAGTCTGAAGCAAGCGAACATCAACTTACGTTGATAGCCGAGGCCGTATCGCGAAGCGAAAATTAAAGGGGGCAAACCATCGGCGGCGGCCGGGAAGCCACCCGTTCCGGCGTCTGATTTTCGCTGGCATGGCTCTTCTTATGGTTGTCGGGTCGAGTTCAATTGCTCTAGGAAGACTGATCCAGCTTATTGCGGATGGTTTGCGCCAGCTTATCCGTGGCAAACGGTTTGGTGAGAAAATTGACTCCCTCTTCCAGTACAAAATTTTTGTCGGCAGCGTCGGGGTTGTAGCCGCTGATATAAATCACCCTCAACTCCGGCCCGGTTTGCGAGAGATTTTCGGCCAGTTCTTTTCCGGTCAGCCCGCCGGGCATGACCAGGTCGGTCAGCAACAGCGCGATTTCGGCCCGGTGCTGCTCCCAGAGCTTCCCCGCCTCGACGCCGGTTCCCGCTTCCAGCACCCGGTAGCCAAGCTGGGTCAGGGTGGTCCGGAGGGAGGTGCGCAGGGTGAATTCATCTTCGACGAGCAGGATGGTTTCATTCCCGCCAGCGAGGGGCTTCCGTGAAGCCAGGGTTTCCTTGCCATCGGCAACCCCGGGCACGAGCGGAAGATAGACTTCAAAGGTGGTTCCCCGGCCGACCTCGCTGCGAACGCGGATCCAGCCTTGATGCTGATTGACGATGCCAAATACGGTCGCCAGACCAAGGCCGGTGCCCTTGCCCACTTCCTTGGTGGTGAAGAACGGTTCAAATATCTTGGGCATGATTTCCGGCGCGATGCCGCAACCGGTGTCACTCACGCTCAAACAAACAAAGGAGCCGGGCCGGGAGAACGGGAGCTGCGCCGACGCCAAGTCATCCAACTCCACGACGGCGGTTTTGATGATAAGGTCCCCGCCCCTGGGCATGGCATCGCGGGCGTTCACCGCGAGATTCATCAACACCTGATCCATCATGCCGGGGTCGGCGCGGACAATGAGGGACTGCATGGCAAACCGGAACTGCAACTGAACGTGCTCGCCCAAGGTGCGCCGCAGCATCTTGGTGAGGTCATTGATACAATTATTCAGGTCCAGGTTGCGCGGCTGCATCTTTTCCTTGCGGCTGAACAGCAGCAATTGGCGGGTGAGCGCGGCGGCGCGCTGGGCGGACGCCCCGATTTCGGCGGCATAATCCCGTTGTGATTCCGACAGGCCGCCATCGGACTTGAGCAACTCGGACTGGAGCTGGATGACGGCGAGGATGTTGTTGAAATCATGGGCCACACCGCTGGCGAGCTGGCCGACGGCCTCCATCTTCTGCGACTGCCGGAACTGCTCCTCCAGTTTTCGCCGTTGGGTGATGTCACGGAAACTCCAGATCCTTCCGAATAGTTTTCCCATCTTGTCACGAACCGGCGCGGAATAGCGGTCGAAAACCCGGCCATCCGCCAGCTCGATTTCGTCACTGCCGACCTCGTCCGGATGCGCATACAGGTAGGTCACACGCTCCGTGAATTGCCCGGGTTTTTTCATCTGGTTGATGGCGTACCGCAATAAATTGGCATCATCAGAATCACGCACCACTTCTTCGGGCACCTGGAACATCTCAATAAACTGCCGGTTTTGAAGAACTTTCCGGCCGGTGGTGTCCACAACCAGGATTCCATCCAGCGTGGAATCCACCTGCGCTTCGAGCAAAGCCGTCTTCCAGATCAATTCATCCTGCGCCCGTTTGCGTTCGGTGATGTCGCGGGCCACGCCTTGAATGGCGATTAGACGTCCCCCGGAGTCGCAAACTTTGCTGGTGGTCAGTTCCGTCCAGACCAGGCGGCCCTGCTTGTGCAGCAACTCAAATTCAAACTCCTTTTCATCCGGCCCGCCGGATAACCGTCGCTGCAAACGCTCGTTGACCAGGGCGTGATATTCCGGCGCGACCACTTGCATCATGTTCAGCTTCAGAAGTTCCGCCAGTGGATAACCCGTCAACTGTTCCGCCGCCGCGTTGCCGTAAATGTAATTGCCCTGGAGGTCGATCTGGAAAATGACGTCCTTGGTGTTGTCGAGGATGTACTGGATTTGTTCCTTGGTTTCCCGCAACGATTGTTCGTCCCGTTTACGCCCGGTGATGTCATTGATAAATACCAGTGAGGCCGGGCCATCGGGTAATTCCACGGAAGCCACGTCTATCTGAATCGGAAAACGGGAACCATCCTTGCGTTGCGCCATCCCTTCGTAATCTGAAGAAACCGGTTCGCCCTGCGCCCGTTTCCGCATACGTTCTTTGACGATTTCCCGAAATTCCTGCGCCCAAAAAATAAAAATAGACCGTCCCAACAGTTCTTCGACAGTTTGGTAACCGTAATAGTCCAGAAATTTTTTATTCGCGTAGACCAGCTTCTCATCGCGATTGATGTTGATGGCCAGCGGGGCTTGTTCAATCAACGTCCGCAACCGCAATTCACCCGTGCGTGCATAAATCAACTTCTGCTGCCGCCACAGCAAACCAATGCCCAAAATGATGACCAGCAAAAACAACGCGGAGATGATTTCGATTTCATAAGCTTCCAGACGAAGCGGCGCAAAAAGTTCCTCCTTGTCCACCTTGGAAACCATCAGCCACGGCGTATTGGGAATCCAGCGCGTGACCGCGAGCACCCGCACCCCCCGATAATCTGCGGATTCAACCGTTTGTCCTTCCGCCATGTCGTTGTCCCCGCGAAACATCTTTGCCGACGGCAATTGAGAGGCGGTGATCGGAAAATGCAAAGTCAGCGGCTCATTGGTGGCGTGGCGCAGGGGGGTCAGAAAAACCACGTTGTCGCCATCGCGGGCCACCAGCAGCGTCTCGGCGCTTTTGCTGGGCGTCGGCCATTTTTCGAGAAACGGATAAAGAAACCGGTAAGGATCCACCATCGAAATGAAAACACCATCCGGCGGGCCATTCGTTTGCAATCGTGTAAAAACCTGGCCCGAAAACCACAAATAAACTTTCCCGCCCGCATCGCGCCGCAAATCTGCCTGCACCGATGACGACGGTTGCAATGCCCGCTGCACATGTTCCGTCACGTCCCTCGCCGGCAACGGATAATTGGACGGCTCCCCCAATTGCACCACGCCGTTTGAATCCGCCACCATCACGGCTGCGTAATCGTAAACCTTCAGCCACACATCGAAACGTTTCGCCGCCAGTTGCCGCGCGTCAGGACTGGCTGGATTCAATAACACGCTGCGCGCCATCATGCTGTCGCGCATCACTTCCGTGTCGCCGAGGCGTTCATTCATCCAGTTCTCGATCGCCTTGACCTTCAAATCGGCGATGGATACGAGCGTCTCCTGCGCCGCTTGCGAAGCGATGGCATATTCGTGCCGGTAATAAAGCCAGCCGCCCAGGCCGACGGCCAGCGCGAGCAACAAGCCCAGCGCCGACAGTTGAATTTTAAGCCGCTGAAGGGACAGCGTTCCGTCCCTAGACGAAATACTTTCCTTAATTATTTGAACAAGGTCGTTCATGGCTCATTAAGCTGCGGTTTCAGTTCGCAGCAGCCAGATCCGGGCCGGGGGCAGATGATCACCGCCAGCGGGTGCGCCGGAGAAGAATCCGGTAAAACCCGTAGGAACCCCGACTCCCGCCAAAGTGACGATACAGACATACACTTTCAAAAGACGACCATCAAGTGCCTGTGAACCTTTTGAAACTGCATAGAAAAGCGGTTTAAGTAAAGCAACTAAAAATAAAAAACCACCGCCAAACACCAGCGAATTGCGATAATCTTATTTAGTTCGGGGCGGGTTTGCGGCCGCCGCCGTGTTGGTGGGGATGGCGGCATCCAACCCCCATTTGCGGGCGTAGGCCACCAAATCGCGGTCGTTATGCAATTCAAGTTTTCCACGGATGTGTTTCCGGTGGACGCCAACCGTTGAGGCGGCGATGCCCATTTGTCCGGCTATGCGTTCATCGTTCCAGCCCGCCACCACCCGCCGCAATACTTCCTGTTCGCGGTCGCTTAATATTTTCTGGAACGCCTCCGGCTGTGACAGCCATTCTTGTTTCACCTTCTGGAAAACGGGGCTGTAATAAGTTCCTCCCCCGGCCACAGCACGGACGGCTTCAATCAGGGTTTCCGGCGGCAGGGTTTTTTCCAGATAACCGTGGACTCCACTTTGAGAGACCCGCCAGATGGTGAACGGGTCCATGCGGCCGGTCATGGTGATGAGCCGCATGGCCGGCATTTGCTCCATGAGACGGTTCACGAGGGCCAACCCGTCCAGTTTAGGCATGTCCACATCCACCAAAGCCAGATCGGGGCGCAGTTCCTGACACAGGTTCCAGCCCGCCTCGCCATCGCCCGCCCGCCCGGCCAGCGCAAGGTCCGGATACCGAACAATCCATGTGCCCAACAATTCTGCAAGCAGGGCATGATCATCCACGATGACGATCCGGATGGGCAGCTTTGACACGGGATCAGCGTAAAGATGCCCTCCAGCCCGGGCGAGCCGGAAAAATATCCGAAAAAGGATAAAATAACCAAGTGCAGGCGGGCGGGTGCCCGGTGAATACTGGTTTTGCACTCGAACAATATGAGATCCAACCTGTTTGATTCATTTGCCCACACGGTCGAGAACCTGCCGGCCAAGGCCATCATCCCGACGCTAAGGCGAATCGGACGAATGTTGGAAGAAGACCTGGTCTTTCAACGCCAGGTACCCTTTGAAGACGCCACTTCGATCCTGAGCTTTTGCAAGTTCGTAAAGGGGGTCGGAGGCAGAACCCCCGCCGAACACATGGAACAATTGGTGCCAAAAAAACATTTTGAGTTTTACGCGCAAACCGTGGAGCGACTGGTTGATGCCCGGGAATTGCCATCCGGCGCGCGATTAGAAATGGACCAGCAACAGGAGCGTGCGTTGAAGAAAGCCGTCGCACATTTTGATGCGGAACAAGCCATGCATGCCTGGGAGGGGAGGAAATGATTACCCACGTTTTAACTTGGACTGTCTTACCCTGCGGCATGGCCATGGCTACTTATTTGGGCTATTTGGGGCTTAGAAAATGAACCCGGGTTCATTCATGTCAAAAAACCGACGGTGAAGCAGTCCGAGCCGGAGGTGTCCGGTGTTGCCGGTTGCCGGGGGCAAATCACGATTGCAAGCGCGTTTGTAAACATAGACAATTTTATTTGTTGACAATAATTATGCTGTTCGCTAGGTTGGGCGGTGGCGGAATCTGTCGTCGCTAAAGCTACGGCGGATGAGACGGATTTCGGAGTTCGGGTTGTTCTTTGACATAGCCGGCGTAGCCGGTCTTAGCGGGAAAATGGTTCGATGTTCGGTGTTCGAGCCGTGTCTGTGCGCTTATTTGCGGATAATTGCGCTTAACGGGGAAAAATATTTAACCGCCAAGACGCCAAGGTCCAGACGGCTCGCGGTCCTTCCCGACTGGCACCAGCTCGCCCCACCGGAATCAGGGTAAATCAAGGTGAATCAAGGTAACTCCGACCCGCCTTCGTTAAAACTTCGGCGCGGCAAGCCGGGTCAAGGTTGGTCAGGTGTGGTTGATAAGCGAACGTTGATGGATGCCGGATGCTCGATACTGGATGCTGGGGAACGGCTCACGGGTACGTTCGCCCCACCGGAATCAGGGTAAATCAAGGTGAATCAAGCCCGCCTTCGTTAAAACAACTACGGCGCGGCAAGCCAAAGCCGCAGGGCGGCGGGCACCAATCTGGTGCTTGGACATTGGGGGCGAGGATGAGGATGAGGATGAGGATGACGATGAGGATGATTCCCCCTTACCCCGAACATGAAAATGTGGCGGGGTTGAAAAAGTTTGTTATTGCCGCCGCCGCCGCCTGAAATTAGTTTTCGTGAAGCGCCGCCGTCGTCCGGCTGCGAGTTAAGAAGAATTTTAATGAAAAAACCTCTCACCGTAACGGAACTCAATGAACTCGTGGCCGGTCTGAACAAGCTGGCCCGCAACATCTGGTGGTGTTGGAACCAGGAGGCGCAGGATCTGTTTTACAAACTAACTCCGCGGGGCTGGCAGAACCTGTTCCACAACGCCGCGGCGGTATTGCGCGAGGTGTCCGACTACGAACTGCGCGTGCATTTGCAGGAACCCGGTTTCGCCGACCAGGTGCGCGGGGTGTTGAAGGAGTTCAACGATTATCTGAATGACCCCAACACCTGGGCCCACAAAAACGCGCCCAAGCTGCACAAAAATCCCGTCGCCTATTTCTCCGCCGAATTCGGCTTTCACGAGTCGCTGCCGATTTCCGCGGGCGGTCTTGGCATCCTGGCCGGCGACCATTGCAAATCCGCGAGCGACCTCGGACTGGGTTTCGTTGGCATCGGCATTTTTTACCGCGAAGGTTATTTCCAACAGACGATCGACTCAAACAACTGGCAGACGGAATTTTACAATGCCGTGGACCCGAACAACGTCCCGGTGGAACCGGTGCTGAACGCCGACGGTTCGCGCCTGGTCTGCAATGTGGAGATCGGCATGAACCCGGTGGCCTTCCAGGTCTGGCGGGTGAATGTCGGCCGGGCGCCGGTTTACCTGCTGGACACGAACTTGACGCAGAATGAGCAGCATTACCGCGACCTCACCACGCGCGTCTATGGCGGCGACAGCACCACGCGCATCATGCAGGAGATCCTGCTCGGCATCGGCGGGGTGCGTTTGATCCGCGCGCTGGGCATCGAGCCGTCCACGTTCCACATGAACGAGGGCCACGCGGCGTTTCTCACGCTCGAACTCATCCGCGAGAAGATCGCGGCCGGAAAGAATTTCACCGAGGCGCAGGCGTTGACCAAGAAGGAATGTCTGTTCACGACGCACACGCCGGTCGAGGCCGGGCACGACCGCTTCACCCCGGAGCTGCTCAGCTATGCGATGCAGCGCTATCTCACGCAGTTGCCGGTGAAGTTTGAAGAACTCCTCGCGCTGGGCCGTGTCAAGGCCGGCGACGCGAACGAGAACTTCTGCATGACCGTGCTCGCGCTCAAGCTTTCGCGGGCGGCCAACGGCGTCAGCGAACTCCACGGCCAGATCAGCCGCGAGATGTGGCAGCACCTGTACAACGTGCCCGTGGACAAGGTCCCGATCGGACACATCACCAACGGCATCCATCTGCTCGGCTGGATGAAAGGTTCGGTCCGTCATTTCTGGCGCAAAAAATTGACCGAGCATGCCAACGGCGAGGCGAAATTCTTCCACGAAAAATTTGGCGACGACTGGGCCGCCGCGCTCAACCACCAGGATTTCTGGGAAAAAATGACCGACCCCGCCTTTGTGTCCGACGAGGAACTCTGGGCGTTGCGGTACAAGCTGCGCCGCGAGCTGATCGAGTTCGCCCGCCGCCGCCTGCTCCTGCAAAGCCAGCGGCTCACGCAGGGCGATTACATCCGCTTCGACCACCTCCTGAACCCGGATGCGCTGACCATCGGCTTTGCGCGCCGTTTCGCGACCTACAAGCGCGCGCCGCTGATCTTCCAGCAGTTCGAGAACATCGTGAAGCTCTGCCGTGACCGCCAGCGCCCGATCCAGTTCATCTTCGCCGGCAAGGCGCATCCGCGTGACAACGACGGCAAACGTTTCAACCAGCAGATCATCCATTTGAGCAAGCACAGCGAATTGAACGGCTACCTCGTCTTCCTG
>DATHOG010000116.1:0-87127 GCA_035485115.1 Candidatus Sulfotelmatobacter sp. | reverse complement strand
CCGCTCAGCAGCACCGTGGTCCCCACCTGCGCGATGGTATTCTGCGGCGCGGCAGTGATGGTCGGCGCCACGTTGCCGCCGCCGGAGGAACCCACCACCAGCGTGGTTGCCCGCGTGTCGCTGTGGCTGCCGCCGCAGCCGGTGCCGCTCCAGACTTTCAGCGAAAAAAGATAATTGGCCGCGCTGGTGGGCGTACCCGAGACCGACGCCGTATTGCCGCTGCCATAGGTGATGGTCATGCCATCCAAAAATGTGATCGCGGATCCGCTCAAGCAATTATTGGAATAAGTCATGGACTCCACCGCGCCGGCGTGACCGCCGGAATAGGTGATGGTTCCGGTATAGAGCGTACCCACGGTGGCGTTGGCCGGGGAGATCGCGATGCTCGACGCCTGCGACACGGCGTCAAAGCCGAGCAACGCCGCCGTACCCACGCCAATCTTGAGCACAATGGCCCACGTCGACGGGGCTAAACCCTGTTGCACGGGCAGCAACGAGCGCACCAGCGGGGCGATCTGCAGCAGCACCGCCAGCAGCAACGACAACATTTGGACGAATCGATTTCTCATAACAGTTACAGGTTGGGGTTTGGCTTAATTATTTATTTGGGTGAAAGCACCAGATACGCCGGCAGGCCGACGATATTGAAATGATCCAGCAGTGAACGGGCCGGCTCGGCATCCGGCTGCTCGGCGGCATAACGTACCGCCACAAAATCCTTCAAATGTTTCTGGACGTCGTCACGGTTGAAAACCGTCGCATCCATCGCCGAGCAGTCCTTGCACCAGCTCGCGTGGAAATCCACGAACAATGGCACGTTTTGGTCGCGCGCATGGCGGATGGCCACCAGCAGGCCGGCATCCGATTCGGCCGGGGCCGGCGTGGAAGATTGTTTGGCCTCGGCCATTCTGGCCGAGGCCAGGTGCGCCCCCAAGGCCAGATGGGCGTAGTAAAGTGCGAAGCCCGCGATCACCACGCCAAAAAAATGCTTCACCCGCACCATCCACCGGCCGGGCTTGGGCATGAAGGAAAGCCCCGCCCCGGCGAACGGCCACGGCAGCGCCATCCCGACGCCGAGTAAAAACGGCAGCAGCAGGCCGGCGGGGTTGCCGTCGGCATAAAAATTGGTCGCGAGCAGCACCACGGAAATCACCACCGGCGCCACACAGGCGCCCGCCAGCAACGCCGACATCACGCCCATGAACAAAATCAACAGATGCTTCACCAGCAGACCCTTTTCCGAAACACCCGTCGCTCCTCCTCTTCCTCCTCCGCTAAAGCGCGTGAAGTCGATGTGCAAAACGTCAAACATCCCCAACGCCATCACCACAAACACCACCGCAATGGCCAGATTGAACCACATGGAGGAATTAAGCGCGCCGAATTTCGCGCCGGTCAGAACCACCGTGACGCCGAGCGCGCCGTAAGCCAGCGCCATGCCGGCACCGTAAAACAGGCCGTTGCGAAAACCCTCCAGCCTTGACTGTGCCACGCTGCCGGCGCCGATGATCGCGAGGTTGATCGGTATCATGGGCAGGATGCACGGCGTGAAATTCAAGAGCAGCCCGCCGAAGATGATGATGAGCAGCATGGGCAACAAGGACCGGTTCGTAAAGGCTTCCAGCGGACCGCCGGCCTGGCCGCTCAGCGCCCGGCCAAGAAAGGAGATGAAGTCGGACGAGGACAAATAACCCGTCTGCTGGCCTTTCACCCTGAAGCCGTTGAACTCCTTTTCCCAATCCACGGAACCCGCGGCCGCGGCGGCGATGAGCGGTTTGAGCGTGCCCGCGCCGTTACCGGCCTCGGCATAAATGCCGGCGTCATCCGGCGCGAAGGTCCGCGTCTCGGGAAAAAAACAGGCGTCGTTGGTGCAGCCTTGAAATTTAATGGCGACCTTCCGCCCGGGGAAATCCACCGGCCGGAGTTCGACCGAAAAATTTTGCTCGTAGATTTTCTTTTCCTTGCCCGTGACCTTGTCCGTCTCCGTCAGCGGCTTGGGCATCGCCAGCGGCGCCACCTCGTCCCCGGAAATCGTGCGGAAATGCAGGCGGTCGTAATACAATACGCACTCCTGGGGGATGGTGAAATCGGCGCGCAGGATTTTTTCCCCGGCATCGTTGGTCGCCGTGGCGATGCTGATGCCGAACGGACTGCGGGTTGACAAATCGTCCGCGCGCAAAACCGCCGCCCCGGCCAGGAACGCCGGCAGCAGAAATAGGAACGCGCGCGCTTTCATTTTTCAGTTGCAGCCGCAGCCGCCGCCGCCCACGCCCTTGCCGCCGGAGGCCATCTCACGGGAGAAAAAAATGTGGTCGTAGAAGCCATCGGTAAGCGGGTCGCGGTCGGCGCGCATCGTGTAATCCGCCAGCGTCTTGCGCTGCCACGGTTGCACGGTACCGCAGCCGGCGGACAGAAACATGGCGCCGCCCAGCAGCAAAAGACAGCCGACGCGGAAGGTTCTCGTCTTCATGGGGTTATTTGGTCAGCAGCGACTCGATTTCCTGCACGTATTGTTTG
Organism: Candidatus Sulfotelmatobacter sp.; assembly: GCA_035485115.1. GTDB lineage: Bacteria > Verrucomicrobiota > Verrucomicrobiia > Limisphaerales > UBA11358 > UBA11358. Next base: position 84,610 of record DATHOG010000116.1, on the reverse strand, counting down.
CGCGTCTCCGCACCGTGGAAACCGGCATGGGTGAATTTTATTTTGCCGTCCGGGCCGAAAACGAAGGAACTCGGCATGGTGCCGATGCCGGCCACGGCGACGAGCTTCTGGCCGGCGTCGCGCACCACCGTGAAATTGGCGGGGTTGTCCTTGAGAAAATCCTTCATGTCGGAAGCCTCCTCGTCCTCGTTGACGGCGATGATCACAAGCCCCTTGTCGGAATATTTCTTTTGCAGCTCGTTCATGGCCGGGAAGGATTCCTTGCACGGCCCGCACCACGAGGCCCAGAAATCGATGACCACGACCTTGCCCGCGAGCGAATCCGGCAGTTTGCCATCGAGTTTGAAACCGGCCAGGTCGGGCATGGCGTCACCAACCTTGAGTCCGGCGGCGAGGCCGCTGAAGGCGTGAAGCAAGATGATGGCAGCAATGATTCTACAGAAGGAGTTGGATGTTTTTTTCATAAGCATTCGTCAAAACCAGCCGCGTAAACCAAACGTATAGACATTTGCCGAAGGATAGGCGCTCTGCGATGTCATCCCGTCCAATCCGACCATGGCATATCTCATGTAACTTGCTTCGAGTGAAACATATTTCCAACACCGCCACGAGAGGGTGACCCCGCCGGCGAAAGATTCGAATTCAGACAGCCGGTAGTCGGATGAGTAGTAGGCCGGCTTGTTGTCGAAGTCCGGCGCAATCACATAGTAGAAATCCGCCGCGTTCTGGATGTAATAACGGAACATGGGCGAAATCACCAGCTGCTTGCCGATTTTTTGATGCCAGTCCAGCTCCAGGGTATTGGCGTATATCCCGTAGGAATCGTGGAAAAATCTGTAGCTGACTTCATAGCTGCCGTTGGCTGGAGTTATGAACTGCGTCCAGGAGGCATATAAAATTTCGGAGTTGCGGTATCCCGGGCGCTTCTCGGGGGTCAGGCCGGCGTCATCCGGGTTCAATTGCACGAAATTCGTGCGCCACATCACGCCACGGTAGGGGTCGGAAAGATAGCCCCGCTCGAGGCTGACAGTGGCATTCACAGTCAGATAGGCTTTGGGTCCAAACAATTGTACCAAACCGACTAAAATGTTGTCCGTGAACTTCGATTCATATATAAAATTTTCGTCGCGCACATCATCTGAATCATGTTGATAGCCGATATTCAAGGTGGTGTTCTTTTGATTAAATGAACGGGCGTAGTCAAGCGACCCGCCAAAAGATTGATAGTCACTCTCCAAACTATAGGCGACCGCCGGTGTGATCTCGTTGTTGCCAAAAGTGATCGGCACGGCCAGATTGAAGCCGAAGCGGAAGTCATGCAAGTGGGTCAGCGGGACCTTGTTATTGTGATAATTCGGATTGTTGGTGAGTGAATGAAATTGCGCTGCCGCCGTGTTTGACGCGATGTTCGGCGCTTGCGAACCCGCATACTGCGCCGCGTAATTGGTCAGCTGCGATTCCGTCCAAACTCCTCCGTCCACCAGAATTTGGTTGGCCGAAACGAACTGGCTGTATTGTGAAGTATAGACATTTTTGTACGCGGTCTGATACAAACCGGCTTGGGACGGAAATGGCCATTGGTTTTGTGGCGGGGCCCCGGTCGGGGTCGCACCGGTGATGGCATCTTCCACTATGTCTCCCGAGACCCGGACGTCAGGCCGTAAACCCACGTCAAACTCCCAATTGTCGGTCGTGACCCGCATCCGGTTGTCATCTTCCTGATAAATCCCCTTCCGATAGCCAACATTATCCTCTTCCTGACCAAACAACCGCGTGGTGCAAATCATCGGCAGGGCGATCATCAGCACAAGTGCCAGTTGGCGCGCTTCGAGATAAAACCGGCTGTGCTTTTTGCCTTTCATCGGGAATTTGGGGGGCAATTGACGTGACAGGAATGCTTGCCGGCTGGAATCCGGTCAACTTTTTGGCCTCCGTGCTTCAAATACATCGTTTACTCCACAGATTCATGCGTTTAAGGCGGTTAAAAACGGCCAAAAAATTACTTTTTGATCAAGTTTTCCGCTTCGCGCAGGTGGATTTTTGTCGTCAACCACAAATACCAGTCGGTCTGGCGGAGATGCGCCGGGTCATTGGGCGTCGCCGGATGATCGTCCACCACTTTTCTGCAGGCATCCAGTTCCGAGATGGCACCCTCCTTGTCACCGTTCTGGAAACTGCTCATTGCCCGCAAAATCCGTATATTCGCTTCCCGGGGCTGGGAACCTTCACTGCGGGCCAGCGCCTGCGAAGACCAGTCCGCTGCTTCTGCAAAATGGCCGGACCGGTAGGCCAGCAGCGCCAGGGCAAACGCGGAATTTTCCCAGTTGCCTCGTGAAATCCCGGCTTCATCTTGCAGCGAATTCCGGAGCAAGGCGGCGGCTTCATCCAAATTTTGCAACCAGGCCTTGTCCGCCGGCACAAGCAGGCAATAATGAATCAGCCGTTGCGCGGACTGGACGTTGTCAGCGCCCGTATTCCGGGCCACCAGGTCCCTGCGGAATTGCTCGTAATCGTTCAGGCGTCCCTGATCCACCAAAAGTGCACCACAGCGCTCATCATCCAGCGAAGTGTCCTTCTGGCCGTTGTTGTTGATCTGGAACAGAACCGCAAAACGTTCCAGGGCCTGGGACCAGCGGCCATTGACCGCATGCCAGTCGCCCAACTCGCGATAAAGCGTGGCGTGGTCGCTGCCGGGCTGGAACTGTTTGACCTGCTCCAGCAACGCATCCGCATCATCGCGACGACCGTTCTCATACATCTCCTCCGCCGACATGAATTTTTCCCGTTCCTCGGCCAGACTCTCAAGCTGGAGGGTTTCGTGTTGCAACGTCAGTTGTTTCTGCTCGGCGGCCACCGCCATCCGCCGCGCCTCCCGCTCACGCAAATACATCCAGCTCGACATGACCGTGCTGGCGGCCAGGGCCAGAAACGTCAACAGGCAGGCGAAAAAAACCGTCTTGTTCCGCCGGACAAATTTTTGCGCCAGATAAGCCCGGCTGGGCGGCCGGGCTGACACCGGTTCGTTGGCAAGGTAGTTCTGCACATCCTGCGCCAGCGCATCCGCCGTCTCATAGCGCCGGCGCCGGTCCTTTTCCAGCGCCTTCATCACCACCCAGTCCAGGTCGCCGCGCAATTCCGAGCGCAGCCGGGGCACCTCCATGTGCCGCCGCTGGGCGGTGGCGGTCAATTCAGCCTCCCCCAGCGTGTCAATCTTGGTCGAAGGCCGCGGCGGTTCCTGCTCCCGCAGCTTGCGCCGCATTTCCTCGAGGCCGGCGGCCAGCAATTCCCCCTGGTCAAATGGTGTTTTGCCCGTGAGCAGTTCGTACAGCAATACGCCCAGGGAATAAATATCGCTGCGCGTATCCACATCCATGCTGCTCAATTGCGCCTGCTCCGGGCTCATGTACGCCGGCGTGCCGATGAACTGCCCGTGCAGCGTGAACAACGTCTTGTCCGTCAGCTTTTCCTCCAGCGCCTTCGCAATGCCGAAATCAATCACCTTCGGCGTGGCCTCGCCATCAACCGGCGTTACGAGGATGTTCGAAGGTTTGATGTCACGGTGAATGATTCCCTTCTGGTGCGCGTGCTGGATCGCGTGGCAGACTTTGGTGAATAGTTCGAGCCGCTGCTTGGTGTCCAGCCGGTCGGCGTCGCAAAATTCCGTGATCCGGACGCCGCTCACCAGTTCCATCACAAAAAACGGACGCCCGCTTTTCGTCGCGCCCGCATCCAGCACGCGTGCGATATTCGGATGATCCATCAACGCCAGCGCCTGCCGTTCCGCTTCAAAACGGGCCACCACGTTCTTCGTGTCCATGCCCAGCTTGAGGATTTTCAGCGCCACCCGCCGCCGCACCGGCGATTCCTGCTCCGCCATGAATACGGCCCCGCCGCCGCCCTCGCCGATCTTTTGCAACAATTTGTAAGGCCCGATCCGGGAACCGATAAGATCTTCGCCCGGCTCGCTGGCCGGCGCCATTTCCCCGACCGATCCCGCCACGACCGAAATACAATCCGAGATGAAATCCTCCGATTTTTCGTGGGCCGCGAGCAGTTGATCGACCCGCTGGCGCAATTGCGGCTGGTCGGCACATGCCCGGTCCAGCATCGCCTGGCGCTCGCTGGCATCGGCAATGTCCAGAGCGTTGGCGAAAATGTCCTGCAATGCAGCGGTCGTTTTCAATCTTCAACCTTCAATGCGCCGCCACCGTCCATTTCCGGCCAAAGCCGGGAATATTCAATGGCCTGCTGTGATGCAGTCATAGAGCCAGGCCTTGGCGTAACTCCACTGGCGGCGCACGGTGCGGTCGCTGCTGCCAAGCATTTGCACGATCTCCTCGTTGGTAAGTCCGCCAAAGAATTTCAAGACCACGATCCGGGCGGCATCCGGATCTTCCAGCTTCAGTTTTTCCAGCGCCTCGTCCAGCAGAAGTATCTTTTCATCCGGCAGAGCGGCCGCGATATCAACATGTTCGAGATCAACGCGTTCGTAGCCTCCGCCATGTTTCATGCGGGCGCGCCGGCGCGCCTTGTCCACCAGGATGCGGCGCATGGCCTCCGCCGCTGCGCCAAAAAAATGCGCCCGGTTTTCCCACGTGCGCGAACCATCCTCGACCAGCCGCACCCATGCCTCGTGCACCAATGCCGTGGGCTGGAGCGTGTGCGCCGCCGACTCGCGCGCCAGTTTGGCCGCCGCGAGCTTGCGCAGCTCCTCATAGACAAGTGGCAGTAACTCTTCCGATGCCTTGCGCTCACCCCGCCCCACTGCCTGCAAGATCATGGTGATTTCACTCATCTCAACGCGGGCAGGATAAAGCCGGTTCGATGTGTTTGCCATCTCCAAGTGATGGAACAAGATCACCGGACGCAGACCCGGCCTCACGGTGGTGTCCCGTTGACCTGGAGCCACGCCGTTGCGGCCGGCGTTCTGGACCTGCTTTTTAAAAGGCCGCCGGATCGATCCGTTTAAGCCCGGCCTCACGGCTGGCGCAGCAGGTAGAAGCGTTGGAGGTTGGTCGCGGCCGCGGGGTCGGTGAACTGGTAACTGCCCGAACCCGACGGACGCTCCACCGCCGTGCCGATGGCCGGCCAGTTCGTTACCGGGGCGGTCAAATCGTTCGTGGCCAGGATGGTGAAGGTCAGGCCGGTGGCGTTGGTGAAGGCAAAGGCCATCGCCCCGCCGCTTAACCGTGCCGAGGCCGGATTGATCGTCACCGGGACGATCACCGGCGGCACCAGTTCAAAGACGCCGCCGGAAGTGATCGCCGTGTTGGTCGCCCCCACATCGAAGCTGACATAATCGCTGGTCGTCAAAGTGATGAGCGGCTCGGTGGCCAGAAACGGCCCGCCGTTGGTGGTCGCCACCACATAATACATCGGAGAGGCCGTGGGCGTGACGGTGATGCCGTACTGGCTCATCGCCGGACTGCTGCCGGAGATCGGGAATTCAACCGCCGGTCCTTCCAGCGTCCAATTGGATACCGGCTGGGTCAAATCGCTCGTGGACCACACATAGAACGTCCGTCCGCTCACGTCCTCATGCTGCAGGTTTTCTCCGCTGAAAAATCCGGGGCCGTTGTCCACCGCGCTGAAGAACTTCTGGTAATATACATACAGCTTGCCGCCGGTGATTTGCGGAATGCCCGTGGACCAGGATGGCAGGGCTGTGCCGCTGAGGTTCACGAGCGCCGGGAGCGTGCCGCCGACCGTGCCGCCCGAGGCGGTGTCCACCAGCAGGTAAGTTCCCTCGGCGATGGGCGCACCCAGGACGGTCAAGGCGAGGTTGCCGCCGTTCAGGCTCGCGGTGCCGCCAACAATGGTCAACTGCGGGAAGTTATTCGAAGAAACCAGCGTCAATGAACCGGCGTTCAAATTGACATTGCCCGTCACGGAACAACCGCCGCCGGAAACCACCATCGCGCCGGTGCTCGGAACCGTCAGGTTGCCGGTCACCGTGCTGGCAATCAGGGCCATATTCGTCGCCGTGGTCGCCTGGTTCAATACCAGGCCGATGTTGTTGTTGACGGTCAAACCCGCAACTGCCGCCGGCAGAAGCGTGTCGCCCGACTGCAATGACACACCGTTGTAGGTATAGTTTGCACCACTGCTCAACGAGATGCTGTTGGTCAATCCAAGGTTGCCGCGGATTCCGGAAGCGTATGCGGTGATCAACCCGCCGCCGGCGTTAACCGTGAAGCTGCCGGTGCCGGTGATGATATTGGCTCCCAGATCCAGGGTGGATCCGCTGTTGACGGCCCAGTTGAGAGTGTTGCTGGACGTCATCGTCCCGCCGTTGCTTAAGGCGATTTTTTGAGTTCCAGATTTCACGAAATTGATCAGCGGCCGGTTGGAGGTATCAGCCGCGGTGAAGGTGCCGCCGGAAATATTCAGGTCGCCCGACAAATTCCAAGTCACAATTTCCGACCCGTTGGTGCCGGTCTCCAAACTGACTGTGCCGTTGGTGATGTTGACGTTTCCACCTATGTTGACCACCTCAGTAAAGCCGCTGACCGAGGCGGTTGAGGCGTAGAACGTGGCCCCGGAAACGACATTCAAGTCCCCGCCGATTTTCAGGTTGACGTCCGAGCCGATGCACAAGGCCAGCGCGCCGCTGCCGGTGGAGAGAACATTGAAGTTGCCAGCGACGTTCGTCAGGGTGCTGGAGCCGAAACTCATGATTCCGGTTTCCGCCGGATTGTTCCAGGTAAGATTGCCGAACTTTTGTTTAACGCCCGTAGCCGAGGAATCCGCAGTCGCCGTGGTCCAACCGATCACGTCGCAGGTCGAATTTACATTCCAACTTGCAATCAGCAATGAGCCGCCATCTTGATTGTGGTAATAGGTTGCGCCACTTTCCATGACCGTCGTGGCGGGAGCGATATTGGTCACAACGCCGGCATTGGTGATGATCCCGAACACATCGAGGTCGGTCGCCGTTGCTGCCACAACGGACAACTTCACTCCGGACAGGACGCTGACGGAACCATTCGCGGCCACCGTTGTGCGATTGATGCTCACGTCACTGTTCACCGTCACCGTGGCATTGGTGACGAGAACCAATGCGGCGGTCGTACTGCTTGGCGTGCCGGTTGCGGGATTCCAAGTTGACCCGCCGTCAGTAGAATATTGCCAGGTACTGGTATCACCCCAGTTGCCGCTGGCCACGCTGCGATAGCGCGGGATTGCATTCTCCGTCAGCGTTGTGGTGCCGGAAGTCACGCCGCCGTTGGAAACATCGGATGCGGTGTCAGTGACGCTGCCAAGTGCGTTCTGTGTGATGCTGAACGTCGTCACCCCCGCGGAAAGCGCTGTGTTCGCGATGACCGTCGCACCACCGTCCGAGGATGAGATGTGCACCGTATCGCCGGCGGTGTTGGCCAGGTTGTCATAAGCGTCCAGCGCGTTGACCGTGAGTGTGAACGGCGCCGTCTGGACCTGGGGACTCGGTGTTCCGGTTTTGCCGGGGGCCGCACCATACGTCGGCGATTCGCCGGGAGCCATCAAGACAAGTTGTGCCACCGCACCCGCCGTCACGGAATAGGCGGGACTGGTGCTGGCGGTGATGCCGCCGTTGGAAACATCCGTCGCCGTCAAGGTGCGCCCGGAACCGGCGATGATATTCGTGACCGACAAGGTTTTGGTGCCGGCCACCAGTGCGGTGTTCGCGGGAAGTATGGCGTTGGCGTCGTTGGCGGCGGTGAGGCTGACCGTGTCCGACGAAGCCGCCACGTTCCAGTTGGTGTCCACGGCATTGACGATGATGCTGAAGCCCGTGCCGGCGGTTGCCGCCGGCGGCGAACCGGTCAGGCCCGGCGCGACGCCGGGCGTGGCGGTTTCACCCGGCAACAGTATCTGCAGTTGCGCCGCCGCGTCCGGAATGATGGTCACGGCGGAACTTGTGCCCGAAGGCGTGCCCAGCGCGGCGGTGATGGTCACACTTTCCGCCTTCAAGTCTCGAACGTTGATGGTCAAGACTCCGTTGGTGAGCATCTTGAGATTGTCACCGTAGGTTCCGTCGCCGTTGGCATCAAACTGGGCGAGGCCGGAACTGCTCAAGGTAACGATCTGGCCATCCAGCGAGGAGTCCACAATGGCAACGTTGTTTGAATCATATGCCTGCACCGTGGCGGTGAAAATCGCCCCGGCGCTGGCACTGGCGGTCGAGGGGATGACGCTGAAGTGGTCCAGCAGACCGGCCGGCGGGTTGACGATTTCAACCTGGGTTGCAGGCGTCAGCAAACCGCTGGCACCCGTGATGGTCGGACTGCCCGCGATGCTGTCCCGGTAGTAGAAAGTGGCGGCGCTTGTGCCGTTGCTGATGACGACGCTGCTCACAACCGTCGCGTCATCCGCCGCAAGAAAGGTGGCACCACCCGAAGTGGAACTCAAATTGATGATCGTATTTGCTGTCGCAGTTAAGGTGTTGTTGCTCGCATCCAGCAATGTGACCGCAATCGGCGCCGAATTTGAATTCACCGTCAATGTTTGAGGGCCTGGGGTGAAGCTGAGCGCGGCCGCACCCAAGGAATAGGTCGCGGGTGTGACATTGGCCCAATTAGTGGAGACGCGAACGTTGTCGTAGGTCAGATCCGGGCCGGTTGTGGCTTCGCCGCCGTTCCCAAATATCATGGCACCGATGTTGGCCGGGTCTGCCGATGCGCTGGCCGCACTGACACTCACACCTGCATTGGCGCTTTCACTGCTTCCCGGAACGGGATCCACATATAGCACCGCATTGCTGCCGCCGTAAGTGTATTTGACGACGACCAGGTGGGTGCTGTTGGTGATCAATTGCACCGTGGAATACACCGGGGTCGAACCCAGCTTGGCTACGCCAATCACATCATGGCTGCTATCCGCCCCTTGTTTGATCCAGACATCCAACGGAGCCGTATCGGTCTTGGCATAGAGTGTCGCTCCATTCGTATTCAGCGCCACATATGGCCCGGGGGTGGTCGTGGAAACGTTGGTGATGTTGTTGATCAAAAAAGACGCATAGACGCTCCCGCCCGCAATGCTGTTGCTCAGGTTCCGATAGATCCAGCGGATGGTGGTGCTGGCCCCAAGTGTCAGCGCGTTCGTGCCGGGCAGGTCAGGCATCCCGCTTAATGCCAGGCCGGGATTCACGATCCGGACATTGCTTGAAGTGCCGGTGGCGTCCCGGGTCCATACGCCATTGAACGACGAGGTTTGACCGTCGTTGGTCGGCGAATACGGCCAGCCCTCTTCCATCAGTTCAGCCGCTCCGGCCACCTGCCCGCCGGTCTGTATGACTTGCGAGACTGCGCTGGATGTGCTGCTGCTATTATTGGCATCACCATTGTAAGTCGCGGTGATTGAATCGGTGCCAGCCCCGCCGGAAATTGTCAACGTCGCTGTGCTGCCGGCCAGCGTGGTGGTCGCTATCACCGCCGCGCCATTCTTAAATGTGACGGTCCCCGTTTTAAGTCCTGCGCCGCTCACGGTCGCCGTGAAAGTGATCGGCAAGCCCGCGTAGGCCGGATTGACCGAACTCGCCAGCGCGGTGGTGGTGCTGTTGATGTCCACGGAAACCGTCGTGCTGCCGGCGGTCACCCCGCCAACACTGGTATCGCCCGCGGTCAGCGTGGTGGTGCCGACGGTATTGTTCGTCACGGCAAAGGTTTTGGTGCCGCCCGCCAGCGCAGCGTTGGCCGGCAGCGTGTCCCCGCCGGCACTTGAACTGATATGCACGGTGTCCGAACAGTTGGTCACCAGGTTGTAGCCCGCGTCCAGCGCATCCGCCGTCACGGTATAACCGATAGTTGAATGTTGGGCGCTCGGCGAACCAGTCTTGCCGGGTGACGAACCAAATGTCGGTGATTCGCCCGGAGCCAGCAACACCAGTTGCGCTGCCGCGCCCGGAACAACAACGTAGCCCGCGCTCGTCGCCGGGGTGATGCCGCCGTTGGAAACATCGCTCGCCGTCAACGTGCGGCCGCTGCCGGCCAGCATGTTGGTCACGGACAGCGTCGCGGTGCCGCCGCTCAACGCCGTGTTCGCCGGCAGCACGGCATTTGCATCATTGCCGGCGGCAAGGTTCACCGTGTCTGAAGAGGACGCCACGTTGTAATTCGTATCCACCGCATTTACGGTCACGGTATAGCCGACGCCGGCCGTGCGCGTGGCCGGTGAACCGGTGAAGCCGGGGGCCACGCCGGGCGTGGCGGTTTCGCCGGGCAGGATCAATTGCAACTGCGCAACCGCGCCGGGATTGACGGTCACACTGGCACTCGTGTTGACGTTCGTGCCCGAAGCGGCGGTGATCGTCATGGACTCGGCCTTCAAATCGGTCACGTTGATGGTGAAGGTGCCGTTGGTCAGCGCCTTGGCGTTGTCGCCGTATGTTCCATCGCCGTTCGCATCGAACTGCGCCGCGCCGGAGCTGGTCATGACGACGAGCAGACCGTCAACGCTATTGCCAGTGATTGGGGAACTGGGGGTGCTGTATGCCTGCACCGTTGCGGTAAAAAGCTGACCGGCGGTGGTGGAGCTCGTCGAAGGCGTCACGGTGAAATGGTCGATGACAACTCCGCCGGTAAAGGCGACGTTGGCCGTCTGGGTGACGGTGATTGAATCCGTGATGTCGGTTGCAGTTAATGTGGCGGTTCCAGCCGTGGTTGATTTGACGGTGAAGGCAGCGACACCCGTCGCCGAGCTGGTCGCCGAGACAGGAGAGATTGTATCGGAAGCGCCGCGGCTTGAACCCAGGGTCACGGTCTTGCCATAAATCGCATGTCCATTTGTGTCCATGAGCGCGACCGTGATGGTAGATGTGGTCACTCCATCAGCGGGCAGCGTCGTGGGACTGGCCGCAACGGTTGAATTTGTCGCGCTAGGAACGGAGGCTGAATAAGTCAAAATGACTTGACCCGCCGCGCCGCTGCCGCCGCCTTTGCTAAGAGTCAGATTGGCCGCGCCGCTGCCGCCACCACCAGGCCCTGTACCGGCAACCCCGGGTGTGGAAGAACCGCTGGTCACCACTGCCGCACCACCTGCACCACCGCCCGCGCTGCCTGCGGCTCCCGCTCCTGCTCCCCCCGCACCTGAATGAGCGGTGCCGCTGGCGCCGCCTACGGACGTGCCACCGGTAGTGCCGGCATAATTCAAATAGGTCGATTGCGCGCTTGAGCTCGGGATATTTCCGGAGGACGTACCGGTGCCGCCCGCGATGTTGCCGATACGAGTCGAGTTGCCGCCCACCTGGTTGTAGCCGCCGGAGCCGCCTGGCCCGCCGACCGCCAGAACGCTGGCGCCTGATGAACTGCCTGCAGTGGTATTGCCAAAAAATGAAGAGACGCCGGTGCTGCCGGTCCAGGTGCTGGATGGCGGATTGGTGCCATAACCGCCGCCCGCGCCAACGGTCAAATTATAAACCGTGCCCGGGGTGACGCCCACGGTATAACGCACATACGAACCGCCCGCCCCACCGCCGGCGCATTCATACGCGGACACTCCCGAGGAATTTAAACAGCCGCCACCGCCACCGCCACCGCCCGTGGCCTCGACCTGCACCGAGAAAACATTTGACGGACAGGTCCAGGTGGCGTTGCCCGGCGTGGTGAAAGTATCGGCGAAAAGTCGGGCATTCGTTGCCAGCATGCCAGACACGACCAATAGAGGCAGTAACGCGAATTTGATCGTGGTGGTTGGACGACTATACATTTTGAGGGCAGGCTGTTTGGTTCTCATGGGTTGGTGGGTTTGCGGCTGATATTTGGCTCTGAAAACTAGTTCAAGCCGGCTGTCTAAACATGACAATGGTCGGCTGGTAAACAATTTTTGAAAATTCCTTTACTTGGTTTGGCCTGAATCAGGCACCAACACTATAGTTTTGTCCCATCGGCTTTAAAATAGTCAATTTATGTGATTAAAAATTTGAACTATAAAAAAAACCGGGAGGCAGGCGGCAGGGCCCGCCGCGCTTTGCGTGTGGCCGGTGCCTTGTAAAACAATCGAATCAGGTTCACATCCTTTTCAACTACGAAAAACCCCCCCAATACTACATGCGATTTAGAGGATGAAATCCGGCCAACATTTTTGCAGTACACAAGGCTTTAGTTGTATTGGCTTCTGTTTTTTGATTCGAGATCTAAGTCGGCATCCATGTCAGCCTTGAACCTTTCATGGTATTACCCTCATTTGGGCCGGCTGAGTCCCGGATGACTTGTATCGGAGTCAAAAACCTCCAGCAAACCCGGATGCTTGTGATAGTCGGGAGTGCAGAAACCGGGCTTCGGTTGGAAAAATGTCTGCGCGAGCCATGTAAATTTGAGTTTTGACACTGGAATATATCGGGCAATTATCGGGCAAATTCCCGCTTACTATCCGTCAGCTTTGTGCAATCAGAAACTTGCACGAATCAAGCGGGTATGCCTTTTCCGATCTCCGCAGACCTCATTAAGGCATTGGTGGTATTTCCTTTGTTTATAAGGCGATTCACTTGCTGGCTGGGTATATGAGCGCTCATCCACCATCTACTACGACCCTGCCCCCGTTCCTCCATTGTCGTCGTGTAGCGCGTCTTGATGGCCTTCAGTCACTGGTAGACATGTTGTGTGACTGCGTTTCGAAACTGAACTGATTTTTGTCACCATTTCACCACGCCATTCCTAAGCAAGAATGGTGTTTTTATTGCTCCAGCCTGTCATCCATGAACCAAAAATCAATATACCATAAGTCAATACCGCTCTCCGCGAATTCTCATTTGCCGGGTGTCGCGATTAGCGCCATGACTTCCTGTTTCCATGCGGCCCCCAGGTCTTGCAGCGCGTGCCCGGTGAATTGTTTCCATAAATCGTCATCGTATTTTCCTTCGCGCATGGCCGCGTTCAGTTGGCAAACGATGTCCGGGTCATATTTTTCGGAAACCCAGTTCAGAAAATTCGCAGTGATACGGTAACTGTCGTTGTATTTCGGGGAAAAATCTTTGCCGCGCTTGCGGAACCAGACCATGTCCGCCCCGTGTTTGTCCGCGTCATACTTGAACCAGCGGATGTAATCCGCACTGCCCTCCACCAGCCAGCCAGGATTATTGCCTTTAAATTGCTGGACTACGTGGACTTCTTCATGCACCAGCGAGCCAATGGCTTCGCCGTTCAACTCCTTCTCCAGCCAGTCAGAATTGGCCACCACATTGTGGCCGGAGGTGAATGCCACGCCGTCCATCGGCTTGAGCGTGAGTTTGAAATGATCCGGCGGAACATAGCCGTCGCTGGCGAGCATGGCCGAAATTTTTGGATACCACTCCGCCAGCACCGGCGCGAGTTTGGTTTCCGCCCAGTCTTTCAACTGCGGCGCTTTTACGGTGTTGATGGTGATGGTGCAATGGCCGTCGTCCGTTTTGATCGTAAAATCTTTCGGGATGTCGGCCGGGCCATTGGTGGTCACCGGCGCACGCACGTCCACCACATTTATCTCGCTGTAAAAAGTATTGCCAAAATCGTCGTCCCGTTCGGTCGTGGCGATGTCAAACAGCAAGTAGCGATATTTGCCGAGGATGCCCCCGGAGTTCGCGATGCTCGCGCAATATTGACCGCCGCCGCCGGCGGACTTTGGCTTGGTGTTGACGTTCGCAATGATTGTCCAGCCGCAGGATTCGGGGGGGATGCCGTTTTTCGGCGCGGCGTTGAAATTGGTCGCCGTTCCATCAGCCGCGTAAAGTTTATAGACCTGCGGCCCACGGGTATTTGGATGCCATGAATAGCTGTTGACCTTCCGGATTTCCGTGACGGATTTCAAATCCACCTGTATCCGCCCGCCGGCCGATCCATCGGCGAAGAAGAAATTTTCGGCCGGTTCATCCGCCTCTTCGGGCAACTTCCCATCGTTCAGCTTGTCCACCCCGCCGCTGTTGGGATCCACTTCGCCGTCCACGATGGTAAAAATCGCTGACGTGGCTGCGTTGTTCGCAGATGTCGGTGGAACGGTCTGAAACTTGAACGCCGGCGAGGCCGCATCGTTGTCATTATAACCAACCACCACCTTGATTTCGGCCCGGGCGGCGGCAACGACCAAAATTGCCGCGAGGACCACGAATGATTTTTTATGCATACGTTTTGGGAGATGATCTGTTTTAGTCGGTATAATCTTCATTAAGCGAGCGCAGGAAGGCGGTCAAAGGAGCGATGCCGGTATCGTCCACAAAAATATTTTTTAGATCGGGGTCGCCGTTGCGCACTTCACCATGCCGGGCCAGCGTAGAAAACGTTTGATAAAACCGGATGACGTCGCCCAAGGTAGCCATCCGGCCGGTGTGCAGATATGGATTCGACTGGCCAAGGTCGCGGAGATTGGAGGTCTGAAAAAGGCCAATGATCAGGGGCAATACGTCCGCCGCGCCGGGCAGTTGGGGCGACAGCGTAAAGAAACGCTGCGGTAATGCGTTGGAAATGGCAACGCTGGCGATGAAACTGCCGTTGTTGTCAAAAGTATTGGTGGCTATGACCGTCCAGACAGATGGGGCGAGCAGCAGGTTGGTGGAGGACAAAATAAAATAGGCGCTTCCGGAGGTTCCATTCGTTGCCTGAAACATAAAATTTCCGGCGGTAATTTTTACTTCACAAATCTGCGGAGTGCTCAAGCCCAGTAATTGGGGCAAAATCTGCTGAAAGCCGGCCTGCGGCGCGGGGAAATCAGGATTCGCATAGACATTCCACATACCCAGGTCGGCGTTTCCCGGCTGCGCCGCTGACGGCGGAGTTTCAAAAGGTGCCAGCGCCGCGGGATGCTGCGGCGTCGGCGGCAGATAGGCGTTGTAATTGATCTCCCGCGTCGCGAGGTCCGGAATCGCGAGCTTCAGAAATTTTCCCGAACCGTGGATCGCATCGTATTCTTCCTGGCTCGCTCCCGTGTTATGGAAAATAAAATCCGTGAACGCAGGTGGTGCATGGCAGGCGGTGCAATTCCCCACGTTGGCCGACGGATGCTGCCGCCGGTATTCTTTCGTGCGCAAAAAGATTTTTAAACCCTGCAATTCCTCCGCCCCAAAGACAAACTTTTGTTTATGGGTGGTGAACTGGCCGTCTGCCGGGTCAGTGACGTACTTCGGATGTTCCAGGTTTTCGCTTAACCCCAGCAATCGGCTGGAATATTGCGCAGAAGTCTCGCCCGCCGCCGGCAGTTGGGGCAGGCCGTTCTTGATCAGGAAAACGTCGAACGGCGAACCGTTGAAAATGGCCGTGCCGTTGCCGGTGAAATCCAGGCCGTTGGTCGCCTGGGAGAAAAAAAGATTTCTCATGTATGCCTCGATGAGCGAAGCCACCGTGTCTAGGATCTGTTGGTCGGTCGCCCGGTTGACATCCATATAATATTGCGGTGAAATCAAATCCGGCGTCAACGACCTCGGATCATACAGGTAGTTGCCATTTAGCATGAATCCGGAAAAAATGTTGGAATAGCAAACTTCACCCGGGAGGGCATCGGCGAAAACCAGCGTATCGAAACGGCCGCCCCGTTCTTCCGTGGCCAGATAGCCCATGCCATCGTCGTTGCGGATGATCGTGGCAATATGATGGACCGCCGTAGTGTATTCCTCCGGTTTCCATCCGTAGTTTCGTCCGGTCAAAGTACCGATGATCAGGTCATGCGCGGTGGCGAACTGGCCGTCATAATGCAGAAACAACGGCCCGTTACGGGGTATGAACGCATCCACCAGCACCTGGGCGTTGCGGGGGGTCTGCGTCCGGTCATCGTCGCGGAGAGGAATCGGACTGCGCCGTGCAAAATCAGCATAAGTCCGGTTTCCCAAAGCATGGTCGCCATAAGGCCCATATCCTTTTTCATCCACCAGATGACATTCCCGGCAATTCATGGACTGACCCTTGAACGGTCCGGAAACGTGGCCGGAAGTGGTCAACAGTTTGGCCATCAACGGATCACCGGGAATGCCCGCGTTGACATCGCCGCCGGAATTGGTGAAGTAGTATTGTGAAAAACGCGGTTCCAAAAACAAGCGCTCCCCGATGTTCACGTCCGCTCCGGCAAAATCAGTGATGACATCGTTATCCGCCCGGCACCAACCTGCCAGCAGGCACATCATCAAAATTAGTTTTCTTTTCATCGGCTCGGAGTCAGTCTTGTCAGTCACTCCGGCATCCCGGCATTTACGCCCCATGCCTTGTTCGGCTCAGCACCCATGATGAATTCAAACTTGCCGCCGTTTTTCAATTCCTTGAATGGCAAGATGGGCGTGTTCCAGTCCCGGCCGTTCACGCGCACGGATTGCACATAAATATTCCGGTCGGAAAGATTTTCTGCTGTCATCGTGAAGATTTTCCCGTTAGAAAGATGCATCGTCGCCTTTGGGATTTGCGGCGCGCCGATGATATAATAATCGCTCGCGGGACATACGGGATAAAAGCCCATGCAGGTGAATAGATACCACGCGGACATCTGGCCGCAATCGTCGTTGCCGCAGAGCGAACCGGGACCGCTGCCATACTGGGTGGAAACCACCTGATGCAACCGTTCCGCCGCCTTCCATGGCGCGCCCGCAAGGCTGTAAAGATAGATGACATGATGACTCGGCTCGTTGCCATGCCAATATTCGCCGATGCAACCGCGCAGGTCGTTGGCGGACAAATCGGCCTTGAAGGCATCGGACTGGCTGGCATCAAACAGCGAATCCAGCTTTTCAACGAACTTTTCGTTTCCGCCCATCAATGTGATCAATCCCGGGATGTCCTGCGGCGCGAACCACGAATACTGCGAACTGGTGGCCTCAGTGACGTCTTGAAGCTCGTTTGTGCCATCGCTCTTGAAGCCGCCGCCGAAGATATGCGCGTCGAAATTCGTGCGCCAGTTGCCATGCGAATCTTTCGGCCGCATCCAGCCAAGCGCCGGATCATAGATATTCGTGAAGCTCGTGGAACGTTTCATGAAATAGTTGTAGTCATCATCTTTACCCAGTGTCCTGGCCATTTGAGCGATCGTCCAGTCGTCGTAGGCATACTCCAGCGTCTTGGAAAGCGATTCGTCCTCCTCGTCGCACGGCACGTACCCCAGCTTGCGATACGACGCGAGCCCGTCGTAATCGGGGTTCATGGCGGTAGCCTTCATCGCTTCGTAGGCGTGCTGCGCATCAAATCCCCTTACGCCTTTCAAATAGCCGTCCGCGATCACCGGCGCGGCATGGTAGCCGATCATGCACCACGTTTCGTTGCCCTGCAGTTCCCACATCGGTAACAGGTGGTCGGTGCTCTGGTCGAAATGATCGAGCAATGAATTGATCATGTCCGAATCGCGCTTTTCCTGGATCAGGGCAAGCAACGGGTGCTCGGCGCGGAACGTATCCCAAAGCGAAAACACCGTGTATTGGTTGCGGTTCTTCACCTGGTGGATATTTTGGTCCAGGCCGCGATATTCGCCGTTCACATCCTGATACAGATTGGGAACCAGACAGGCATGATACAGCGACGTATAGAATGTCTTCTTTTGCTCATCCGTTCCCTCGATCTGGATTTTGCCCAGCTCTTTGTCCCACTTGGCCCGGGTTGTTTCGCGCAGACCCTCAAAGTCCCAGCCGGGAATTTCCGTTTCGAGATTCTGTAACGCGTTGGCGGTGCTGACGGAAGAAACGGCGACCTTCACCTGAATCACTTCATCCGCACTGGTTTTGTATCTGGCAAGAAATTGCAGGTTCGTTCCCACCGCTTCATTGCGGCTGCGAAAACGATAGTTGGTATAACTTTGGTAAGTGACCGGCTTGCCGTCCTTGATGATCAGCCCCTCGTCAAACGGACGCGAAAATCTGGCGGCGAAATAAAGATACCGCTCGCGCGCCCAGCCGGTGACCAGATGAAAGCCGGTGACGGTCGAGCCATCCTCGATACGGAAATGCGATTCCGCAATGCGCCAGCGACCGCCGTCAATGACGTGGTCCAGGTCCGCGAGGATGGAAGCCCGGTCGCTCGCCGGAAAGGTGAAGCGCAAAACACCCGCGCGTTCGCCAGCCGTGAGTTCGGCGGTCACCCCGGACTTCAGCAGTTTCACCCGGTAATAGCCGGCGGCGGCTGATTCATCGGCGTGTGAAAAGGTGGATTGATACCCTTCCTGCGGATGATCTTTACGGCCGGGGACGAAGGCCGGTTCGCCGATCTGCGGCACAAAGAGAAAATCCCCGAGGTCGGGGCAGCCCGTACCGCTCAAATGCGTCAGGCTGAAACCTTGAATCGTTGGGTCGGTGTATTCGTAGCCGGAATCCGTATCCCAGTTGGTAGTGTCGGTGTCCGGGCTGATCTGCACCATGCCGAACGGCGCGGACGGCCCGGGAAAAGTATTGCCCTCGCCCTGCGCACCGACGAACGGACACACATAGTCAGAAAGGCGGGAGCCGGCAGCAACATCCACAACCGCGCCGGCCAGCAACAGCACCGCAATAGAAGACTTTCCGGCTGCAACCAAACCGATCGGGGTTTTCATGCGTATTTTATTTTCAATGTTGTTGCGGCTGCACAATTCTGGAATTGCCATCAAATTCCCGGTGGTCGGTCCGTCACCGCGGATCCAAAAATTTTGTTGGGGTTTGGTCCCATGGTCAAAACCAGTTTGCCGCCGGCGACGATTTCATCGTGTGAAATCCAGCTTCGCGTCAATGGCCTGCCGTTGAGCGTGGCCGATTGGATGTAGGGATTTTGCGCCGAATTATTTTTGGCGACGACGGTGAAGGTACGGCCCTTGTAAGATTTGGGATCAAGCTTCAGGGTGACTTTGTCCATCAGCGGGCTGCCTAACACATAAATGCCGCTTGTTGGATCCACCGGGTAAAAGCCCAGCGCCGTGAAGACATACCAGGCCGAAATCTGGCCGCAGTCGTCGTTACCGCAGATTCCTCCGGGTGTGTTGGTGTAGAGCATGTCGGCAACTGCGCGCACCCGGGCCTGGGTTTTCCACGGCTGGCCGGCGTAATTGTAGAGATAGGCGACGTGATGATCCGGTTCGTTGCCATGCGAATACATACCGATGACGCCGGTGACGTCTGGAATCATGTGCAGGTTCGGAATGGTCTCCTGCGTGTCAAACATCTCGTCGAGCCGCGCGACAAATTTGTCATCACCGCCGAGCCTGGCGATCAGGCCGGGAACATCGTGCAACACAAAGAAGTTGTATTGCCACGCATTGGCCTCGGTATATTCGTTGAATGTGATGCTATCCTGCTCGTTTTTGCCGAATGGTGTCACCCAGCTTCCGTCCGCAGTCCTGCCGCGCATGAAAACGGTGGACGGATCGAAAACGTTGGTCCAGTTTTGCGAACGGCGGGCGTATTTATCCGCCATGTCATCTTTGCCCAACGCCTTGGCCATGCGTGCAATGCATGCATCGTCATAGGCATATTCCAAAGTCTTGGAAACGCTTTGCACATCCTTGCCGGTGGGGATGAAGCCTTTGTCGCGATAAGCGTCAAGCTGTTCGCGATTCTGGTCGGTGGACGCAATCATGTCATCGAGCGCCTCTTGGGCGTTGTAGTTACGAAAGCCTTTCAGGTAGGCGTCGGTGATGATGGGGATGGCATGATTGCCGATCATGCACCAGGTTTCCATGCCGCCTTCCGGCCAGACGGGCAGCGTGTGGTGGCCGAAAATTTTGTAGTGCGCCAGCATCGTCTCCACGATGTCGTTCTCGCGTTCGGGCTGCGTCAGCGTCAACAACGGGCTTTCCGCGCGGAAAATGTCCCAGATGGAAATTTCGGTGTAATAATCATAACCTTTCGCTTGATGGACATTCCCGTCGGGCCCGCGAAACTGGCCGTCCACATCGCTCAACATCGTCGGCGCGACCATCGTGTGGTAAAGCGCGGTATAGAAGGTCTGCTTGAGATTGTTGTCCGGCGTAGTGACCGTGAAGACGCTCAATGCCTTGTCCCACTGTTGACCGGCCGCCTGGGCCACGGCGTCAAAATTCCAGCCGGGTATTTCCGTGTGCAGGTTGTTACGCGCACCTTCAATACTCACGGTGGACAGACCGACGCGAACGAGGATTTGTTCGCCCGCCTTGGTTTTGAAATCAAAATGCCCCTTCGTTTCTTTGCCCGTGGTTTGTTGGCCGGTCACGTCCTTATCGGCCTGGGCGACCCCTGCCGAA
The DNA here is from genome assembly GCA_035485115.1 of Candidatus Sulfotelmatobacter sp. GTDB lineage: Bacteria > Verrucomicrobiota > Verrucomicrobiia > Limisphaerales > UBA11358 > UBA11358. The sequence goes on along the minus strand of DATHOG010000116.1, from coordinate 64,513 downwards.
TCAAACGACCGGGAGAATTCCATCACAAAATAAAAAATCTTGCCGCCGCCCCACCCATCGCTCTTGCGATAACCACTGGCCGTGTGATTGTTTTCAATCGTAAGCTGCGCCTCAGTCACGGTATTGCCGATGCCGTGTTGCAGATCCAAAACGATGTGCCCGGCGTCCGTCGCCGGAAATGTATAGCGATGAAAACCGGCATGGGCGCTAGCCGTCAGTTCCACTTTGACCTGATAATCCGGCAGAAGTACTTCGTAGTAACCCGGCCGCGCCATTTCCTGATCATGGGAAAACCGCGCGCGATAACCTTCGCCCGGCCGCGCGCCCGGTGTAAGTTTCAATTCGCCCGTGGTCGGCACTAATAAAATATTCCCCAAATCCGGGCAGCCGGTGCCGGTGAGGTGATTCATTGAAAAGCCCAGGATGCTGTCGTCGGAATAATGATAGCCGGATGAGCCGTCCCAGGTGTTGTCACGCGTGTCCGGTGAAAGCTGCACCATGCCGAACGGCACCGTGGCACCCGGATAAACGTGACCGTGCTCCGCCGTACCGATCATCGGATTCACATAATCCACGACCGGCTTGCCAAAACAAGCCGCAGCCGTCAGGAAAATCCCGAGCACCGAAAGGATTTCTGACGCGGGAATGCCCCTTGGCACCCGGAATTTCGCGGGATGTTGCTGATGATCGTCCGTGGAAAAAAAGATGCCAATGGTTTTGATCGTATTCATGGTTCAAGAATTAGGGTGTTTTGACAACTTAATCAAACAGTTGACTAATTTAGCAGGCTACCGAAATGCCCGCTCAATTCGCGCGGCGGCACAACCAACGATTTGTCTAAACCGGAGGCGATGACATACGGTCTGTGCCGCAGCAATGAATAATTTTTTGCATCACGAACGCCGGATAAATTCGCGTCGGTTCATGGGAGGTATTCTGCCGGTTATATCATTGCAAGCTAAACTTATAAATGATGGTGTTGTGATATGTTTCACCGGGGTGCAATACGACGGAGGGAAAATTATCGTGGTTCGGGGAGTCGGGATAATGCTGCGGCTCCATGCAAAAGCCGTTGCGGAACTGATAAACCCGCCCGGCCTTGCCGGTGATCGTGCCATCCAGAAAATTGCCGGAATAGAACTGCAATCCCGGTTCCGTGGACCAGACTTCCAGCACCCGTCCGGTCGTCGGTTCGGTGACGCGCGCATCGAGACCGAGTTCGCCCATCGGGTGATTGATGACCCAGTTGTGGTCGTAACCATTACCGCATTTCAATTGATCGTCGGCCTGTCCGATCCGTGCGCCAATGGCTGTCGGCGTGCGGAAATCAAACGGCGTTCCCTCGACCGGTTTCAATTCCCCTGTCGGAATCAATGTCTCATCCACGGGCGTGAATTTGTCTGCGTTCAGATAAACTTTGTGACCCAGGATGTCGCCCTGCCCAGCGAGGTTAAAATAAGAATGCTGTGTGAGATTTGCGATGGTGTCCTTGTCGGTGGTCGCGGTGTAGTCAAGGTGGATGGCGTTGTCAGCCGTCAGCGTGTAGAGCGCGGTGACTTTCAGGGTCCCCGGATAACCTTCTTCGCCGTCATGGCTGGTATAGGTCAGTTCAAGCGTCTCGCCGGCGTCAGAGCAGCCGGGCCGGGCGTGCCACACAACCTTGTCGAAGCCTCGCACGCCGCCGTGGAGCGCATTTACTCCATTGTTCGTCGCCAGTGTATAGCTCGTGCCGTCCAGCGTGAAATGGCCTTTGGCGATGCGGTTGCCGTAACGCCCGACCAACGCGCCGAAATACGGGCTGTTGGTGACGTAATCATTCAAATCATCGTAGCCGAGGACGACATCGCCGAGCCGCCCGTCCTTGTCCGGCATCTTGAGCGACTGGATGATCCCGCCATAAGTTATGATGCACGCTTCGGCGCCGTTCTTGTTTCGCAACGTGTAGAGCGCAACCGGTGTGCCATCGGGCGTCGCGCCAAAGGCGTGTGGCTGATTTGCACAACTGGAAGGATCCGTGGCGCAGCCGCCCAACAAAGCGGCAGTGAACGCCGCGACCAGACCGAGGGATGTTTTTCTAGTGAAGGATTTCATATTTTTGTTGAAGGTTAATGACAAAAGGAATTTTCAGGCTGCCTGCCTGTGCCCGATCTGGGCCAGGTTGGTTTTGAAGTTGGGAGGTTGGATGCGTTTAATTCGCTGGTTTTATTTTGACGAAGCCGAGATCAATATATTGCCCGCCGGTGGTCTGATGGCAATGCACGGCGATAATGTTTTTTCCAGGTTTAATCGCGGCCTTTCCCTGCGGCAGCAAAGGGACGGCATCGTAGCTGGTGGCGAAGCCTCGGGCTTTGACAGCGAGCGCACCGTTGATATACACCTCGGCATCCTCGTCGTGATGAAGCCACGCTTGAAGCTCGTTGTAGTCTTGCGCCGGCAAGTTCACTTCGCGACGCAGCCAGATGTCATCCGTCTGCCAGGTCGTGCCGATAATTGCGCCGGGCGTACCCGCCGTACCAAAGCCGTTTTCGCCTTTTTTCCAGGAGGAATCATCAAAACCCTGTATCACCCAGTCATCTGCCGGTTTGTTCGTCGTGTAACTCCAGGTCGCCGGCTGGTTGTCCGCCGCTGGAATAATCACTGTGATTTTAGGCGGTGGCGGCAGTGGCACCCAACCGGTTAACTTCGTCTTGTCACCCGAAGCCCATTTATTCCAAATGGCGCGGTCGGTCAGCATCTTGACAAAAAATCCGCCGACGACCGGACGCGCGTGCATACCGGTGCTGTTCACCTTATCCGTCACATACTCGTCAGCGATCGGATCGCGCACGCCGGTTTGATTGATATAATCATAGGCCGGAGAAACGATAGCTTCAAAATCTTCCTGGTTGTCCGCGAGCGTCGCACTCCAGATTGACCAATCAGTCTTGGTCGTATGCGTGCGCGAATCCAACGGCACGCCATATTTTTGCATCACTTTTTTGTAATAGGCCACTTCCATCTGCGCCACCGACGGCGGGAATACATTCAGGCCAAGAATGCGATCCCAGACCAAATTATATTTCTGGCTCCAAGTTCCGGGCTTGTCAAACGCGAGCCGGAAATGGTCGCCGTCAGCGGCCACTTTCACCCAATGTGCTGCGTCTGTTTTTGCGAGTTGCGCGTATTTTTCAGCGTTTTCATTGTCGCCGCGCATTTTGCAGAGATTGCCGTAGGCGGCAAGTCCAAGGATGGCTTTCACCGATAAATTAGCGTTGTGCGCGAGATGCCCCATGAAATCGTCCGTGCAAAGTTGTTCTTCGGGATCAAGGCCGTAATTTTCCAGATACTTCGCCCATTGCGTAAGCTGCGGCCACCATGGCGTCACGAAATTGGGGTTGCCATCCGCCTGCGCGACGGCGTCGCACAGTATGAGCATATTGCCGCTTTCTTCGACCGGCATGCCTTCGCCGCCGTCGTCCGTGCCGCGCGCGATGGGATAGGTTCCCAAATCATGCGGCGCATTGGGAAATTTCCAGTGACTCGAAGCAGCGTAAGAAAGAATCGGAACCAAGGTCGCTTTGGTCAGAGTCGGGCTTAGGAAAATCCAGATCGGATCCATCGGGAAAAACACGTCCACGGTCGCGATGTCACCGTTGCTTGTGTTTTCCTTCGTGAAAAAAAGCGGCTGCTTGTTCGCATCCGCCGCCAGACCGCAGGCCGCGATGCACTCACGATAGGCCAGCGCGCAAATCTGCGCGTAACGCTCGCCGCCAACTTTCGTCAGGTCGGCAATTAAATCCCGGTCAAAATCTTCACAGCGCGTGAGCAATGAAGGATAATCTTTCGCGGCGGTCTGCAATAATTCCGCCGGTTCCATGCCATTGCGCCGCCAATATGGACGCAAGTTTTTGCCGAAATACTTGATCGCGTAGATTTCGTCATAGGCCACGATGACCTGCCGTTCCACCGTTTTTGCACCGACAGTACCGAGGTCAAAAACAAATGCCAGCACGGGCGTATTGTCATTTGCTGCACGCGGCATTTGCGAATCATCCGCCGTCGGCAAACTGCCGTTTTGGACAAAGTTATTTAGCAACGTCTCATTTGCGCCAATGGCTGATTTGGATTGTTTTGTCAACGCCGCCGCATAAGCGTAACCCCAGTCGACGCGATGGTCATCGCCGCTCGAACCGAGGACAGGCTGAGCCTGTGTACCGACACGCAAGGCGGTCAATTTACCCGCCTTGGATCGTGACCACTCGATCGGCTCATTTTTCTTGTTGACCACGAGTTCAGAACTGGTGCTGTCGTAAAGTGAAACTTCATGCGTTACGCCATCAACAGAGCGCACGTCCCAAGTGAGATAACTTAACGGGCGCGAAAACACATCCAGATCGTGCGGCAGTGCCGCCGTCATGAATGTTAGCGTAACGTGGACGCCCGCATCTTCAAATTCGAAGATGCTGCGGGTCGGCAACACCCGCAATGAAACTTGTGTGAACGCCGGCACGTCTTTTGGATCCGCGCCCATCAGCCGATAGGTTTTGCCGTCAACGCGGATCAAGCTCGCCAGCGAATGTTCGCGATGTGTCCAGTGCTGCGTGTTTTTATCCGTCAACTTGTCCGCCTCCGACCAGATGCTCAAATACGGGTCAAACGTCACGAGCGGCACGGCGGGCGGACGCAATGTTTCACCATGAATTACGATGACATCAACCATTAAAATGAATGTTAATAACAAGATTATAGTTTTCCGGCAGTTTTGCATGTGTGTCATGGTGGTTAATATAGATGTATCAAGTGAGAATCTTTCTTTTGCGAATGCGGTTGTTTTTAATGTACCTTGAGGATGTAAAATTGCCGGCCGTTAGTGGCGGTGTTGACGATGTTCGTGGACAAATTGCCGTTGCCATCGAACGTGCCGGCACAGTTGGTCTGCCACTGGCTCAAGGGCAATGCGAGATTGGTGCTTTGCAGCAGAGTCCATGAACCGCCCGCCGTGCCATTCGTCGCCGAAATCGACAGCGTTGTGCCAGTTAAACCGATGTCCATGATCTGCGGCGATAAGGGCGGGATGATTGGGGAAAAGATGGCTTCGACCAATACGATTTTATTTGCCGCCCCGCAGGTCGCCAGAAAACCGTCAGTGCCGGTGGCGAGGCCGGAAATATACCCCATGGTCACGCCGGAACCCCCATCCGAGGTATCGGTGGTGGTGTTCAGCACGCCGACGCCGTTCGTCAACATAACGGCGTCGGAGCTGCCGGTGGACAAGGAACTGCTGACGACGGCCCAAGAATTGACGGGAACGCCTGTCACTGTGTTCGTGACGGCTGAAGTGCCATTGCCGGTTGCCGTATGACCTGGGTTGTTGGTGACGGATCCGGTCATGGGAGCGACGTTCGTGTTGACGCCATTCAGTGTGTAAGCCACTAACCAAGTGCCGTTGTTGACCACGCCCACATTGGCGGTGCCGGTGAGCGTGCCCGCTCCCGGTGTGGGATTGTAGAGATAATAGATCGCGTTATCGCGGAATGCCGTAGCGCCGTTATTGGCCGTGACGGCCTGCGTCAGGTTCTGCGCCGGCAGCCCGGTGGGCCTCCAAACCAGCGGTGACGGCTGGCTGCCTGAAGCCGTACTCTTGTCCGTCCACAGGGCCACCAATACCGTTGCACTCGAGCTGACCGTGAACGGCTTGCTGATGCTGGCTGAGTTGGATTCAAAGGAGGCTGCGACGGTGGACGATGGACCATCAACCACGGCAATCGGCGGGCCGGGCGCGGCGCTGACTTCGGAGGAATTAGCGCTTTGATTGGCGATCCCGATTGCCGACACGACATAATAATAAGTCCGGCCATTCACTAATCCGGTATCAAGATAACTGACGGTGTTGGTGCTGGCCACGGTCGTTTCCGTGCCACTGCTCGTCGAGCGTTTGATGTTGTAATTCGTCGCTCCGATGGAACCGTTCCAAGACAATTGCACCGTCGCATTAGTCCCCGGAATTGCGGCCAGCCCGGTCGGCGATTGCAGTTGTATGCTCGTGGGCATTCCACTCACTCCCAAAATAGCAGTGGTCTCCGTGACGCCCGCACTGGCGGGATTGGAAAAGGTAATGGAAGAAATCGGCAGAGCCAGGCCGAGCGCGGCGAGATTGAGCGTCGTTTGGTAAAGATTCGGATTAGAGCTGCCGTTGTCCTGCGCCGTCAAACTTGCGCCGAGCTGCAGCCGGCCAAAGCCTTGGATGGCGACGTTGGTCACGGTGCCAAACCAGTCCTGGCAATTGAATGCCAGGACCGGACTTTGAGTGCCGTTGGTAAAATTCAAAACGAACGTCCCCTGCCCGCCGCCGTTCGCAGATGAGGCGAGAATGGCGATGGAGTTGAATCCCTGCTGGCCCGGCAACGTCAGCGTGCCGGATTTCGGATAGGTGTCGCCCAGCATCAAGGAATCCGCCGCCCCGTAAGGTCCAAGCTGAAACGCGGTGCTGCTGTCGCTCTGGCTGGGAAAAATGCCATTCAAAGGCAGGCCGCGCGTGCTGCCGCTTAACCCTTGCTGATAGAGGCAATAATTATTCGGAATATCAAACGCCGTGGCGCCAGGACTGCCGGCGGTGGCGTTGTTGCTGGCCAGGATCGCGGCGTTGAAACCGGCGAGCGCCACGGGCCAATTGACCACTGCGGTGTTCAACGTGAAATTTTCAGTCAATGAACCGCCGAGGGTCGGGTTGGTAAAAATGATGCCGGTCGCATAGGTGTTTTGCTGCAAGTTCGTTGCCACCGTCGTATTCAGGCTGATCGTGACGTTTGTGGTCGCACCGGCGGCAATGGTTCCTGATGAACTGGAAACATTCAACCAGCTTGAATTGTTCATCAGGCTCCAGGAAACCGGGCTGGTGGTACCATTGGTCAGAGTGAACGTCGTGCTTGCCGGCTGCGCCTGAAAATTATAGTCGGCGATGGCGTTGAATCCGCTGGCAGGCGTGATGGCCGGCTGAAACCGGAAAAACGCGGTCTGAATCCATCCTGCATATTGAAGCATTTCACCCGCGCCGGCCGGCGGATCGCAGCCGGTGCAGGAAGGCCAGAGAAAGCCGCCCGGCCCGCCGGCATTGCTCCAAGTCATCATGTTCGTCAGAAAGCTGGCGGTGCGCGTATTATCCCAATCGCCGGGGGTGACCTTCAACCCGCTGAAGTAGGTGTTCCAAGTTGCAGGATCATTACCCAGGCCGCCGTCGTAGCATTGAAGATAGATCGCATCACAATTGGTGCCCAGTCCGGCCTGCACTGCCGACCAGTAACTGGAATTGTTGTAAGGACAGAGGGTCATCTTCAAGCCGACCGAACCGCACATCCTGCCGAATTGGATTGCGGAAGCTGAATCAAAAGTTGATTCGTCATCGCTGTCAACGGCGTCAATCCCGAGCGCAGCTTTCAGGGCGCTCAAGTTCTGGTAAAGAACTGTGGTGGTATTCGTGCCGTTGGCGGCAATGAGGTTTTTGATATTGGTCCAACTGCTGTCGCCCGCGCCGCTGATTCCCATTTCGATCCGGATGACGCTGGACGGCGCTGCTTTGCATTGAGCCAGCAGCGATCCCCAGTTAGACGGCCCATTATAGACACCGTTGGTGCAGATCGTCTGGCCGGCATAATAAAAATCGCCATTGGTCAAAACGCTCATCGTGAACAGCACCATGGTGGTGAAACCCGAGGCCCTGAAACCGTTTATTTGCGAAGTGGTCAAACCACTTGCGCTGCCCATGTTGTAAGTGTTGTCATTGCCGTTGCAAAAAATCATCGCCGTTGCCGCCGCCGTTTTGGACGGACCCGCCATCAATTGAAGCAAGACAATGAGTCCGGGCATCAGCCATGAAATTTTCCGGTTCATCAATGTCTGTTTTTAAAGTTGATACAACCGGACAAGATGCCTGAACAGCAGTTATTGCAAGGTGGCCGGAAAACATCATTTATCTCGATTGAACGCCATCCGGCAATACACATACCCATGTGTATTGCCTCAAAGATGATTGTTTTACGACGCAGATCGGCGTCGGTTCCAGGTTTACTCATGCTCGTTTACAATTGAATGTTATTGCACCTTAAGGATGTAAAATTGCTGGTTGTTGGTGGCCGTGTTGACGATGTTGGTGGACAAATTGCCGTCCCCATCAAAATTGCCCGCGCAATTGGTCTCCCATTGGCTCAGCGGCAACGTAAGATCCGCGCTTTGCAACAAAGACCAATTACCACCTGCCGTGCCATTGGTGGCGGAAATGGACAACGTCGCGCCATTCAAGCTGACGCTCGTGATCTGCGGCGAAGACGCCGCCCCGATAATAACTGCTCCCGGGAAGGTTCCGGGACCGAAAATGGCGGCGGCGAAGGCATTGGCAGTCGGAGTCCGGCCGCTCAGATTCCACGAATAGGCGATGGTGTCCGAACCGGCACTGAGTCCCGACAGGTAACCGAATGCAAAGGCGCAATTGTCGGCGCTCGTGTCATTGCCGTAAAACACATTTGCCATGCCTCCCGTCCCGGTAATGGCGACGCCCGCAACACCGTATGCGCCAAGCACCCCGCCTGCTGCCGCCCATGAATTGGTCGGGACGCCGGCCACAGTGAACGTGAGGTTGGTGCCGCTAATCGAGTTGGCGGATCCAACCAGGGGTACTGCGGAGGTGTTTACGCCACTAAGCGTGTATGCCTCCAGATATGTTACTACTGGAGTTGCCGTCAACGTACCAGTGATGTTAGCCGTGGCCGCAACGGGGTTAAAAACATAATAGACCGAAGCGTCGCGGTAGATCGAACCACTGTCCACCGTCGTGACGGCGCGGGTGAGAGTCTGGCCGTTCCAGCTCAAGGTAGAAGGCGCTACTCCCGTCGAACTCGAACTTTTATTCAGCAGCACGACCACCAGCACTCTGGCTCCCGTGGTGGCGGTGAATGACTTGCTGATGCTGGTTGAGCCCAAGGTGTTGGTCATCCCAACCGGCCCATCGTGCAGAGCAATCGTCACCGGCGCGGGTGTAGCGCTCACTTCGGAAGAATTGTGGACGCTTTCGCCGCCAGCGTTCAAAGCCGACACCTTGTAATAATAGACCGTGCCATTGGCCAGTCCGGCATCGATATAGTTCGTGCCGCTGACATTGGTGATGGTCACTTCACTTTGGCTGATTGTTGAACGCTTCACATTGTAGCTCGTTGCGCCGGAGGACGAATTCCAGGTCAGGCCCGCTTGCCCGTTGCCAGCCGCTGCGGTCAAGCCGGTGGGCGCGGACGGAACACCTGTCGCAAACACGGCGATTTGCGAATAACCGACATATCCGTTCTGTGATGCCGGATTGGTAAAATCAAACTTCACGGCTGCCACGTTCGTGGCCAGCATGCTGGTCGCTGCAGCAAGGGTTACCCGGGTTGCCGTTCGCGTATATCCGGGAGTCGTCGGGTGTTGGGGATTATATCCATTGTTGACGGGAGTATAATTGACGCTGCCCAGCAAAATGAAGTTTGTAGGTGCCGACACAGTAGCGTAATAGATGTTATAAGCCTGTTGACCCCGGGTGTTGTCCTTCCATCCGCCGTAAACCGTTATGTTGGTTAGATTAAAACCATTTCCAGAACCGGACAGCAGCGTATAAATCACCAAAGAACCCGCCGACTCGACATTGGTGCCGTCGGGACCGGTGCCGTTGCCGCAGATCACATAGTTACTGCTCGTGGTCGTGGAACTGCCCCCGCCCGGAGTAATCGTAAGATCGCCGCCAGTGGTCAGGGAGTTGACATCCCGGTTCCCATAATTGTTTTCCAAATTGAAATCGCCATTGGTGCTGCCGGGAGATTGTCCGGCAATCACGCTGCCCGGCGTAAGGCTCCACGTGGGAGTAAGGGCAAATCCATCACCCAGTCCGGTTTGGGCGGCGCAGGAAATGACAACATTGTTCACCGGGGCCGGCACGTTGGAAACCGTGAGTGAACTCGCCGTGCTCACGGAAATGCCCGAGGCATTGGACGCCTGTAGTTGATAGGATCCCGTATTTGTCAGTTGCAGATTGAAGATCGTCAGCGTCGCGCCGGTTGCCCCGGGAATGTTGTTCGTCACCCCGGCTTTGAGCACCTGCCATTGATAAGCCAGGTTGGTGCCACCAAAGCCCGCAGTGGTGAAGGTGACCTGGCTGCCCATCACATCGGCGGCGGTGACCGGCAAGGTGGGCGGCACGCTTGCCGGCATACATAACATCCCCACCAGACCGCTCAAGGCATCAAAGGAATACATCACGTTGGTGTCCGGCCACCGGTGAGTCCAGTCGCACGTAGTCAGATTGCGCGAGTTTCTCCAACTCCACGCGACATCGCACGACGCCTGCGAAGATGCGGTATCGTGCGCGGCACGCGCCATGCCGCGCAGGCAGATGCCATTCATTGCACCCCCGGGCGAATCCTGGCCAAAGGAGGCCATCGTGACGGACCAATTGTTCGTGACGAAATTGCAGGTCAGATATGCGTCGTTGGTATAACCAAGCCAGATGGCGGCCGTGATAAAAGTGCCCTGGTCATACGGAAAATACCCTCCGGAAACAGGATCCGCCAGCACCCCGCCAATCGTGGGGCTGAAAAGATTTGTGATCATGTAACCAAACAGGTTCGTCGCCTTGGTCAGATAGCTGGTGTCGTTTAGGTTCTTATAAAGCCGATAGGCGGCATCACAGGCGTTGCCAACGCCACAAGTGCATTCGTTCGAGGACGTCGTAGTCTGAAAGATGCCCCCGTTGGAGGGATCAAAACCCCCGCTGTAACCGATATCAAAAGCGTATTTGGCCTGGGCAAGATAGTTGGTGTTCCCAGTCAGCTCATAAGCCCGGTTGAAGGCCAGAGACCCCCAGAACATATCGTCATTAAACGGATCCCAAGATCGCCAGTTGATTCCCTCTAAATTGGTAATCCCGGCGCATAATGCATTGACCATGTTTGTGCTGGCAAGGCCGACAGCTGCGGCATCTTCGACCATTTCAAGCCGTTCGCAATCCTGCCAGAGATTAAACTGCACAGCCGTCCCACCTTCTTTATCCCTGAAATACCCATAAATAATCCCGTTGTTGGTCGTCGTATAATAAAAGGCATTCGTGTAGGCCGACCAACAGGCCTCCCGGTCAAGGGTGGTAAAAGCCGGGGCGGTTCCAATTCCGCCCAGCCATAATCCAATCAACGCCAGATAAAACCACGCGCCTGATAGATGGTTCAATGTTTTTGTTTTCATCATTGTTTGGTTGGTTTGTTATTTGCGGATAAGAATCGTCACACAGGCGAATACAATTGAAATTTACTGTACCTTGATCAGGTAAAACTTTTGATAATTGGTGGCGGTGTTCGCAACATTCGTGGATAAATTGCCGCTGCCGTCGAAATTTCCCGTTGTATTTGTCTGCCATTGGCTCAAGGGCAACGTAAGGTCCGAACTTTGCAGCAAAATCCAATTGCCTCCAGCCGTTCCATTGGTGGCGGAAAGGGACAAGGTTGTTCCACTCAAGCTGATGCTTGTGATCAACGGGGATGACAACGGGAGGTTGATTTGTGCCGGGCTGAAAACAGCGCCGACAAACGCATTGGCTGTAGGCGTACGGCCGGTCAGGTTCCACGAGTAGGCGATGGTGTCCGAGCCACCGCTTAATCCTGACAGATAACCAAACGCAAAAGCGCAGTTGTCACCACTGGTGTCGTTTCCATAGTACACGCCTCCCGCACTGCCTCCCGTCCCGGCCACGACCGTGCCCGCCACGCCATACGCGCCAAGCACACCGCCCACCGTCACCCAGGAATTGGCCGTGGCTGTCACCGTAAATGCGAGGTTCGTACCGCTCACCGAGTTGGCGGCGCCGGTCAACGGGGCGGCATTGGTGTTCACCCCGCTCAATGTGTATGCCTCCATATAGGTGCAAGTCGGCGTTGCCGTAAGGGTGCCGGTGATGTTGGCCGTACCTGCAGGAGGACTGTAAACGTAGTAAATCGAGGCGTCGCGATAGATGGATCCGGTGTCAACCGTATTGATGGCACGGGTAAGGGTCTGGCCGTTCCAGCTCAAGGTAGTTGGTGCCACTCCTGAAGGCGTACTGGACGTGCCTTTGTCCAGCAGCACGACCACAAGTACGCTGGCTCCGGTGGTAACTGTGAAAGACTTGTTGATGCTGGTTGACCCCAAGGTATTAGTCATCCCAATAGGTCCATCAAGTAGTGTCACGGGTGCGCCAGGCACGGCACTGACTTCGGATGAGCTGGAACTCTCACTACCGGCACCCACCGCTGTCACCACATAATAATAAATCGCCCCGTTTACCAGCCCGGTGTCAAGATAACTGGTGGTGTTTGTGCTGGCCACCGTCGTTTCAGTGCCGCTGCTCGTCGAACGTTTGATGTTGTAATTCGTCGCACCAAAACTGGGTCTCCAACTTAAACCCACCTGCATGCTGTTGGCCGTTGCATATAAACCGGCGGGCACGGCTGGTGCGGTCGCCGTGCCCAGCACCGACACATTGTCAAACGTGTCGGTGGCCAGCGAAGTGGTGTACGAACACACGGCCAGGCCAACATAAAAGTTTGTCGCCATGCCAAAGGTTGTCGAATTAATTTGCGTCCAATTCACCCCGTCCGCGCTGCTATAGCCGGTGAACGTGGTGTTGGTTCTCGTCACCCGCACCCAATTGTTCGGTGCCGTGTTCAAGCCATTGCCGGTGACCGAGGTGGGGCTGTTGGTTCCATCAGCTGGACGATACTTGAAATGAAAGCCGCTGCCCGGAGTGATATAGGTTGCCGCAAATGCTCCGCCGCTGTCCAAGGTCTCACGAATCATCAGGCCGGCCACGGCGTTCGGGCTGGTATTTTGTTGCGACGACACGCGCGCGCGAATATCACAATCCCCGCTCAATGGCTGATACACATATCGGAATTGATCTGCCGTGCCCACGATGGCCGTCCCGGAACCGTTCACCGTCCAAACTCCGCTCGAATAGCGCGCGTTGCCGGCAACGCTCACGCCGCCAACGTCACTCGTCACCCACGGCGCAGGCAATGCCATCGCCGTGACTTGCAGAGAATTTGAACTTGTCCCATTCGGGCCAACGGCTGAGACAACGTAATAATAGTTCGTTCCGCTCGCTACACTCGTGTCGTTGTAATTCGTGCCGCCGGGGGTCCCGATGATGGTATAGCTGCCGCCATTGGTGGTTGAACGACCCACATTATAATTGGTAGCCCCATAACTGGCGTTCCATGACAAACTCACCAGTGTGGAAGCAGCGAGTGACACGCCCAATGTCGCCGGCACCGGTGGTGGACCGATCGGCGCAACGCCCGCTTGGGAAGAATATCCACTGGGACCGCCGCTGCCCACCGCCTTTACCACATAATAATTTGTAAATCCATTGATCAAGCCTGTGTTGGTATAGCTGGTTCCCGTCACTGTCGCCAACGGCACATAATAAGGCCCTCCACTGGTCGTCGAACTCAGCACATCATACGCGGTTGCCCCGGAAACCGGGCTCCACGACAAAATTACCTGCGTGTTGCCCGCAACCGCATTCAATCCCGAAGGCACTGATGGTGGCGAATAGGTGAAATTTGCGGGTATCGAGGCATTACCATTGGCCACTACTGCCAGCGAATAGGTTCCCGCCGGAAGATTGGGCGGCAAGGCAAGTTCCGTCGTCACCGGATTGGGATTTTGTATCGTCGTGCTGCTCCAGCCATAGGTCCGCGCATAATACACATTCCCCGTGACATTATTGGTCATTCGCACCAACGGATAATTGCTGTCCATCTGCTCGTCGTCGCCGTAAGCCGCCCCACCGGAAATGCCGGCCAGCCCCACCCCCGTCAAATGATACGAGCCATCCGCATTTTCCGTGACACTGCTGATTGAGGGTTGACCTGCCGGCAAGGAGGTTCCGTTGGGTGTGTAAACATACAATGAACCGGAATTCTGCCCGCCAACGAACAATACCGACCCATCCGGCAGGCATAACATGCTGGTTGCGTATGGAGAACTATTGTAGGTGCTGCCGCCGCCCGGAGCGCCAACCTGGGTAAAATTGTTGGAAAGGTAATTGTATTCGTAAAAGTAACAGGGCGAGTTAAAACCACCAACCGGACCAATACACAGCAGCACATTTCCGTCGGCCATCATGGCTGCGGGGGCATCCACCGCGCCGAGTTGGTTGGTGCCAAAAACCATCACGGGACCGGCCACCCAACTGCCTGTGTTCGTCAACATGGAGCCCGCCGTGTAGATGGCGGTATTCGTCGTACCGCCAATTTGGAAAACATTCCCGTTGGGCAGGACAAAACTTGCGCCCAACTCGGCCCCATATCCAAACAGGGCGACTGGCGAGTTGCCATCGGGATACCACGCGTTCAACGAAGGTACATAGTGCTCGGAATTCGTCGAGTAATCTGTCATGCCCAAGACATTGTCGTTGGGCATTCGCACCCAGCAGGTTTCGTTCATGTCCTCGCAAGACCCGCCATATTGCAATGTATTGCTGGCCGTGTTGTAAAGGTAATAGGCACTTTGCGAATCGCTCTGCAACACATTCCCGTTGGGCAAAAGCTTGGAAGCCGCATCCGAAAAGAAAACCCCCGATGGCCCGGGAACGTCCGTCCAGATGTTGGCCAGTGAATCATACAGTTCGGCATAGTCGCCGCCGGCGCCATATTCGCCACCACATACATAAACATTACCATTGGTAAGCAAATCGCTGGAGAAGAACAAACGGTTGTTATTCATGGACGTCAAGGTAGTCCAAGTACCGTTGATGTAACTGCCGTGACTGTCAGGGGTTAGTCGAAAACATTGTCCGTTGCCATTCATGCAGAGAACCGTGCCATCACTCATCAATAAGCAGTTGTTCACCCCGCCTGAAGGCGGAGCGTTGGTTAACGCCGTCCACGTCCCGCCGGCAATCAAGTGACCAGCCCCCGCTCCGGCCAGCACGAGAAAAACAAAGATTCTTAGCAAGGCCGATGCAATCGAATACCGGGTATTACACATGACTATTTAATGCACCGCCTTAAGTATGTAGAACTGTTGACGATTTGTGGCGGTGTTTGTGATATTGGTGGACATATGGCCGCTACCATCGAAATTCCCCATAAAATTCGTCTGCCATTGGTTCAAAGACAGCGTAAGGTCCGCACTCTGCAATAAAATCCAACTACCACCTGCCGTGCCATTGGTGGCGGAAACAGATAGTGTAGTGCCGTTCAATCTAATGCCCGTGATATGAGGCCGCGATAATAACGGAGCGAAAACGGCGGCGACAAAAGCGTTGGCTGTCGGATTGGGATTAGCCGGCAGTGTCCATGAGTAGGAGATCGTGTCCGGGCCGGCACTGAGTCCCGATATGTATCCCATCGAAAAGGCGGTGTTTACAGCGGCGTTTGTCGTATTTATGACCGCGGTGCCTCCCGTCCCGCCGACCGCGCTGCCTGCCGGAATCGTTGAGCCGAGAATGCCCCCCACCGCCGCCCAGGAACCGGCCGCAACCGTCATATTAAACGACAGAATACTCGCGCCACTGGTCGAGTTGGCCGCTCCAATGACAGGCGGAGTATTGGTGTCAACGCCAACAAGAGTGAAAGCCTGCATAAGGTTTACGGTAACTGCGGTCGGCTGCAATGAGCCGGTAATGTTGTGCGACAAACCATCCGTGACGGGGTTGTAAAGATAATAGATCGATGCTTCGCGGTAGATGGAAGCAGTGTCAAAAGTATTTACTGCCCGGGTCAGAGTCTGGCCATTCCAGTTCAACATTGCTGGCGCCACCCCCCCAAATGTCGAGATTTTGTCCAGCAGTACCACCACCAGCACATTCGCCCCCGGACTAACCGTGAACGGCATGCTAAGATTGGTTGATGTCGTCGGACTGTTGGTGATGCCCACCGGACCGTCCTGCAAGGCGATCGCGGCTGTGCCGGACATGGAAACGGTCAAAGCCGCCGGCGTGCTGGTTACGGAGCCGTAATTATTACTCACCACAACCGTATAAACACCACTGTCAGCCACCGTCGGATTAGGAATGGTCAGCACATTGGAAGTAGAGCCGATGCGGTTGGCATTGTCGTTCAAGGCAGTGGTGCCATTCGTGAACCAGCGGTAGCCAAGTGGTGCGGCACCCGCTGCCGTAACACTGAAAGTTGCCGCTGCCTGTCCTTGATACAGCGACACCGGCTGTGGCTGGATCACGATAATGGGGGCCGGGTTCGCTAACACTGTGATGCTGCCGGACCCGGTATTGACCGAGGAGCCATTTTGCAAAGTCCATGAGGCTGGAAAGTTTGCGGGATATGTGCTATTCAATGTGGCAAACGAATATGTGCCCGCAGCCAGCGAAACCCCGTTGATCAGCACGCTCTTAAATGTGTCGTTTTGGTGAAGATACACCATGCCAACCGGCCCAAGGATCAGGCTCCCGTTGGTATTGTGAACGTCGTACAAGGTTTCGACTGCCGCCGTCAAACCATTCATGCCAACCAAAATATTATTTGAGCCCAGAGAATTAGTGCCGGCCCCCAACAATACACCTTGGTCCACCAGCCATTGGCCGCTGAAAGTATTGCTGGCGCAGGTCATTTGCAGGTCATTGCCACCAAGCGAACCACTCCATTCATGCCAGAACAAATTGCCCGAACCGGTCAGCCATGAATTAATTTGCATGCTCCGGTCATTGACCGCAGTCGAATCAACATAGATCGACGAACTATTGGAAACATTCATTTGTCCCTGAACGACCAACGCCGTATTGTCGCCGATATCAAGTTGTCCGCCGTTCAATACCAGTTGGCTGAAATAATTGGTTGAAGCCGCGTTGTTATTCTTGAAGCGAAGCTCGCCCACCGCATTCAACGTGCCGTTCTCAAACACGCCGCCGCCGTCAACGACGAGGCTGTCACCCGGAAAAATGTTGCCGGTCGTTCCAGCCGGCGTCCGCAAGCGCGAGCCAACCACCACTTCATAGCTGCTGTGCGGATTGGAAAATTCGGAAACATTGGCCGGATTGCCGTCGCTCCAGTTATTGGGCGAGTTCCAGTCCGAACCGACTGCTTGCACAATGGGTGTGCCGCCATAATTCAGTGTAAAATTCGTCGCCGGGCCGGGCACACAAACCATCAAAACGGCGGGCGCGCTCGTCACGGAGCCGGTTACATTGGAAACAATGACGCTGTAGTTGTAGGTGCCGGCCACAAAAGCAGCGGCATTTATTGAAAACGAATTGGTGGCGCCGCTGGTGGTGACGACCGAACCGATATTAACATTATTGGACTGCCATTGATAAGTGAAGGGCGGATTGATTTGCGGCGGCAACAGCGCCTCCGTAAAAGTGACATTGGTCCCGGTTCCAACCGCGAGGTTGCCGGCGGGTGAAATGATTGGCGTGGTGACCTGCGGCAGATTGTTGGAAACAATATTCAGCGTGACGGCGGCGGTTCCCGAACCGTCCGGCGATACAGAAACTGTGAATTGGCGGCCGCCATCAATATGGACCGGACCCGCTGCGCCATGATTGACCGTGATCTGCGGCGCATACGACGAGGAATATCCCAGTAATGTCACATTGCTTTCACCGGCGGCAAAAGTCACCGTGACTTGCAGGCTGCCGGAATCAGTCAATGTCGAAATTCGCTTTTTACCCGCAGTTATAAATTTATTTGCATCGCCAATAAATGCGAGGCCGGATGGGCCAACGGCAGAAACAATGAAATAAGAGCCGCCAACCACGGCGTCAGGAGTAGTCGTGGTAAAATTAAAGGCGCTGCTGGCTGCAACCACCATTCCGGTTTGGTTGAAATAATCATACACGTAGGCGTTGGTGGACATTCCCAACTGCGCGGGCGTGAAGCTGGCACCGGGATTTGCCGAGGTGCGGGCATAGGCAAACACATAATAATTCCGCAGGCCGCCGTGATCGGTATAGGTGGATGACACCAGCGGCAGATTTGCGCCCTGGGCATCGTTGACGTAGTTGAAGTCCATCGGCACCAGCGCCACATCCGGTTTCACAATCACAGAATCAGCGCGAACCGCCTTGGACAAATTGGTGACATTTACCGCGCCCAGCGCGTCACCCACGCCCACCGGCCCGGCGGAAAGCGTGCTGATCAGCAAACTTCGAATTGCGGAACTGAAGTATACATCCGTCCAAGGCCACGTCCCCAGGGCGCCGGCCAGACGCGAATCGTAAATAAACTGGTCCCACCGGGCGGGAACAAAAATGTCATCGCTGGCGCGCGTGGTCAGCAAATTATTATAGAGCGATCCTTGAAGAATGTTTCGTGGCAAAGGCAGGCAATACTGCATGTTGATTCCAACCGAGCTGGCAGCGGACGCCATGTCATTCATGAAGGCCGGAGGGTCGTTTAAATTCATCGCCGGCAAGGCATATTGATTCAGCCAATCCTGTTCGTAAGTAACCACCCCGCCGGATTGCAAATAGGCCATCCGGTTAGTCCAATATGCAGGATCCACCGAAACGATGGTTCCCGAAGTATTGGTTGACATCAAATATTGTGAATTATACGGACTAGACGGGTCGATCCAGCGGGAATGGGTCATGAGCGGCAGTCCCAGCTGCTGTTGAAACGAGGAGAAACCGTTGGTGAATAGTTCCGGTGCCGCTATGTATTGATAGATGCCACCCCGTTCGTTGCCACTCCCCTGCCATGTGTCCACCGCGCCCTTGGGATACCACCAACTATCCAATTGCATATATCCTAAAGTTAGGCCCTTGCTGACAAATTCATCCCGAACCGCCATCAGCGTGGCCGGGTAACTATTACTGACGTAATTATAATAATATGTCGCGCCATTATCCGTCCAATAGCCCAGCTTGTTCAATTCCACTGCGGCGTCATTCGCTGGCCTCACTTTTCCAGAAAGACCGGTTAAGGCATTACCCCAGGTCTCGAAGGTGCGATTGATTCCGTTTTGAATCACCAGGATTGTTCGATGAGTAAACCCCGACGGCAGGTTGGTGATGCCGGGATTGATGCCACAGGAGATCACACCGCCGCCATTCCTGGAATCGTTGGCGATCATGAAATTGGCGGCCGGAGATATCACAAACGAATTATAGTTTGTGTCGAAAAACATCCATGGGCTGTCGCCGTGCAAGCTGCCATAGTCGTAGGTGAAAAACCCGACATCCTGATAGTCAACGAAGTTCAGTCCGCCGGGAAGCGTCGTCAATTTGGGGAAGGCCAGATCGTTCGTCGAAGCCGTGAGATAAGCATGCGTAAACAAAATGACGGGCGAATTTTGATATAGCCGGATCGCCGCGCTGCGACTCGCGCCACTGACGTAATTGAAGGCAATTTCCGAATATGCGCCAATATTGTCCGTACCGGAATTGGTGGCCACCCCAGTGGGAGTCGCGCCAATGCTGCCGGCAAAAGTCCAGGCCGGCACGGCAGCTTGTACCGTGTAATTGCCACCGGTGTCCAGCGTGACCGACAAGCCAGTTGAGTTGGTTATCGTTGCCGCCGGCGCAATGCCACAGACAAGGAGCAACCCGCCGGCCATTGGCAAAGCCAAGGTTCGTTTTATTGCCCCAACGAATTGGTTTAAGAGGATAAATTTCACGAAAACATCACAGACAATAGTTCAACGGCCCAAAGTGCCGTTCAGATCTGCAGTTAATTTGTTGGTTGGACTTTTCAGGGTTACCGTTACCTGTCTCGTCGGATCCGACTGGGATTTATCCAGGGGCGCTTGCAGATCGGCCCGCAGTTCAAAAGCAAACTGTCCCGTTGCCGGATCAAATTGCACCGGCCCGGCTTCACCCGATTTAACCGTCACCTTGGGCACCGTGGCGGAGTAACCGTGAAGTATGAGCGACTTTTCAGACCCGGCAAACTGAACCTCGGCAATCATCTCACCGGAATCATCCTTCAACGATGCGATCCGCTGTTTGCCATTGGACACAAATTTGCCCTCGTCGCCGAGGAAGGCGATTCCGTTTTTACCCACGGACGTCACCACGTAATAAACCACCGCTTTGTTGCTTAGGGCAGCCGAAAAAACTTGCCCGGCCTCCAAGCGCCGGCCGGTGCGGGCAAAGTAATCGTACACATAGACCGTCCCGGCAAAACCCAGATCGGCCGGAGTGAAATGAACTTCATTGGTTTCTGCGGATGCTTGATTGAAGGCGAACAGATAGGCCGTCCTGAAATCGCCGTGCTCAGTATAGGCGGCAGCGAGCAACGGCGATTGCCCGCCCTGCACAGCAGTGATGTAGCTGCAATCCAAGGGCAGCGCCGGCACGTCGGGTTTGACGATCACTCCGTCAGCGCGTACGGCTTCGAAAAGATTGCTTTTATCTTCATGGCCGAGGGCATCACCGATTCCCACCGGTCCGGAGGACAATGTGGACAAGAGCAGGTTGTCGGTTTCAGTACTGTTGAATACATCTGACCAAGGCCGGATACCCATGGAATAGGCCAGTCGTGAGGTATAAAGAAAATTAGGCCAGTGGTTGCGGCCAAACCTGTCAAAACTGGTGCGAATCGTGGTGAGGTTGTCGTACCGGCTGCCTTGCAGAAAATGAGCGGGATAAGGCATGCAATATTGCACGGTCATTCCGCGCTCTTTGCAGGCGCGTGCCATGTTGTCCAAAAATATTTCAGCCGTATAAAGGTTGCTGCTGAAGGCCGGCGAGCGTTGATAAATACTGTACAGCCAGTCCTGCTCGTAGGTTTGCACGTCTGCTTGATGGAGATAGTCGGCTATATCATTCCACCATTTCGGATCCACCGCCGCGACGCCGGAAATGGCGTATTTTTGGTGGTATGGACTTTGTGAATCAATCCACCGGTTGTGCGTCACGAGCGGCAGGCCGACGGACTTCTGGAAAGCTTCGAGTCCTTCCGGAAACACATATGGATGCGCCTTGTATTCCAACAGGCCGCCGTATCGATTCCATTCGCCATCAGGCATGTTGGGATTCTTTTTACCGTCAGGATTTTTCGCTCCAGCCACCGTCCGGTCGTCGGCTCCAGTGGCGGATTTGTAATACCACCAACTGTCCAGTTGCAGATATCGTATCGGAATTTGCCTCTGCCGGTAATGCTCAACCAACCCTACCAACGTGCCTGCGTAGCCTAATTTTGCATCGAAGTTGTAGTAGAGAGAGGCTCCGTTGTCCGTCCAATAGCCAAGGTATTTCAGCATGGCATCCGCATCATTGTGAAGCGACCCGGCGCCTTCCAAGGTACGTAACGATTGCCCCCATGAATCCCATGCCCGGTTGATTCCATCGCCAAACGCGAGCACGGTTTGCTGGGAAAAACCGGCCGGCAGATTCCGCAGTTGCGGATTAAAACCGCTGGCCATCTGATTCACTGCGTCTCCGATCATGCTGGCGACCATGAAATGTGACGCCGGAGAAATAACCAGCGCATTAGCGTGGTCATCAAATAACAGCCACGGTGTGGAACAGTCGTTGGCAGCATATTGCGGCGGGGCAAATGCCTCCTGCCGATAACTGAAAACATGGAGACCCTTGGGTATTTTTGTGAATGACGGAAATGGCGATGGCGGCATTTCCCCGGCGTTCTGCCGCTGCTCTGAAAAAAGAATGACGGGCCGGTTGTTATAGAGGCGGATTTCCCCGCTCATGGGCGACGAACCTTCCGTCCACTCGAAGGAAATCCGCTGATACCCGCCCAGTGAATCCTCGCCCGAGGCTGCCACTTCATTCTTGAGCGCAGAACCAATTTCGCCGCCAAACGTCCACGCCGGCACGGAGGACAGCACGGTATAACTGCCGTCCGGATCCAACGCGGCGGACAGGCCCGTGCCATTGGTGACAACAACAGCTTCAGCCGGCGCCGCCAGCCATAGGAACAAAAAGCAAAATACGATAAGCAAATTTGCTTTTGGGAATGGACAAATCGGCTGATTTGAACCCATCAGGCATGATGCCTGACATGAGTTTGTGGTGTAAACTGGCATGGGAACAAAATGGCATTGGAGCGTTAGCTTAATAAACCGGGTCAATATTGCTTTGGTTGGTACAATAACCCCACGGTACGGATTCGGCATGACCGTCGGCAAATGCCACATCTGCCTTGCCGCCATGGCGCAGGGTCAGAACATCATTGTTGAATCCCGTCGTAGGCGACCACCTTCCATCGCTAATAATGCCATAATTATTACCACTGTTGGCGTTACCACTATTCCCGGACAGAAAGTAGGGATTATCTTTTGGGCTCTTCGTGGCCGGTTCTTCCGCCAGCATGATTTTGCTTGCAGAATTGCGAACCGCTGTGGTCTTGAAATTGACCGGGCCTGTGCCCGAGCTATTCCATTTCAAGGCCATGCCGGCGGTAGGAAGGTCACCATATCCATTCAAACTATAGCTGGAAATATATGTATAGGGTGCAGCCGCCCTGTAAGAATTATCCGTATCCATTGGACAACGAAATAAGTTGGTATTGGGCCCGCTATGCAAGAGAGAGATGATCTGACTCTGCGCCAATGGAAGCGTGACAGTACCGGGAACCGTCATGTCGATGATGCCGCCTGCCCGCCAATAAATCCAATCTTCCGGATGGAAACCCTGTTTATTTGACGCATCACCGGGAAAGCAGTCACTGTTGTCTCCCACATACAACATCATTCCCAAAGCCAGTTGTTTCTGGTTGTTGAGGCAGTCGATCATCTTCGCCCGGTTTTTTGCCGCCGAAAGGGCCGGCAGCAACATTGCCGCCAGAATGGCAATAATGGCGATAACCACCAGCAGTTCGATCAGGGTGAATCCTTTTCTATTCCAAGTGCTTTCTTCCCGGTCATCTAAAAAACATCCAGTCATAAATTTTGTACAATTAAGTTCATTTGCATAGGTTCGCTGTGACAGCTTATTGGACCTTGAAGATGTAAAATTCCTGGCGATTGGTGGCGATATTGATGATGTTGGTGGACAAATTACCGTTGCCATCGAAATTGCCCGTCAAGTTTGTCGGCCATAGATTCAACGGCAGTGCGAGATTGGTGCTCTGCAATAACATCCACAAACCGCCCGCCGTGCCGTTCGTGGCGGAAATGGACAGAGATGTGCCGCTCACCTGAATGCCCGTGATGTGCGGTGATGACGGTGCGCCACTGCCAACGATGATTTGTCCCGAACCGGTTGTGACCGTGGAGCCGTTTTGCTGCGTCCACGAAGCCGGGAAGTTCGCCGGATAGGTGCTGTTCAACTGGCTGAATGAGTACGTTCCAGGGGACAATGACACTCCATTGACTGTTACGCTGGCAAGATGGTCGTTCTCGTGCAAGAACAGGCTGCCATTCGCACCGAGGGTGAGACTGCCGTTGGGGTTGTTGATGTTATATAACGTCTCGACCGCCGCTGTCAGACCGTTGGTGCCCACAATGATGTTATTGGTGCCCAAGGAGCCGGCACCGACACCCACCAAGGCGCCTTGATCGACAATCCATTGACCGCTGAATGTGTTGGTCACGCTGGTTATTTGCAGATCTGGTCCTGCCAACGCGCCACCAAAGCTGTGCCAGAAAACAGTTCCCGGGCCGGTAAGCCATGAATCAATCTGGATCGTGCGGTCGTTCCCGGCGGTGCTTTCAATATAAATTGGCGTTGTAGCCAGGATGTCTATTTCACCTTGCAGGTCGGCCACATCGGTGCTGTTGTCCACATTGGGTGCATCAACCCCCGAGTTGTTGATTTGTCCTCCAGCCATGATTAATTTGCTGAAGTAGTTGGTCCCAACCAAAGGATTGTGCTTCAACCTAAGTTCGCCGACATTGTTGAGCGTGGCATTTTCAAAAATACCGTCGCCGTCAATCGTCAGTTGATTGCCAGGGAAGGCGGCATAATTAGTCGTATCAGGCGTGCGCAGGCGTGCTCCCATGACCACTTCGTAGGTGCTGCCGGGATTTGAATACTTTGAGACCGAGGCTGGATTGCCGTCACTCCAATTGGTGGGAGTATCCCAATACCCGCCGATTGGTTGTGCGATCGGCGAACCGCCGTAATTGAGGGTGATATTCAACGGCGATCCCGGGGTGAGCACATTTAGCGCCGCCACGCTGCTGGTCACCGCGCCAAAGATGTTTGTTATCACAACGGTGTAATTGCCGCCATCAGCCAAACCCGGGCTGGGAATCGTCAGGACATTTGAGGTTGAACCCACACGGTTTGCGGTATCGCTCAAAGCTACCGTACCGTTCGTATACCATCGATAGCTGAGCGGCGGTGTGCCAGCCACCGTGACACTGAAGGTTGCGACTGCCTGTCCGGGATATTCAGTCACTGATTGCGGCTGCGTCACAATGATGGGTGACGGATTTACCAACACCGTGATGGACCCGGATCCACTGGAAACCGAAGACCCGCTTTGCAACGCCCATGACGCGGGAAAGTGTGACGGGAAGGTGCTGTTCAAGGTGGCAAATGTATAAGTGCCATTGGTCAACGGAGTGCCGTTGATAAACACGCTCTTGAACGTATCGTTCTGGTGCAGGAACATCTGCCCGTAAAGCAGAAGATTGCCGTTGGTATTGTGAATATCGTAAGCCGTCTCCAGTGCCGCATTCGTCTGCGTCGCTGAACCGATCACAATTGTGTTTGTGCCCAAGGAATTAGCTGCGCTGCCCAGCAGAATGCCGCTGGCAATATTCCAGGTGCCTTTGAACGTGTTCGTCGGGTTGGAAATGTTCAGGTTATTGGTTAATGTATTGAAGGGAATGCTGCCGGCGACATCGCCGTGATATTCAACCGTGCCGCTTCCGGTCAACCATGCAGTAAGATTGTAGCCGCAATTATCACCGCTAGCTCCGTCATTGTAGATCGGTGCGTTGGAAAAAATGTCCACTTCGCCGCCAATAGTAACGTATCCCACCGGTGTTCCGTCAGGTCCGTTGTCAATCTGCCCGCCATTCATGATGAGCTTCGGGAAATTGACGGTCCAACTCGTGTTGATCGGCATCGTTTGGGTTTTTAGCCGGATTTCAGATATGGGCGCACCGGCGACGGGGTTGTTGCTCCAGATACCGTTGCCATCCGCTGTCAGTTGAACGCCGGGGAACGTGGAGGTCGTGCTATTTGTCGGCGTGCGCAGCCGCGAACCCGCCAGCAGTTCATAAGTGCTGCCGGGAAATTCTGCGGCGGAAACGGAAGCCGGAAGACCTCCCTGGCCGTCGTTCCAATAGCTTGTTGTGTTCCAATCCGACCCCACTGGCTGTTGGGCGGACAGGGTAATGTTCAGCGGCGCGTTTGTCCCATTTACTCCCAGATTGGCCGAACTGCTCGTGTTTGTGCCCCAAGGATTTGACAGAACCACCTGATAGTTGCCGGAATTGCCGCTGGTTATGCCATTAATGGTCAACGTAGCCGTATCGGCCCCGGAAAATTGGCCGCCATTGCTAATATTGGCAAAACCACTGCCGCCCGAATCGGTCTGCCATTGATACGTCAATGGCTGGCTGCCGCCGCCGACCACCGAAAACGAAGCTGACTGGCCAACATAAACCGACTGGTTGGCTGGCGAAGTCACAACAATTGGCGGGTAATTCGTAGCTTGCGACGACGCGTAGAACATGGCCGACAACTGGTCGCGCGTCAGCACCTTGTTGAACACCGCCACGTCGTCAATGGTTCCCGCAAAGGTCCGGTTGGCCGCCGCAGAATCGCCGCCGATCAAAGTGGTTCCATTGAAGCTTTGCACCACGTGTGGATAAACATGCTGGGACGAAGCGATGCCGCCGGAATTGAGCACATAGATCGTTGCATTGGTCGGCGTCACCGTCAGCGCCACCAGCGACCATTGATCCAGCGGAACATATATTTGTGAATCCCAGTTGTAGGTTCCTGGATCGCTGTTCCAGGTGTAACCGAGTGAATAGCTGGAACCATTGAAATTGGGAGTGTAGTTTAGCCCGGCAACGACACCGCTGTTGCCGTTTCGGCAAAACACCACTGCCACATTAGCCCCGCTAGCGATCGGGTTGATCCAAGCCGCGAAGGTCACGGTGTTGGTGTTAAGATTTAACGAAGGCAGGGTTATGGTCGAATTGGCATCGCTGCTGGTGGGCTCAAGCGCGGTATTGGTGCTTGTAAAGCCAGGGAATCCAGCCGAAGGCGTCGGGCCGGCTATGCTGCTAAATCCATTCTGGGCGTCAACACCATAGATACCATTGAGCGAATTTGCATTATCAAAAGCCGTCGCGCCGCCGGCAGTGGCGGCGGGATTAGCTGTTTCATTTAATTGGTAAAAGGCGTACGGGCCAAAATTAGCCACAGCTGTCTCGTAAGGCTCGGACGGAACCCGGACGCTGACATTCGCCACCGAACCGGTCACCGAACCGCTGGCGCTGGTTGCCACCAAGGTATAGTTTCCAGCCACTGTGCTGACATTGCTCAAGATCAATGTCGTATTGGTTGTGCCTGTCAATGGCACGCTGTTGCTCTGCCATTGATATGTGGTGGCCCCGGAAACGGTCACGCTGGCGGAAAGATGCACCATGCCGCCTGCATAAATTGACTGGGATTCCGGCTGCTTGACAAAAACCGGCGGGGCGGCCAGTGGAGCAAAGATAGCAGCGACGAAGGCATTGGCCGTTGGGTTGGGGTTCCCCGGCAGCGTCCATGAAAAGGCAATCGTATCCGATCCGGCACCAAGCCCGGAAATATAACCTGCCCCGTAAGACGTATTGGAAACGTCGGTTACGTTTCCGATAGTTACGCCCGTCGCACTGCCTCCCGTCCCGCTCACAGCACTGCCTCCCGGAAGTGTCGAGCCAAGAATGCCACCCACCGCCGCCCAGGAACCGGGCGAAACGTTGGTCACAATGAACGAAAGAAAGCTGCCTGTCCCGCTGATCGTATTAGTCGCTCCGACCAATGGAGCGACAGTGGTGTCAACGTTGGTAAGAGTAAATGCCTGTATGAGGGTTACCGTCACCGTGCCCGGTTTCAAGTTGTTTGTAATAATACCGGATCCAGCAGCGGGATTAAAAAGGTAATAGATTGAGGCCTCGCGGTAGGTGGAAGCGCTGTCAAAAGTATTAACCAGCCGCGTGAGAGTCTGGCCGTTCCAACTCAAGGTTGTTGGCGCGACTCCTCCCGCGGTCGAAATTTTATCAAGCAGCGTGACCACCAGCACGCTCGCCCCGGAACTGACGGTGAAAGGCATGGAGAGGTTGGTTGTGTTCAAATTCGATGGGCTGTTGGTTACGCCCACCGGACCGTCCAGCACGCCGATCGCCGCACGAGCGGACATGGACGACAACAGCATGGCAAGGCCGCAGAAAAGATAGGCGACCTGATGCATTTGCTTCGGCTTCACGGCGACTTTTGACGTTGGATTAAGTAAAACCAATCGCGTGGCATTCATGAGTGTTTTCATATCAAAATTTTCTTATTGTTCTGATTTGGATTGATTACGGCACGTGTCGTGCGCGATAAAAGTCAATTCCTCCCGCGGAGGCGTTTGTAAAGTTTAGAGAACCATCGTTGGCCGCCGTGTTCGTCACCACCGGAATCCAAATGACCGGCGAGACAAGATTGGTTGTCCAGTCCAGCGCATATTGGTCACCGGGGATGCCGGCAAAGCCCAATACTTCCTGGCCGCCCACAAGTTGCGCACCGAGCAGATTGAAGCCCGCCCCGCTCGCCACATTCACAGTAACCGTTGCCGTGGCGGTCCCGCCGTAGCCATCACTGACCGTGTAGGTAAAAGTATCGGTGCCGGTGAAGTTGCTCAATGCGGTATAAGTGACATTTGTGCCGTCAGTGGTCACAACCCCTCCTTGGGATGAAGGATTAGCAACTGCCGATACCGAAAGCGTATCTCCATCCGCATCCGTGGGCGCATATTGGCCGCCAATGATGGCCAAAGTCCGCGCTATTCCACCCACCGCGCCGGCCGTAAAATTGCTGACCACCGGGAAATGATTTACCACTACGATCTGTCCCGAGCCAGCTGTAAACGTAGAGCCATTTTGTGCCGTCCAAGTAGCGGGGAAATTCGACGGGTGAACACTGTTTAGCGAGGTAAAGGAATTAGTATGCGCCAACGAAATCCCATTGACGGACACGCTGTTGAACGTGTCATTTTGGTGCAGGAACACCTCGCCATTCGCGCCGAGGATAAGACTTCCATTGGGATTGTTGATGTCATACAGCGTCTCAACCGCCGCCGTCAGTCCGTTGGTGCCCACGATGAGGTTATTCGTTCCCAACGAACCAGGGCCGACACCCACCAGCGCGCCTTGATCCACAATCCATTGGCCGGTGAAGGTGTTGCCCATGCCGGTAATTTGCAGATTCGTCCCACCCAGCCCGCCGCTCCATTCATGCCAGAACAGGGTTCCCGCACCAGTCAGTAGCGCATCAATTTGATAACCCCGGTCATTAAGCGAAGTCGAATCAACATAGATAGTTGAATTGCTGGTCACGGTCATCTGCCCTTGAATGTCTTCCAAAGTGTTGTCACCGAGGTCGAGTTGTCCGCCGTTCAACACCAAGTTGTTGAAATGATTAGTTGAAACTGTGCTGGTATTCTTGAAGCGAAGCTCGCCCACATTGGTCAGAGTGCCGTTCTCAAAAACGCCGCCACCGTCAATCGTCAATTGAACATCAGGGAAAATGGCGTTATTCGTCTCGGCCGGAGTCCGCAGGCGCGAGCCAACTACCACTTCATTCGAACTGCCCGGATTGGCATACGCCGAGACCGACGCGGGCTGCCCAAAGGGATTCCAATTGGTGCTGGTGTTCCAATCGGAACCGACTCCCTGAACCACCGGCGAGCCGCCGAAATTCAGCGTGAAATTCGTCGCCGGCCCCGGCGTCAAAACCGTCAGAGTCGCCATGCTGCTGGTCACCGAACCCGAACTGTTCGTCACGATGACAGTGTAGCTTCCGCCATCGGCCGCAGTTGGGCCGGGAATCATGAGGACATTTGAGGTCGAGCCGATGAGATTGCCATTATCACTCAAGGCCACCGTACCGTTCGTGAACCACTGATAGAAGAGCGGCGGAGTGCCGGCCGCCACGACACTGAAAGCTGCCGCCCCCTGCCCCGGATATTGAGTCACAGACTGTGGCTGTGTCGTGATAATGGGTGCCGGGGTCGACAGCACGGTGATTTGCCCCGAAATGGCCGTTGCCGTGGTGCCGTAAAGCGCAGTAAAGGTGGCGGGAAAGTTCGTCGGATAGCTATTGGTCAACACGTCGAATGTGTAAGTACCCGGAGCCAGCGGAGCGCCATTGATGAACACGCTATTGAACGCGTCAGTCTGGGTCAGGAACATTTTGCCGTTGAGAACAAGACTGGCATTGGTGTTATTCACCGGGTAGGAAGTTTCCAGCGCGGCGTTTGCACCGATGGTGATATTGTTGGTGCCAAGCGAATTGGTTCCGTTGCCGATCAGCGGGCCTTGCACGATGTTCCATGTGCCAGTGTAGGTATTGGTGTTGCCCGTAATGAGCAAACCTGCGCTCAAGCTGGCGTCAAAGTCGTGGTATTCGATGTTGCCATTCCCTTCCAGGAAAGCGTCGATTTGAATTGGACGGAACGTGCTGCCGCTGGAATCAACATAGATTGGCGTGTTGGATACGATGTTGAGGGCGCCCTGAATAACATTGGTTTGCCCACCGCTGCCCGAGGCTGCTCCCGCGTTGTCTATTTGGCCGCCCGCCATGACCAGCAGCGGGAAGTTATTGGTGGCGGAGCCGCCGCCAGTGCCGCCCTTGAGTTTGAGCACGCCTGCCGCTGAAGAGGCGGATCCTGCAACATTGGTAAAAACTCCATTGCCATCCACGGTCAATTTCACTCCGGGAAAAGTATTGTAAGCGGCGGCGGTTGGAGTGCGAAGCGCGGCACCATCCAACACTTCAAAGGAACTGCCGGGAAACTCGAAGGCATCCAATGTGGCCGACTGGCCGCCAAGCCCGTCATTCCAAATACCGGTCGAGTTCCAATCGGAACCAGCCGCCTCAAAGGCGATCATGGTAAAGTTTGTCGCGGCGTTAAACGCCAGCACCGTCAAAACTCCCGCCGTGCTGTTGGTGCCACCAAAGGCGTTGGTGGTGGTGAGCACATAATTGCCGGCTTCATTGGTGGTGACGTTTGCAATGGTCAATGTCGTCGTCCCCGAGCCGCTTATGACAGAGCCATCACCTTGGGTGCCATCGGTCAGGTTCGTGCCGTTAAATTTCCACAAGTTGGTGATCGGCGCGGTACCTGCGACCGATGCAGCGAACTGTGCAGTCTGGGTCGGGTAGACGCTGGTGTTCAATGGATTCGCAGCGACGGTCGCCGGGCTCCCGGCCGCTAAAAGCGGGGTAAAAACAGCGCCGACGAATGAATTGGCAGTCGGTATGTTACTGGAATTAGTAGTCCACGAGTATTGGAAGGTGTCTGATCCTGCGCTGAGGAACGATAGGGAACCGAATACAAAGGAGCAATTGTCACCACTGGTGTCATTTCCGTAAAATACGTTTGACGACGTGATTCCTGTGCCGGTGATGACCGGTAGCCCCACATTTTTTGAACCGAGAACACTGCCTACCGCCGCCCAGGAACCAGCCGCAACACTTGACACAGTGAATGTGAGATTGCTGCCGCTGAGCGAGGTCGCAGATCCGGTCAATAGAGCGGCATTGGTATCAATGCCAGTAAGCGTGTATGCTTGCAGATAGGTGCATACCGGCGTCGCCGTCAACGTGCCGGTAATATTAGCCGTGCCGGCAGTGGGATTGAACACATAATAGACCGCAGATTCGCGGTATGAACTCGCAGTATCAATTGCTCTGACGGCCCGGGTGAGCGTCAGCCCGTTCCAGGCCAAGGTTGTTGGCAAAACTCCGGTCGAAACCGTGCTTTTATCAAGCAGAATGACCACCAATACATTGCTGTTTCCAACAGTGGTGACCGTGAACGATTGGCTGATGCTGGTTGAAGTCAATGGACTATTGGTTATGCCTACCGGGGCATCCTTCAGGGCAACAGCCGCGCGGACGGGCGCGGGCAACAATAACAAGGCGAGACTGCAGAGAATGAACGAGGCGGAAACTGTTCGTGACCGATTCAGGACAAGCTTGAACAAACGGATAGATAAATCAACGGGTCCAGCTTTTTTCATGCAGTTATTCAAGGTTCGGGTTATGGGGTTTTTGAATGTGAAAATCACCCAAGGATTAGGGGTGCTTGTCAGCAATTGTTGCATCTTTGGAATACAAAAAATATAACACCGCAAAGTCCACTGCCTAGCTGGACAAAGCGATAGTATTTGCCTGTCCCGGTTCAGGCCTGTCGGAACTTGCTGACCGCCTGGGTGCGCGATTGAACGTGCAGTTTTTGGTAGATATGCGTCAAATGCCAGCGAATGGCCGGCACACTGACTGATAGGCGGGTGGCTATTTCTTTGTTGGAATAGCCTTTGGCCAGAAATTCCAAGACCTCCCGTTCGCGCGAAGTAAGTTTTTCTACTTCATCCGCCACGGAGGTCTGACTTTGAAAATGAGCAATGACCTGCCTTGCAATTTCTCCGGTCATCGGTGCTCCACCCTCCTGTGCCTCCCGGATGGCGTTCAAAACCTGGTCGGGGCTGGAGCGTTTGAGAAGATAGCCACATGCGCCGGCGCGCAACGCGCCAAAAATCAGATCGGGATCCCGATACATGGTGATCATGATCACCCGCACTTGCGGCAATAAATTTTTAAGCAGCGACACGCATTTCACGCCGGTCATGCCCGGCAGATGGATGTCCATCAGCACAATCTCAGGCTCATGCAAAGGCAGTTCGCGCAGGGCTTCTTCCGCGCTCGCACAAGCGCAAATGCAACGGTAGTCGGGCGACAGGTTGACGACTGCTTCCAAGCTCTCACGAGTTGAACGGCTGTCTTCGACAATGGCAACTTTGATCATGGTGCGTCTTTCAATTTTTCACCCGGTATTTCTCCGGAACTGTCCAAATAGCGATCGGAACGCAGCTGTGGCAGAGGGATACGGAATTCCACCGTCGTGCCCTGCCCCGCCTGGCTGGTGATCAAAAACGTCCCGCCCAAACGCTCGAGACGGTCACGCATCCCGACCAATCCGTCGTGACTCTGGCCAGTCTGTTTTTCGCCCAGATTCATCCCGCGTCCGTTATCGTGGATGGCAATGACTAACTCGTCGGACGATGTCATTATCTTGATTGTTACTTCGGTCGCACCGGAATGGCGGACTACATTATTCAATGCTTCCTTGAACGCAAGAAAAACGCCATGGCGCAGGTGCGGATCCAGCGGATGTTCGTCAAAATGATCCGCAATTTCCAGGCGGCAGGCGATGCCCGCCGCGTTGAGAAACGGGTGGGCATAATAGGCGTAATAGCTGGCCGAAGAAGCGATGGAATCGTGTTGCGGATTCACAGCCCAGACGATTTCATCCAATGCTGTCACCAGCGAATGCGCCGAGTGCGTGATCTGTTCGAGATAGCCGGCCTTCTTCTCCGGCGATGTGGCAGGATTATTGACCAACGCGCCGAGCAGCCCCATTGTTGTGAGGCCGGAGCCCAGCTCATCGTGGAGGTCTTGCGCCACGCGTGTCCGCTCCTGGTCGATGGCCTGCGCCTGTTCAACACGTTGCCGTTCCTGAATTTCCTTTTGAAGTTGTACGGTCCGGATTTCGATTTTTTGACGCAACAATGTGATCCAGACCAAAGACATCCCAAGGACGCCCGCAAGGACGGCAGCGATAATCATTGCATGTTTCGCCGTCCACCAGGACGGCCGCGCCAATACCCTGATCGCACCAGCGTCGTCCATCAGCAATAATGAAAAGGGATCCGTGCTGGATTCCACGCGATTTGCACTGGTGCTGGCATAGACTCCGACCAGTTGCAGCCGGCTTCCAATATCCAGACTAATTGCGGTGTCCCGAACGGGCTTCTGCGTGGCTAGAAAATGACTTGGTCCCGCTTGCAATTCAAGAATGCGTCCTTGCAAACTGGCGGTTTCTCCGATCAACGTCGCCTCGGTTTGAATAAGCGTCGAATCGTGATGGCGATCAAGAAGTCCTTCGGCGGAAACCGGAACCGGAACCGGCAGCGGAGCGTGTCCCGTTTTCCGGATGTGAGCCTCCTGCAGAATCGGCGATGGACCGTCCAGCTTCGGAAACCCCACCGTTTCAATCAGGTCTCCAACCTGAAAACTGGCCGGTTGGGAGGTCAGAATCCGGAATCCACGTTCCCCGTTCAATGCCAAATATTCCCCGGATTGTCCGTGAATGATTTGCCCTTTGAGTTTGGTCCGTTGGAGCGCACTGGCACGAGAATCAAACCACAGCAGGTCGGCGATATTTTGCGTTGGCAAAGAAAATGGATCGCTTGGCGCCGCTTCTTCCACGGCGATGAGCGGGCAGTTTAATTGAATCCGGCCTTGGACAATTTGTCGCGCTTGGTTGTCCGTATTCGGCATGCAGCATCCGCGCAATCGCACCAGATCCCCCACTGCCAGGGGTTTGTTCGCCAGGCCGGGCACAGGGGAGGAAAGATCCTCCATTCCGTTTCCATCAACATCCACTGTCAACCCTCCATCCGCAGAAAACAAAGTTAGTTCTAATCCGGAAAAAGAGGTGAGGATTCCTTCGATTTCCACATAAACACAATCCACACTTCCATTCATGAGTTGGTCCCATCGCGGGCGAATTGGCTCGGGCATGGGGGCGTTTCCCAACCGCCTTATCTTGTGTGCCATAATAACCGGGGCAAAAACTCCCGAACCGGTCACGCCTTCAACTTCCAACATGTCGCCGACTTGCGGTTGGTCGGTCCACTCAACCGCGCTATAATGGACCGAAATACCTCCCGTAGAATCCTGAAGCATAAAAGCGACGGGCCGGACACCAACGAGGACACCCCGGATTTTGGCGGGAATTCCTTGGTTTACCTGCTCTGGCTTCAGTTGCTTCACCTGCGCTATGGAAGCCAAAAGAAGATTGGTCGAGGAAGTCACCTTGCTGCCTTCACGTCCGGAATCCAGAATTTCCAATTGCTCCAAACTTGGCACCATAACGCGAGCTTCCATCTTCTCCGGCAAAGCAAACTCGCAAATTCCTCTTACGCGCAAATGTCTGTGCAATAAATTTGTGGAAAGCAGCGATGCACCTCCCGCCACGGCCACTTGCACCCGATTCCCCCCCGTGATCAAATCAGTCACCAGATTGCCCTGAATGGCGGCGGCAAAGGCCACCTCGCCATCCAGTTCTATCCACGAAGAGTTGGCCGAATCTGCCCGCGCCTGATTCAAGGAGCGAGTAATGGGTGTGGAGGCTGCGTCGGTCGGGAGGCGAATGACGGAAACACGCGGTTCTCCGGCCTCGAGCCGGGCTCCGTCATCGGATGTCAGATAAAACGTATATATCCCCTCATCGGGTGCCTTGATGTAGCCATTGAAAAAGAGCGCGGTATGTTCGGGCTGGATGCGATATGAAACGTCGAAATTGCTGGCAACCCCATGCGTAATCGGTGTCCGATTTTCAAAATCAGCCAGAAAATTTCCATCCGAATTGCAGGCCGTATAATCGAGCCCATGCCCCAACTCATATTGGTTCGTCGGGCTGGAAGAGCTTCTCCAAAGCACCGAGTTCGGAACTTTTTGACGCCGCAAGCCAGGGCCTTCCCACTCCAGTTTCAAAACAGCGTCAGCAACCCCATTAAACCAGGCAACACGAATCGGCTGAAAACCCGCCGGCAGATACACTTTCCCGGCCTTCAGAAGAGAAGGATGGTGTCCGTCATTGTCCACCACCGGAGCCGTGCCGATTTGAATACAGAAATTGCCACTGGTGAGAGAACATTTTTCACCTTCAATTGCCAACCGGTCGCCAACATGCACTTCCACATCCACCGTCGGCACTTCCAACAGGGCCGTTGCCGACCCATCCTGCAAGGCAATCAACCGCCGGTTCGGACTCATCGCGCAAACCACTCCCTCCAGCCGGAAGGATTGAATCACCCGGCCATGCTTGGAAACAAGCTGCTGTAAATCAGCCAGCGAAAGCGTCCCGCCGTTTGACCGATCCTCGGCGCCAACGACTTTGAATAGTGCGATTGAAAAGCAAACAAACAAACTCAAGCGCAAGAGCCGCAAGCTGTTAAAATTGGCCATACGTGTTTCACCACGCCCAGCAACGGAAAGGCGGAAGCGATTTTCTTGCGGGCGCAATGCTGAATGTTGGTTGATTCGGTCTTTTATGCCTAGCGCCCCGGTTTTTGTCGAGCGTCATTCAAAACAAAAACGCATTGCTCGCTCAGTTTTCACCCGAACTTGCAAATTGTTTGGCGAGAAATGAACACACTGTTTGTTCATTGGGGTGATTGATGTTTCATGGTATGGCTTGGCTCAGCTGAGCCCTCCTTCATATTGCCATTCGCTCCTATGGCTCCGATGTCGCCGCGGCTCCATGGACTGATGGCGGGGGCAAACCTGGCCACAATGAGATTGCTCGTCAAAACGGAGGTTGCGGGCACGGTGACTTCAAAGACATCGGCATCGGGCGCCCCGTCCTCTGCACCTAGTGGCATTGCAGAATCATTTCTAACCCGCCGCACTACCGGCCCGATGGAATTGCCGTTCAAGGAGACGAATGCCGGCGCCAAATCCGATGACCAGTTCGGCGGCCGATGTAGTCGCACCAGCCACGAACGTTGTGTAAGTGCGTTCGTATAGCTGCCCACCGCCGCGCTGATGGACACGGATATGGATTTGTTCGTGTCATCCGCCCAAGTCTTTATGTTCGTGTTGCGAAACTGCCCCTGCTTGTAAGCCGTGGTCAGCGTGTCGTCTTCATAAAGCGTCGTTTGCCCCGTTTCTGTGCTGCCGGGATAAGCGTCCAAAGTCACCGGGCTCCAAGGCAATTGCCCGGTGAATTGCATTTGCGGCGCGAGGGCGAAGATGGAACCGGAACGGATATACAACGGGATTTGATCCAATGGAACATTTTCAACGGTCGTCATCGGGCCTTTCAACACCGCGCCCGTCCAGGCATTGATCCAGTTGCCCGGCGGAATCCAGACGGAGACGGGTTGAGAGTTATCCGCCACCCGCCACTTCAGGCCGACGATGGCGTTGCCGGCCAATTGCAAATACTCCACCCGCAACTGATGGGCTTGTCCGGCCACGACCTTTAGCGTTGATTGTTTCGTCACCGAATCATTCGGCCCCCAGTTGTCGATGCAGAGTTGATTGTCCAACCAGACGCGCACGCCGTCATCGGAGGTTGCAGCCAGGACCACATCACCCACCGGGGACGGAACGGTGATATTCCCCACCCAACGCGCGCAAAAATTTTCACGCGCAACCGATCCGCCGGGCCCGCCGGTTCCCCAATTGAAATTTATATTGGCGTCAATCCGCGTCAACGCCGCCGCGCCGGTGAGATTGGTGTTGGAAAAATAGGTCGCGCTCAGACCGGCTTGTCCGGTCGCCGTGGTCAACCATGAAGACGGCACCGTGGTTACACCGCCTTGGGTCACGGGGGCGACCAATAGCGAGTGACCCAGCAGATACTGGCCTTCGAGTTTGGCCTCGGAATATTGCGGATAATCCAGGTCCAGCCGCCGGAGAATCGGCTCACCGGTGTCGAAGTTGTTTTTTGCCGCCGCATAGAATTCCGGCAAGAGCCGGTAACGCAGATCGATCAACCGTCGCGCCATGCGTTCGGCTTCCGGCCCGAATGTCCACGGCATCCGCGTCAAGCCCATCGTGCAGTGCGGACGATAAATCGGCGATAGTGCGCCGTATTCAATCCAGCGGATATAGTCTTCGGGGCTTGGGTCCGAGCGATGGCCGCCAAGGTCGTCGCTCTCATATGGAAAAAGCGATTGCACCCCGGAATGCACCGCGTTCCGAACGGCATAACCCAGATAGCTCATGTAGGGTTCAATGTCTCCGGTCCATTGAATCGAGTAGCGATGGGCGGCAACGTCCATCGGACGATGACGGAGGCCGTTGTCTATGCCATCCACATTGGCCATGATCATGGGGCGCAAAGCCGTATTCGTGGCCCTGGTCGCATCCTGATAAACACCCATTGCCCAAACTTCATGCCGCAATTTTGGCGACGGCGAGTTCAAGCTGATGTTCCAATTCCGATCATACCACCAAATATCCACGCCCTCGCCCAGAAGCCCGGTGAGGTTCGCATACCGATAGGTCACTTCGATTGGATCAAGACCGCCCGGCGCGACCGGTTCGGGATGATCGTTGAACATCAAGTGAACGTGATTGGAGTGCGCTTCAGAAATGAAGCGCGCCAGATCGGGAAAAAGCTTTGTGTTGGGCTTGTAACCGGTCGAAGCGTTTTGCCGCCAGCCGGTGTCAATGACTAGGACGTCGAGGGGAATTTGCCGCGCGCGATTATCGGCAATCTCCTTCAACGCCGTGGCTTCGCTGTAGTCGTAATAGCGGCTGTCAAACGCGCCAAAAGCATAGAGTGGAATCATTTCCGTCGGGCCGGTCAGCTTAAGGAAATCGCTGCGCAACCGCGTATAACTGCCGTTGGGAACAAATATATAGACATCAGGCGCGTCATTGTTGGTGTCCCACCCGCTTGTCGAAGCCAGCAGTGACCCCGGCAGGGCCGGCTTCAATCCCCCTGCTGGTGGAATCAGTCTTGGGGTGTCGGCAAACGACAGTACGGCAGGATTGTCCGACGGCCCCGGCAGCCACACGCCGTTGGTGAGCGCTCCCTTGAACTGGTACAGCATCTTGCCGGCGGGAGAAGAAACATGGATGCCTTTCAATGAAGTGGCCCCTTGCGGAACAGAGACGACATAGTTGGACGTACCAATAACGACCACGTCCGAGACCAGATTGCTGGAATAAGATGTTCCCGGCCAGTCCCGATTCACCACATGAAAAGTGTTCCGGTCTTCAAAGCCCCCGGTGCCGGCCGATTCCAGCCGGACCAGGGTGCCGGAGAGCATTTGCACGCGCACCGAACCAACCACCACGGCATTGCCTGCCGGCAATGTCTGGCCGAGGCCGCAAACACAACTAAAGGTAGCTATACCAAACGCAAGGGCGGCAAGTTTTTTTTTAGCAGGGCCGGGATTTTTGCGGGTCAGTTTCTGGTCAAATTGAAACCAAATTAGATGAGTCATAAATGCTTAATGAAACCATGACCGAGACTCGGATATCAAATCTGGGTTGTCTTTACGGGTTGATCGCGGTTGGAAAGCGACTGGCAACGTAGACTATATCACGCCTATCTGTTGACTGATTAGCCTTAGCGCCGGACCCGCTGGGGTTTAGATTGGAATATTTGCTGGGACTCATGTCGTTGGCAAAATTAATGGTCAAACCGACCAGCCATTTATGAGGTTCCACATGTCCATCTACAAAAGCGAATGTGCTGCTGGTGCCGTGAAATGCCGCAGGCGAGTCAATCCATGCGGCAGTGGCAAAAGGGCTGGCCCCGATATTCGGACCTCCCGGATGCATGTCCCAGGCGCCGTCGGGGTCAACGAAAGTTTGGCCGAACGCCGTGATTTGCTGCGAAGCACTTTCCTCCACCCATAGAAACCGGTCACTCGGATGCATCACCTGTATCTGTTTTGTAATTGATCCCTCATTAGGATCCAGATTTGGATCGCCGCCAACAAAGCCGCCCACCCCGGAATAGCTGTCCCAACAAAAAAATCCCGACAACGAAGTTCGTATGTCGCCCGGGCAATGAATGATGTCAGGGTTGGCCGCGTAAGGAACAAGTGGCTGACTTTTATAGCCCGATTGGAAATACCACCTGGTGAGATCATTTCCCGTAAGATTTGACGGAGGGGTAGCTGTGACAAGTTGTGCTTGTATGCGCCAATCCGGAGGGTTGGCGGTGGTATTCCGGTTGTCGAAACTTAATACTTTGCCGGAGTTATCGTCGCTATACATCATCCAGGCCGTAGCCAGTTGCTTCTGATTGCTTAAACAGGCAGCCTGCGTTGCCCGTTTTTTGGCTGAAGACAAGGCCGGAAGTAGCAAGGCTGCCAGAATCGCAATGATGGCAATCACCACCAGTAATTCAATCAAAGTGAACCCATTTCGCATTGCAGCAAATGCAAGGGCATCATCCGATCCTGAATTTGGTGATCCACACGTCGAAGTGTGGCGCGAACGGTGGCAATGTTTTTTCGGCAACAGGTATTTCATGTTTATCTCAACAATTCCGATTTGCGCCCAAAATCCAATTGCCATGAGAATCCAACTGACAAAAACCCGCGGACTTGGCATGCCGGATTCCAGCAACTTCATGGTGCCGACGAAATGACGCGAACAAGACCGGAGCTTCGGCTCCCGCATGCACAATAATGAGATATTTCGACTTCACAAAGATCGGTTTCGGATTATCCGGCGGGCAGCTCAATATCATTTTGGCAACCCGCCGGATAATCACGATTCATGCTTATTGTTCCACCCGGAAGAACATCACTGAATTGGTTGGTCCGAGGGTTTGTGGATTGGCATTGTTCCCGGTATTCGCCCAAGGCCCGGTAACCGCCGGGGCGCTCTGGAGTGTGCCACCGGTGCCGGTCCAGGAAACAGTCACATTGCCGCCCGACTCCTGGATGCTCAAGCTGGAGGGCACCCCCGCGGCAAAGGGAGAGGTCGCCTGAATCACAATGTTGCTGAACTCGTCAGCGGCCGAACCGTTGCCGCAACGCAAGCGGATATTATCAAATGTGTTGTTCATGGAAACGATGACTGGCGGATTCGGCTGGCTGCCTTCGGACTTGGTGAAATCAGGATCAAGCCAGACCGTTTCCGTGGCATTGCCGCTGGCTGAATATACACTCTTAATCGCCATCGTATGATACTCGTTTACGACCACGACGTTAGTCGGGGGCAAGGCGATTTCGCCGCCTTCGCCACCCGCCTTGTCGTCTATACTCCAAGTATTTCTGAGCCAGGTCTCTCCCGTCAACAGGCGCTCGGTCGAGCCTTCATAGAAATGCAATCCGCCATAGCAACCGCCGACATCGTCGGCGGTTTCACCATTCAGATCAAAAAATTCCATGCTGAATGTGGTATAAAGCGCGTTCGTCGAGGCTGATTGATAATTATTACCTATCCATTCATTTTCGCCGGTAAACAACTGAATACCCAAATCCCCATTTATTGCATAAGTAACATCTATCGGTCCGGGAATGGTCACCGGCAGCGTGGGATAAGGATCAACCGTGAAGGCCCAAGTTGTGGAATAAGGCGTGTTGTTCGAGTCCGTGACACTCAACTCAACCGTGTGCGAGGAATTAGCAGCAAACGGCGTAGGCGTTTGATAACTGACCGTGATTGAGTTGGTGGCGACTACGAAACCCGGCGTGACCGGGCCGCCATCCAAAGTCAGCACCACGTTGTTTGTGCCAATGCCGTAGGTGCCAAAAGTTATCAGGGCTCCAATCGGCGTGTTGGTCGCCGCAGCCGAATCGTTGGCCGCGGGAATCAAGTTTAGGAACGCCGGGTCGGTATGCGGAAAAGGTCCCGTCGCGCTCATATTGATATTACTGAAGGTGGCGCTGGCCGTGCCGTTACCGGTTCGCAATGCGAC
This sequence comes from Candidatus Sulfotelmatobacter sp., assembly GCA_035485115.1. Classification (GTDB taxonomy): domain Bacteria; phylum Verrucomicrobiota; class Verrucomicrobiia; order Limisphaerales; family UBA11358; genus UBA11358. The sequence continues at coordinate 23,945 of DATHOG010000116.1, read as the reverse complement.
GGTGTCAAAGGTATTAACCGTGGAGATGACCACCGGGGTGGTCTGAGACCCCTCCGGCTGGGTGAAGTCCGGATCCAGCCAAACGGTGATGGTGGCGTTGCCGGACGGCGACAAATCCACCCGCTCACAAAGCGTGTGCCATTGGCCAAGCACAATGGAAGTGACGGGATTCAGATCAGTTTGGGGTGCCGGAGGATATGGATCAACACTCCAATTGGTGGATATCCATGCATTGCCGGCAATGGCATGCTGCGCACCGTTGATTCCGCCCAAAATGAACTGCAATCCACCGTAACCACCGCCACCTCCGGTTTCGCCGTTCAAATTATCAAATTCCATGCTCCACCAGGAATAGATTGTCTTGCCGGAAGAAGCTCCATAATTTGCCCCCATCCAGGCGTCATTCGTGGAGAAGATGACGATTCCGACCTCCTGGTTACTGGCGACAATGGGACCGGGCAGGACTGATGGCAATGACTGGAACGCCGTGGTAAAACTCCAGGAGTTGGTGTAGGTGACACTGTTGTTATCAGCGATCGTGACTTGAGCCGTATGCAACACATCCCAACTCAAAGGCGAGCCGGGGGTGTAGCTAATCGTGGTAATGTTGACCGACTTGCTGACACTGGTTGGCGTAATGGTGTTTCCGTCCACTTTGAAAACAATGGTGTTCGTGTTAACAGGAATACTACCGTCAGTCACCTGCACACTGATCGCACCTGTAGTTGAGGCACTGTAGGAACCAGCGGATGGCACCTGTCCACCAAAGCTCGCGGGCGCCGCTGAAATAATTTGCAACTCATCGAATTGAAAATCATCACCACCACTAGTAGACCCTTGACTGCCCCTGAAGAAGGCAACCTGGGCAATCGTCCCGGCAATCGTCCCGGTGAAACTATGACCGGTGGAATTGTCCGTAAAGGTATAAGTTGTAGAGCTGTTCAAGGTGAACGTGAAAGATTGAAATTGCTGGTAATTATAACTGAAGCCGACCGCCGCGCCGTCGGTTACCGTTGCATCCGTGTATTGCCCGTTAACGGCATTATTGGGTTCAAAGCCCGTATGCCAATAGCTGAAAAGCGTGTGCCCACTCGAATCTTGAAGAATCAATGCGTTGGTGGTGCCGGTATTATCCAAGCTGTTCAACCGGGTCTGCACCGAGAACGATTGACCCGCCACGAGCGGCGAGCTGAACGGCCGAACTGCAACCGTTGAACTGCTGGCGCTGGTATTCCATAGGTCAAAAGAATCCCCACTAGGACCAGACCCAGTTATAAAAGCCCCGCCGTTGTTTAGGATGGTAAATGTCCAAGGGCCGAAACCAAAGCCTCCGTTTGGGTTTCCAGCATTGCCCAACCCGTTCGCGGGTCCGTCCCCGGAATAGGCAGGATTGGCCGCAGTGTCGTAGGCGTTGGTGGTTTGGGCGGAAACATCAAGGCGCGCAAAAAGCAGGCCCGCCAGCGCAAGGATGGCCAAGGCCGCCGATCGCCAATTGTAGCAGGCCGTTTTGTTTGATATGATTGGGTTGTTCATGCCGGATTTCATGATGGGTTGTTAATTTTGCTTGAGTGCCTGTACAAAAAGACACGAACTGACGGGTGTGTGTTCTTCTTGAAAGGTTTGATGAATAATTATCCCGTCACCGTAATAAATCCATACGCATAAGTATGTGTATGCTGTCTGCCGGGATAATAATAAGCGCGCCAGATGCCGTTAAACTCGCGACCGGTAAGTGTGGCCATGGCAAAAATTGTCCGAGGTGGACATTTGGCGAACACCAACTTAGTCTCTTTTTATGATTCGCCTTGTTCGCCATAGCCTGGGAAATTGTCCAGCGACCCGTCTGGCAAGAGCCTTGTTGACAAGCGCTTTGTTGATGACTTCATTTTATGCCCACGCCACGATCTTATGGAGCCAACCCGGGACGGTCTTGGTGCATGACAACAATGATGGCAAAGACATATTACACGGCGCAATTGCCCCGCAGGATGCAAATTCCAGTCGCACGCTCTATCTGAATTTTCGAGTTGATCCACTGTCTGACGCCGCCACGGAAGCTATTTCATTCTATTCTTGCGGGGTTTTTTTTTACGAAAAGGGCGTGGAACACCTTGGCATTGGCAACGGTTGGGAAGCTTTGGCCTACAGCGCCATACACATCGACGGGGGAAAAATGGGGCTGCAGGATTTTTATTCTGCCAACCCGGACTTGGGAAAGGATTGGGAATATGTCCGCAAAGGAATTCCAAAAACCATCGTTGCGAAAATCGAATTCCGTCCGGGAAAGGATGCCCATGTGACGGTCTGGCTGGCTCCCGACCTGGACCCTGGCGCGACGGAAAACAATCAATCCACAAATCTGATCACCCAGTTCGATGCGAACGCCACATTTGACGAAATCCGGCTGGTTCATCGCGGCGCTGGAGACGGCTGGAATTTCAGCCAAGTGGCCATCGCCACCGCGTTTGAAGATTTTACGCGTCCGTATTTTTGGCAACGAAAATGGGTGGTCGGACTTACCATGGGCAGCTTGCTCCTGATGGTGGGCATAACCGCCAGGTTGATCGAAAGGCGACGCTCTCACCACCAAATCCGGCGGTTGGAACGGGAAGGCGCTGTCGCAATGGAGCGCGCACGCATTGCGCGCGATATTCATGACGACCTTGGAGCCAGCCTGACTAAAATCCACAAGCTCGCCGAACTGATGGACGAACATACCAAGACACAGACCGGCTCAAATCAAATTTCCAAAACAATTTCCCAAACCGCGCGCGATACCATTCAAACAATGGACGAAATCGTCTGGGCTGTTAATCCCAAGAATGACACGCTCAAGGAGATGGCGGACTATCTGGTTTTTTTCACGGAAGATTTGTTGCGGCCCTCCGGCCTCGCTTGCACACTGAACGTTCCCTTGAACCTGCCTGACATCTCTGTGACGGCCGAAGTGCGTCACAACCTGTTTATGGTGGTGAAAGAAGCCTTAAATAATGCCGTGAAACATTCGAGTGCAAGTGAAGTTAAGTTTAGTTTGAATTACACGGCGGATAAATTAGAAGTGGAAATCGCCGACAACGGACAAGGGTTTCGGATTGAGACGGCAGCAAGCACCGGGGACGGCTTGGAAAATATGCGAAGACGCGCAGATGCCACCGGCGGCGTGTTGGAAATCAAAAGCGAACCCGGCCAGGGAACCAGCGTGCGGATGCAAGTGTTGCTCCCGGCGACGAGGATGGTTGAACAATGAATCCGGCCCGTCAAAAAAACAATATCCCGGCGACGACCATCAAAGTGGTCATCGTCGAGGATGCCACCTGGATACGGGAAAATTTGGTAAAGGAAATAAATAAATCCGGGGGCTTTTGTTGCATCAACGATTACCGCACGGCGGAGGAGGCGCTTAAGGGAATTCCTACGGACCAGCCCGATGTGGTTTTGATGGACATCAACCTGCCCGGCATGAATGGCGTGGAATGTATCCGCCAATTGCGTGCCAACACACCCGAGGTGAAATGTTTAATGCTGACGGTTTATGAAGAAAGCGAAAAAATCTTCAATTCGCTCCTGGCCGGAGCGAGCGGGTATCTCCTCAAACGTACCCGCACCGCCGAGTTGTTGGAAGCGATCCGGGAAGTGCGCGATGGCGGCTCGCCGATGTCGAGCAGCATCGCCCGTAAAGTGGTCGCCTATTTTCATGAAATGGGAGCAGCCAAAACCAATACCGCCGCGTTGACTCCGCGTGAACTGCAGGTATTGGAATTGCTGGCCAAAGGCATGGCCTATAAAAACATCGCGGATGAATTGTCTTTGAGCATCGAGACCATCCGTATGAACATAAGGCATATCTATTCCAAACTTCACGTCCATTCGCGCGGTGAAGCGACTGTAAAATACCTGCAACATTCCCCGATTCGCCACACACCGAATCAAAAAGCAAACCCTTGATGCTTTGCCCACGGATGACAGCCGTCGGGCAGGCTTGATTTCTGGTCTGGAAAATGACCGTCGTGGTCACCCCGATAAATGACGAAAGCGATACCAATCTGCTTCAGGTTGGGAAAGGCACCCAACTGCTGACCCTTTAGTTCCAGCGAGGAGGTGCGGGCAGTGCCGGATGCTGCCGAAAAGTTATATCATTCGAGAGCAAAACTGCCTGATAACTGCGACCCGGCAGATGTTTCGTACCCCACACTTATATGTGTATTGGCTTTTGATGAAAACATGCAAGTTTTTACTATTCATGTATCTCCGTCACCTTGTTTTCATACTGGCTGCTTTGACCACCCCGGCTTACGCCGAAGTCGCCGTGCTCACCGAGCATAATAATCTCTCCCATACCGGAGCGAATCTTCAGGAAACGATCCTGACCACCACAAATGTGAATACCAACACGTTCGGCCTGCTCTGCACGCACCCTGTGGACGACCAGATTTACGCACAGCCATTGATCGTCACCAATGTGACCATTCCCGGTAAAGGGTCTCGCAACCTCGTCATCGTGGCGACAGTCAATGATTCCGTGTATGCGTTCGATGCGGATGATCCGACCGTCACCGCGCCCTACTGGCAGGTGAACTTCACCAATGCGAACGCCGTTGTGGTTAAGAACACGGATTTGAGCGCGCTGGGCGCCTGCGGTGGAGGCTATAGTGACTTCAGCGGCAACATTGGAATCGTGGGTACGCCGGCGATTGATCCAGTCGCGGGAACCATTTTTCTCGTCGCGCGCACCAAGGAAAACGGCGGTACTTTTGTTCAACGATTGCATGCGCTGGACATCACCACCGGCGCGGAACGTCCCAACAGCCCGGTGGTCATCGCGGCAACCTGTACCGGAACCGGCGATGGCAGCGTGGGCGGCGTAGTCTCCTTTGACCCGGCACGAAATAATCAACGCCCCGCCCTGATCCTGCTCAATGGCGTGGTTTACATCGCATGGTCATCGCACTGTGACCTCGGTCCGTATCATGGTTGGATCATCGGCTACAACACCACGAATCTATCGCAGGCGGTCGTTTACAATGACACTCCGAACGGTTCTGATGGCGGCATCTGGATGAGCGCCGAGGGCATTTCAGCGGACACGAATGGATTTTTGTATCTCGTCACCGGCAACGGCACGGTGGGTTCAACCGGCAATCCAAACGACCCCATCAATCGCGGCCAAAGTTTCCTGAAACTTTCCCTCAGCGGCACGAACCTGAATGTCGTCAGTTGGTTCACGCCCTATAATTATCAAGCGCTTGATGATGGAGACATTGACCTTGGCTCCGCCGGGTTGATTTTGATTCCAGGCACCACGCTGGCATTTTCCGGCGGCAAGCAGGGCATCGGCTATCTCGTTGACCGAAACAATATGGGTGGATTGAGTTCATCCACCACGGCGGATACCAACGTATTGCAAACCTGGTCGCTCACTTCCGACCAGTTTCACGGCGGCATGGTCTGGTGGGATGGACCGGCAAATTCCTATGGCTATATCTGGCCGGCGTCAGTTTATTTGCAGCAATACAAGTTTGATCGCACGACCAACCAGTTTGTTCTACCAGCCTTTGCCCAAAGTCCAAGCCCGGCACCGAGCGGCGAACCTGGGGGAATTCTGGCACTGTCAGCCAATGGTACCAATGCCGGCAGCGGCATCGTCTGGGCTACGCACCCCTTCTCCGGAAATGCAATTCACAGCCCGCAACCGGGCATCTTGCACGCCTACAGCGCGCAGAACGTGACGAATGAATTGTGGAATTCAGAAATGATCAGTTCGCGCGACGCAGTCGGTCTGTTTGCCAAATTTGTCCCGCCCACCGTGGCCAACGGCAAAGTTTATCTTGCCACATTTTCCGGACAACTCGATGTTTACGGCACCGTTGCCGGCTGGGTGGCGCAGCCCGTGATCATGCCCAACGGCGGAAATTTTACCGGCTCCACCAACGTCACCCTTACCTCGACCACGCCCGGCGCGACGATTTATTATACAACGGACGGCTCCACACCGATGACAAACTCGCCGGTTTATACCGGGTTCATTACGCTGACGAACGACACGGTAATCAAAGCGATCGGGGTCAAGACTGGCTTCGAGTCCAGCGGCGTGGCGGTAGCGACATTTTTGAGCAATTCAGCCATCGGTACCGGAACGGGATTGAAAGGCTCATATTATGCCAACCAATTTAATGGCATGGTGGTTTTCTCGGATAATTTCAGCGAAGCGCCGGGAACTTCGATCGTTGGAAAACTCCCGGATGTGGGAAGCGGTGCCTGGACCGGCACCAGCAATGGGGTCGTCGTCAGTCCGGAAAACTCGTTGGATACAACTGGAAATGCCCGGCTTCTCTTTGGCGGTTTCACCGCCGCCTTAGGAGCGGGACAGCAACTAACGTTGACGTATGACACTCTGCCCTTGTCTGGAAACAATTTCTTCGTCGGGTGGGCGGGTATCAGCATGTATACTGGTTACACCGGAGGCACCAGTGGGACTGAACAAATATTTACAGGTGCTCCCAATGGACAGACCAGTTGGGGTGTTGATGGAGGCGCGCTGGAAGGCGCACAGGGGAGCGGAGACACCAACCCGGTTACTTCCGCCACCTTCACCTATATTTACAATACCGGGGCATGGACATTGACCACGCTTTCGGGAGCAAATATGTCCGGCACCGGAATGACGGATCTGGCTTTGAGCGCGTTAAGGGTTGCCAATGGTGGCGGCGCGGACATCAACGTGGATAATCTCGTCGCGAACATCAGCACCGGCCCGGAACCCGCCACCTTCATTGACCCCGCAACCTTGGTGCGCACGGATACCAATGTGAATTTCATCTGGGGCGCTGGCTCGCCGGATCCAAGCATCAAGACAAACCACTTTAACGTGCGCTGGACCGGGGCGGCGCAACCAATATTCAGTGATACCTACACTTTCTTCACCACCACGGACGATGGCGTGCGTCTGTGGATCAACAATCAGCTTGTAATCGACAGTTGGACGGATCAGTCGGCAACCAGAAGCAATTCCATCACGCTTGTCGGCCAGCAACGGTATAACATCCGGATGGATTATTACCACAACACGGGCAATGCCGTGGCCTCTCTTTCTTGGAGCACGCCTGACATGAGCAAGGTAATCATTCCGCAAAGCCAGCTTTACACGGCCAGCAATCCGCCGCCCGCTATCACTCTGACCAGCCCGGCGGCTGGATCGTCTTATACGGCCAGCGCCAGTGTCACGATGACCGCCAGCGCAGCCGCCCTCTACAACCCCTTGAGCAAGGTGGACTTTTACGCGGGAGCATACCTCCTCGGCATGATCACCAATGTTTCCGGCGGCATCAGTAATACGTTCGCCATGACCGCCACCAATTTGGGTGCGGGCAATTATTCTTTAACCGCCGTGGCCACGGATTTGTCCGGGCTGGCCAGCACATCGGCTCCAATCAATATCGTCGTCAATGCCAGTACCGGCACGCCTTACGGTATGACTTCGCGCGCCGCCGCCCAGGCGTTCTTCAATATGCCGATGAGTTATAGCGGCTCAATACCCGCTCAACTTTCCCTGACCGGCATTTTCAGCAATACACCGGCAATGACGCCTGTCGCCGCGCTTATTCCCTACAATGTGAACACACCACTGTGGTCTGACAACGCGCAGAAGACGCGGTATTTCTGCGTGCCTAATAATGGCGCCCCTTATTCGCCCAACGAACAGATCACTTTCACAACCAACGGCCAATGGAGCTTTCCCGCCGGCTCTGTTTTTGTGAAAACCTTTCAACTTGCCACAAACGCAATCAATCCATCACAGCTACGCCGGCTGGAAACCCGCCTGCTCGTTCGCGACACCAACGGCGCCGCCTACGGCGTCACCTACAAATGGCGTGCTGACAACAGCGACGCAGATTTGCTGACCGGCAGCTCAAATGAAAACATTTCCATCATAACCCCCACCGGTGCGGTCACACAGATCTGGTATTACCCCAGTCCGTCGGATTGTTTGCAGTGCCACACGCCCGCCGCGAATTATATGCTGGGCCCGAATACCCGCCAGCTCAACGGCAGTTTCACCTATCCAGCCACCGGGCAAACCGACAATCAATTGCGGACGCTAAACCAGCTCGGCCTCTTCAATCCGGCTTTTAACGAGACAAACATTGCGGGCTACTCGCAACTGTCAGCGGTCACAAACTTGAGCGCCTCGCTTCAACAGCGCGCCCGCTCCTATCTCGACGCCAACTGTTCCCAATGCCATCGCCCCGGCGGCTCCGGCAACACCTTTGATGCCCGCTACGACACGCCGCTCACCAATCAAAACATCATCAACGCGATGGTATCCAATGGCAACCTGGGGGCGGACAACGCCCGCATCGTGGTGCCCCAGGACATCTGGCGCTCCGTGATGTATGGCCGGATGAACACGACCGATCCGTCCATCAGGATGCCGACCCTCGCGCGAAACCTCATTGATACCAATGCCGTCCAAGTCATGGCCGACTGGATCCACAGTCTCCCCGGCACGCCAGCGCTCGCCCCTCCCACCATCACGCCCGGCGGCGGCACGTTCGACAACTCCGTCAGCGTCTTGCTCCAGCAGACCAATCCACTCGCGGCCATCTATTACACATTGGACGGTTCGCTGCCGACGAATACCTCCACGCTGTTCACCGACCCGATTCTTCTGACCAGCAATTTGACCGTGCGCGCTGTCGCCTCTGCCAGCGACTACAACAACAGCGTGGCCGCCAACGCCACATTCATCATCAATCCAGCACAGTTCACCTCTGTGGCCCTAACCAATGGCATTGTGCATCTATTTTTTATCGGCACCACCGGTCAGACGTATGTGTTATTGGGGTCAACCAATCTCCTGAGCTGGACACCTTTGGCAACCAACATGGCTCCGTCCGGGATTTTTGAAATGGTTGACCCCCAAGCTTCACAATTCAGCGCACGCTTTTATCGGACAATGCACCAGTAGATACGCGACGAACCCAGTTCTAATCCGGGCTTAATCACGGGCAAGAAGCTAAATGGAAAATCCCAATTGAAATCAAACGCGGGCCATGGAAAAATGTCTCTGATGTTTTACGTGCCAGCCAGAAATGCGGCCGGCCGACAGATGGTGGTTGCCTTGATACTTTTCGCAGCCGCGTCCTTGGCCGCTGCGCCGACCGGCCCTACTTTGCAATTGGATTATGGCCACGGTGAACCACGCGGCAATCCCATTAGCCAGTTCATGTATTTTGTACCGCTCATTTCGCCAGAACCGGTTTCCGTATTCACCAACACTGGCAACACGCAATGCGCGCGGGTTCTCTCCTTTCATTGCCAGACCAATTGCACGACGTTTCTGACCACGTGCGAATTTGACTTCACCGGCCAGGGCGCCGAGCGGAACGTTTTTGACCATACGCACAACATCCAAAAACACGAGCAGGAACTCCAAGCCGGCGGCTTGCTCAAACACCAACTCGGTTCCATCAACGTGACCGGCGAGGGCCTGGGCAGCGTGGAGATCGAAGGCGTGCTCACCAACGGCCAGCACGTGGTCAACCGGGTGCAGTTCTGTTTCAACCGCAACGGACACGCCAGCCCTGTGACCATCAACCTGCATGACATCGCGTGGCACAATGGCGCGGCTCAAATCGAAAATGGAATGGTAGCCCGGGTCAACGCACTCACGTTCCGGCGGTCCACCACCAATCCAAAAATGGAAGTGTCACTCGCCTCGCTCAAGCAGAAAGATGCCGGCGACGGGCTCTGGCAAAATTTTTACGGCAGTCTCAAGGGGGCGGCGTTAAATCTATTCCTCCCGCCGCTGGCAGTGGAGCCGGCCGGCCAGCAAAGCATGTTGGACTTCGGCCTCACCCTGGCCACGGAACAGGCAACCTTCACCTTTCCACTGGCCACCACGATTAAAAACAACACCCCGCACGCGCCGTAACATTATTCGTCATCGCGTGCTAATTAGGAGCCAGTTCCGTTGAGCAGCCCTAGGTGGGCTTTACAGTCTGTTTCCGGACCGCTCCTTCCCAGCTGCGTTGCATGTTGTCATAGATCTCGGTGCTCACAATGCCACGCTGCGTGTAATCAATCGCTTCACCAAGGCCCATCCCCCAGAGCCCCAGCCCAGCTTTATAATCGGCTGATTCCCGTCCCACATTCCGTCTAAACCTCATCTCTGAAGCTGATAAAACCCGGCACTGTTCGTCCCCGTCGGCAAAGTTATGATCCATTGCCCATTGGTATAGACCGGCGCATTCGTCAGCCGGAACCAGGAGATCGGCGCGGTCAAACTGGGCGTCCAATAAAGATTCGTGACCGCATCGCTGATGCTCCCGCGCCAGGCCACCATCAGGCCGGAGCCATTGGAAATCGTTTGCCCCGCCAGTTGGAGCAGCGTCTGGCTTTGCGGCGGAATCAACTGCGCGTTCGTCGCGACCAGCATGTAGTTGTTCACATTGAAACCGCCTTTCAAAGTCGTCGCCCTGAAGGTTTCCACCGCGCCACCATTGACGACCACCGGGCTGCCGCTGTTCAGCAACGGCATCCAGACATAGGTTTGCCAGTCACCGGTATCGACATAGGAGAAAGTGCCCAGGCTGCTGGTCGTTTGCGCTGTCGTGCCCCATCCGCCGGTCACCAGGGAGAGATTCACACAATTGGCCGCCGCCGCGTTGGGACTCGCCGCGCGCATATAGACGTTATAACTGCCCGCCGGAACGGCACGGGTATAATTTCCCCAATTCCCGACATTGGCAAAGCCGACGTCGTAGTCTGGCAATCCGACAAAAGCCAGGCGCGGTTCATCGCCATCACCTTCAGACTCCAATCCTTGCGGACGATAGCTCGCGGTGCCTTGCCCTGAAATTCCATTGCTGTAGTCAACCCCGGCATCGCCGCTGAGATTCACGTAGGCATCCGGCTGCGGATTGCTGTAGTAAAGACCGCCGCCGTAATCAAAATCCTCCGCTTCAAAGACGAGCGCCGGGCTGATGGTGTCAAACGACATGGAGTTGGTCGCATTGTTGCCGGTCGCATCGGTGACTTTAATCACCGCGTTATATAACATGTTTGAAACCAGCGGAGCCGTCACACTCAAAGTGGATGAGCCGGAGACCGACAACCCGTTGGCAGTCGTGTAATTGCTGGTCAAACCTTGTCCCAACAGATTGGTCTGGGTCAACGACACCGTGATGCCGCCGGCGTTGATTCCATTCGGCGAGAAGGCCATGAAACTCAGTCCGGTCACCGGCTCAAACTGGTAAAGGGCGTCGGGATAAATATCGCCGATCACCACCGGCCCCACGTTCAATACGCTGTAATTCCCCAACGCGTAATCCATCCAGATGTTGGCCGGGGTGGCCACATTCTGGCGGGCCACATTCCAACCGCCATAGGAAAAACAGCCGATGACCTCATTCGTTTTCCCGACGATACCCGCATTGGTGCCCAAGGTGAGATTGTAAGCCAGATTGCCGCTGCCGCCGTCAACCACGTTGAAGGCACCGCAGTTAATCAGATGGAAGGCACCACCATTCACCTGCGTGCCCTGAAAGGCATATTGCCAAAGATGCACCAACTCCATGGTCACATCCCCGCCATTGATGATGTAATCCCAGTTATGCGAGCCCCAGATCGGCGAGTTGAAAAAACGGACCGTACCGGTAAAGTTGGATGAAGTCAGCACCGCCGCTTGATTGGTCAAGCCGGGATAACCGCCGCTCAAAGACACCAACCATTCCGGATTGACGTCATTGAATGTGCAGGGACCGGGACCATCGAAAACAAAGCACTGATATGAGGCATCACACATGGCGCTGATGCCTGTCACCGTCGGCCCCACGCCCCCCTCTGAAATACAGTGCATATACATGTTCTCGATGATTGAAAAATCCTTCACCATCAATTCTTTGCAGTTACCCAGCACATAGTATTGCAGGTTGCTGTACACAAACCCCAGCACGGGAGGTTGAGCGGCTCCTTGCAACGCGTGCGGAGAGGCGAAGTTATCAATCCAGAACGTCCAGTTGGCATGGCAGTCAGCGATGGTTCCGGATGAACCATTGCCAATATAAGCTCCGGTCTTAAGGGCCCAACCATCCACCATGTCCAGAAAATGATTGGTGCAGGTATAAGTGTCCAGGTCCACATAGATATATGGATTGGGACATTGGATCCCGATCATGTAAATATTTCCTCCTCGTCCCTGGATCGCAGGCGGAAATGGAAAACAATTGGTCCACTGGCTTTCGTAAGTGATGGTCAATCCCACCAACCCGGCGTTTGCTTCCAGCGCAATGGCGGGTGGTCCATTGGTGGTCCCCTGCCCGCCATAGGGCTGGAGAATGGCGCCTTTCGCAATATTATCAGCCCCCGGCCAGGGGTTGTGGCGTAATTCATAAGGCCCGCGCAATTCCACTCCGGATGGCACATCCAGCGTGTTGGTCACGCGATAATCCCCGGGCGGCAAATAGACGATTCCACCGCCGTTGGTCCCCGCCGCCGCCAGCGCATCTTGAATGGCCACAGTATCATCGGCGACGCCATTCCCGGTGGCCCCATACGCCGTCGCCACATATAAGCTCGTTTTGGCCGGCTGGCGTGTAGCCAGATCAGCCATGACGTTGGTCCAATCAAAAACGGGCATGGCGTTGGATATGGCCGGCCGGGAATCGATCAGTAAATGATTCGAGCTGCCGTTGTTGATGATTTTTTGGGAAGGACTGAAGATACACCCGGTGAACGCTGCCGCCGTGGCGCTGGCGCTCATCACACATTGGGTGCTGCCCTGCAACTGGCAGTTGACCAGGTTAAAGACTCCCGGGCCGGTCAGGGCAAGCGAATTGGAAATGGTGCAGTTTTGAAAAGACATGGATGATTTCCAATCCTGCCCGAGACAGGAAACAGCGGTGCCGTTTCGCCCGATGATGGTGCAGCGGTCAAACTCCGCCGCCGCATCGTTGGTGGCATGGGTGCGGCTGATGGCGATGTCGCCGTCCAAAGTGAAATCAGAAATCTCCAAACCTTCGGCGGTTTGCATCTCTTGCGCCAGCATGGCTGTGGCGCAATTGGTGACCCAGCCATTATAAAAAGCGCAGCCAGCCGGGCCGCCGCTGTTCAATTCAAAATCAAGACCGGCATTGTAGCCGCTGATCTCGGTATTGACGTTGATCAACCCATCGAGCCGGAATATCTGCATGCCAGTGCCATAAGTTCGCATCCAGGTGGCGTAAGATTCGCCCGCCGCCGGGGCACCAGGCAATAAAGAAGCCGGCCAGATCGCCGGGGAAAAACGGACATCTTCGGTCTGGCAAATATCGGCAATGGTACCGGTCGTCGTGACCCCTATGAAGAGCGGCGTGCCAATCACGGTTGACAGGATAAATTCCGCGCCGTTGAGCTGAATGCCTTGATAGGAATTGACCAGTACCACATTCTGAACCACGGTGTCACCCCCGGCCGATATGGTGAAGGGATAGCCAGTGATGCTTGAAGCGTTCTGGTTTGGATACCAGAAATTGATGTCCCGTAACGACGCCGACGTGCTCAGAGTGATAAAGGGCGTCCCATTGGTCTGGCCCGCTCCAGTATAGATACAGAAGGTGGTTCCCGCCAACCCGTTGGTTCCTTTCGTCCAATCCGTCCAGTTCCCATGCAGGGTCACACCTGTGGGGAGACTCAGATTGCCATGGAACGCATAGTTACCGGCGGGAACCCACACCACGCCGCCACCATTGGCGCCGGAGTTATATACCGCGTTGATCGCGTTTTGGAACGCGGCGGTATCATCCGTCACACCATCGCCAACCGCTCCATACATTTGCGGTGTCGCGGCCGCCACCACCGCCTCGTTCGTGTTCAAACTTGGGACCACCACCCGCGGACCAGATTGATAGGCTATGACTTGTTGGTGCGCCGTATCGTCAGTAATCGTCACCCCGCCGGGAACCGACTCGGCCGCAAAACTGCCTGTGCCGCTGCGGATGCCGGCGTAGCGCAACAGCACGGCAACTCCACTGGACGAGAGGTTGAGATTCGTTGCGTTGACCGTGACATTGCCGTTCATGGTCAGGTTTCCGTTGTTCCTGATCGCGGGCGTAAATGTGCCGTCCAGATTTTGAAAATCAAAAGTCAATTGGGGGCTGCCGGCGCCGAACGTCAGATTGCTCATTTGCAATGAAGTTCCCGGCGAGGCCACACTGGTCATAAGCTTGCCGCCATTGATGAGGTAGTTCATGGCGACATTGTTCGTGGTGGTCACCGCCAACATGCCGGCATTGATGGCCGTGCCGCCGGTATAGGTGTTGTGGCCGCCCAGGGTAAATGTCCCGGATCCTGACTTGACCAAACCGGCCGCGCCCGTGATTCCACCGGAACCGTTGAGGCTGTAAGTGCGGGCGGAATTGCTGACAGTCATCGAAGCCGGCGTCACATTGGCATTTAAAATGACTGCGGTGCTCGAGCCGCTGGCCGTGTCGTCAAACAGGACCGCCGGGCCAAGGCCGTTGCTCTCGGTGTAATAAGCATTGGTTTTCCAGTTGGCCGTGCCGCCAATATCCCAATTGCCGTTGACCGTTCCATTCCAGACCAATGGCTGTGACGAGGCGATCGTTACATTCAGATCGATGCTTTGGTTGGCCGTATTATTCACGAGTGAAGCTGAACCCATGACTCCGATAGGCAGGGTAAAAGAACCCAAAGAAAAAGCACCGAAGCCGCTTCCCCCTAGCGAACCATACTTGATGAGTGTGAACTGCCCGGTGGTCAGACTGCTGCCATTGACGTTGATCGTCACCGCCGAAGTTGGGGCCAACGCTCCGCTGAGGTTGACCATGGGCACGGTTGGATTGCCAAACGTGCCGGGATCCAGATTCAGGGTGCAACCGGAGTTGAGGGTTAGCGACGAGGTGTTAAGCGAAGTCCCGGCACCCGCCACCTGCACGTTCAGCCTCGCATTACCGGCTACAGTGTAGGCTCCAGCCGCGCTGCTGGCCGTTGTAATCGCCAGGGTTCCAGTGTTTATCGCCGTGCTTCCGGCGTAGATATTGGTCCCGCTTAAGGTCAGCGTGCCGCCGCCTGTTTTGGTTAGTCCACCCGTCCCGGTCAGCGCGCCGGATAGCGTGATATTAAAGGGGTTCGCCGAACTGTCCGCGCATTGAAAAGTGATGTTGCCGTTCAAGGTGCCCAACGTCATCGGCATGCCTGAACTCCAGTTGGCCAGGGCACCCACCGTGCCACCGGAAAGAGTGATAAAGTTCGTGCCGGGATACGCCGCCCCATAGTTGATGCCGTTTTGACCGATATAAAAAGTTCCGCCTGAATTGGTCAAAGCGGCCGTCCCACCGTGATAGGTAAAGCTGTTTGGACCACCAAATAAAATCCCACCCCAAGCCGTGATCACTCCCCCGGTTTGGGTCAGAAATCCGGTTTCCGCGGCCGACGAACCGCCCGACATCATCTGAATTTGAGCGGCGTAACCGGAGTTGCCCAAGGTCAACGCCCCCCCATCCACATAAACACTGGCATGGTTGGCACTGTTGTCATTGTTGGGGATGGCAATGACCGCGTTGCCGCTGACGGCGCCAGAACCGGTGGTCCAAAAGTTGATGGCCCCGCTGTTCAAAATGAGCGTTCCCGCCGCGCCAGCACGGGTCACGATGATTTTGCCTTGGTTTTGGTTCAGGGTTCCGCCATTGACATTCAAAGTCGGGGCGCCAAAAGCCGCGTTATTGTAATTCACGCCACCATAACCAACATAGAGGTTGGCGGTGGTTTGCGTCCAGGTCCCGGCCGTAAAATTCAAATTGCTGACATTCACCCCGACGGTATTGATTCCAGTAAAAGCCGGCGAAGTCAGATTGATGGTCCCAGCGCCAACAAAAGCCGGCGCGCCAGTGATGTTGCCGGCAAGGTTCAGCACGGACCTGGCATCAGTCGCTTCAAAGCCGCTGGTTTCGACGATGGGACAGTTCACGCTGTTTGTCTTGCCAGCAGCGACATCAATACCGCCGGTGCCGGCAATATAAAGTCCGTTTGCTCCTGAAAACAGATAGCCGCTATTGTTGACTAAAATGTTGGTGGCGGCGATCGGGGTGGTGAGATTGATGATATAAGTTCCATCAGTGGCATCGACACCACCGGCGAAAACGGCACCGTTGGCAGAGGCATTGGTGCCGGTTTGCGACCAGGCCGTGTCAGCGCTGATGCCGTCATACCAATTTGTGGCGGTGATATTCCAGTTGCCGCTCCCTGTGGTTCCTCCGCCGTTTTGTGCGTGGCCAGGGTCCCAAGTCCAATTTGCCGCCCGGCTCGTTGGAAAAAAGCCGGCCAGCAAGGCGACAATGACTAAAGCCCGGGCGAAGACCAGTCGGCGGCGGCTTGGAACATTTATTAAAGAAATCATGTGACAAATTTTCCAGCTAAGGAAGGTAAGTAATTCGCAGGCGGAAATACCGGGATGGATAAGGTTTGCCCGCCGATGATTCAGTCACTTGAACGGTCTGTTTCGAGCCATTGTCTGACACCACGCTCTGACTGAACTGGGTCCCGCTTGTATCCCAATTGACCGACAAGTTGGTTGAAACGTCAACCGCATATTGCAGGTCGGCGGCCCAATCACGGCGGGTATAATCAAATGTGAATTTTCCACCGATAATGGCGGCTTGAATCTCATTGCTGGCGGGCTGCCACGGATCCAGCATCAGCGCATATTTCATCACATTATTTATGCCGTCCCGGGTCGGATTGGCGGTCAGCCCGCTAATCGCGGGGTTGGCGAGTTGTGCCGGGGTAAAATATACGTTATGCCACGCGATAAAATTTGTCAGGTTATAGGCAAAATTCGCGTGAAAGCTTTTCCCGGCCGCGCCGGATGTGGCGACAGTGAACTGCAGGCCGGGCGACAACTGGCTGACGTTAACGCCCGAATCCAGGGAAATCGCCTGCGTCACCGGCTGATTCAAAATCACGGTGATGCCGGTTGTGTTTGTCTGGGTTGGATCCGCCACCGCCAGGGCAACGTTCGTTTCCGTGAGTTGCACAACGACTGAAGCTTTATGATTTACGGTGACGGGGCCGGCCGTCTGATTGCCGTCATTCCAAAAATTTGCCGCCGTTATTCCCATCGGCCCCTGGCTTACGGCCTGGATGGAACCGGAGTTTTGTATGACTGACACTTGCGGACTGGCAGCGTAACTCGCAGTTTCAGTTGCCGATTTTCCAGGCAACAATACATAGGAATAGCTGCTGTTCACCGGATTTGTCCCATGGTCAAACCAGAGCGCCAGATAATTGCGAGAAATGAGATTTGTTGGCGAACCAACTTCATAAGGATTAATGGCAAACCAGGAACCGGTGCCCACGGTGCGCGAATTTTTGAGCGTGGCCGGTTGCGGGAAATAATAACCGATGTCAGCGCCGGCGGTATTGCCGGTAAGATGCGCCCAGGAGACATTGGACAGGGAGCCGGTCCAATTAAGAGAACCAGGCTCCGCAACCCCATTCACCACAAAGTCATTGGTCCCTGCGCTGGTCAGTTTACGATTTTCAACTATGGTTTGAACGTCTTGATTGCGGGTGCAGGTGATGCCGGTGCCGAGACAGATAATCTCGTCGTCAAACATGAACCATGATTTTTTTGCCGCAAGGTCGGTGTTCCATGCATTCATTTGCATGCCTGCTGCACCCCAGTTGCTCAAGGTTGCCCCGCCAACCCAGTTATTGGTTCCCAGAAAGCCGGCCCCGGAACTGGAATAGCCGTTGGCAGGAACCAGGTCTGCGCGAAGTTGCGCGTCCACTGTCGTCCCGGGCAGCTGATATGGATTGACGGTCGGCCAAAAACAATCATCAAATTGGGCTTGGTCGGAATTGTAAATATAAGTCATCCCATAACCCGTATACCAGCCACGCAGGTTTTCCCGATTGATGGATTCAAAGTTCCCGATCCGGCTGGAAAACATGCTCACGCCAAAGGCATAGCCGGGCCGCAGATGCACCACCCGATCCATTTGTCCGAACGTATAATGACCGATCAATTCGCCCCGCGAGGGAATGCTGTCATCCGCTAAAATGGACTGGGCCAAAGCGACTGTTCCTAAATCCGTGCTGGCAACAAAATTTGTAGCAGTGTCCGCCTGCATCCAATACTTGGCCATGCTCTTGAAAGCGGTGGCATCCGCAGGCGAGGCAAACTGGGCCATCCGGATGATGGCCGCGACAGTCTCGCCACCAATGAACTGGCTGGTCTCGTCAAACCGTGATATTGCCCGCCCTCGCACCATGTCCATGATCAGGCCGTTGTAGATGACCGGTTGAAAAGAATCATATGTCCATTGAAACATATTGGCCCCATTAGGATCAGTCACCGCCCAGCGGGAACCGTTGAGCATGTCAACCAGCGGCACTATAAACTGGATCAACGATTCGCCGTAGCTGCCCGTATAGGCATAAATTGTGTGATAAACAAACGATCCATCCGCGCGAAAGCCGTCTCCATTCGTAACATTCAGAAACACGCTGCTCAACGAGCCTGACGCAGTCGTTAATTTAGAGGCGTCCCCCACAATCGCTCCCCGCACACCCACCACAGTGGCTGTCCATACTAGATTTGCTCCATCTGAAATCGGCGCCGGCGTAAAATGGTTGACCGTATTCATGTAATTGGTGATTTCCGCGCCACTCAGATAGTCATAAAGCAGCACGGTGATGTTGTTGAGTGCCAGCGGCACGCCGATCTGCCAATGCCACCAGTTGTCATATTGGTTCGTGTTGTTCGCGTTGTAGATATTGGTGTTCAACCAATCCAGGGCGCCTGCCAGATTTGCGGCCAGCGTGGCATTGGTATATAGGCCGCTGCCCGCCGTGCCGTAGGCCAGCGCCAGCGTCTGCAAATTGAGATATGTGTTCCAGATGTCTCCCGAGTTGTTGGTGAGACCCGGCAGACTGGCCCACAACCAGGTGCGCCCGGGTGATTGGTTCATAGTGCCCCAAAGCGACTGCGCGGAGACGGTCAGGTTGGAAATGTTGGCCAGCGCGTTCGGATCGCTGAGACTGAGATTGGTCCCGCCGGTGAGTGAAGCCAGCCACTTTAATCTAAGCGCATTAAATTCCGATGCTGGAATGGTTGGCGGCGGGACCAGGCTTGCCTGATAAAGCTGCTGTACGTCGGCCGGCGTCAGCGCGCGGTTGTATATCCGAACCTCGTCCAATGTACCGTAAAGCGGCAGGGTGTAACCCGATGTGGTAGTATCCTCACGTGAACCCAGGCTGATAACATGGGTGTTGCTTAATAACGCCGCGGGTGCATTGTTTGATGCCGTTAATTGCCCGTCAATATAGAGCTGTAGTCCGTTATTAGTATTTATGCCGTTGTAGATGCCAACTAGATGGTGCCAGTTGCCATCCACGGTTCCCACGGGACCAAGGAGAATACTGGCACCAGCGACATTGCGGACATAAAAGCGGTAGGTGCCATAGATGTCCATCGCAAATTTTTCCCCGCCGTGACCATAGCCTTTGGCGATGATGCCGGCTCCATTGAGCTGAATTCCCGGCATCGCCTTAACCCAGACAGCGACCGAAAAAGCTGTGTTACTGTTCGTACAAAAGTTCAACTGGCCGCTGTTATCGCTGATCGCGGCCAATTGGTTATTGGTGCCAGCATTGAAATTTAAAGCACCGTTCGTCTCGCCGGCCACCCATTGGGAATTACCGTTGAAATTTGTAAGCGCCGCATTGTTGCCATTTATGGACGAATCATAGGCAGTAACGCCATTGGTCTGATCCATGGCCAGATACACGACCATCCCACTTGTGATATCCGCCCGTAGAATATCACATGATAACACCACAATGAACATGGCCAGGACGATGCGACGAAAATGAGAAGCGGGGATGGTCAGTGAGAATTCACTTTTAATCCACGATGACGATATCCTTTCGGAGTCTTTTTGGCCGGCGATGGGCGTCATAATCTTTAAACAAATGCTTCCGTCATCGCGGGTGCAACAATGATTCCTGTCTCAAGTGCCGGGGCCTATATGCACCGAGTTTGCGAACCCACGCAGGATGCTTTAATGTTTTAAATGCACGGGACTCAATCTGGCGCACCCGATCACGCGACACGCCAATCCCGTCTCCCACCTGCCTGAAATTTTCTCCTTTCCAAAAGCGGCGTTTCAGGACTTCGCGTGCTCGCTTTGGAAGTTTTGACAGCACTATTTCAATCACCTCCTGCATTCCCTCATTTTCCGGTTCAGGCGCCGCCAATTGCATTACTTCAGCATTATCCCAGAGACTTTCAAACTGCGGGTTCAAGCAAGGTCGCCCTCCATCACCGAACTCTGGAATCGTGAAGGTGACAGGCCAAAGTTCAAGTACGTCCAAATATTCCCCTGCTTTACCAAGCGCCCTTTGTATGGCATTTGCCTCCTGTTCTGTTGGAGGCTTTCCAAAATTTATGATGTCGCTGATGGTATCAATGTCAATTTTTGAACGTCGGGCCAGGCCTGATTGAGTCCAACCGAGCCTGGTTAGGGCTGTGTTAAGCGCATCATTATCACCGTTGATTATTGCCGCCATTTTCATTTCGAGTTGTGCAGCCATCACAATGTGGCTTTTGCATTTTGTGTTGACCGGAGCTTGTCGGCCGGGAGCGTATCCTCGCGGACGCGGGCTTGCTGCGGATGGAATAATTGAGACTGCGAAAAGTGCTGCACCCGCATCATGCCAATGTAATAGTCATGAAAGCCGCCGTAGAACAAGAGAGTGTCAGTTGCCGGTTCATAATAGAGAGCTGTCCCGAAGTTAGGCCCCTCATACCATACATGGTCCCGGGAGACCGGCGCATCAGGTAGAATTCCCAGCTTCAGCACTTTCCAAGGCTGCTTGCCGTACGGATTGAGAATCAGCATCGCCAGCAACACGGCTGCCGCCTGGCATCCAATTCGCCCGAATGTTTTCATCAGCTTGGCAACAGGTTTAGAACGTGCGTTATAATTCGTGGTCGTATCGGTTTCTACTAGAATAGGTGAGCCTAAAATATCATCCCATCACCTAAATAGGTGATTTTTTGCCCGATCCGATTTTACGACATGGAAGCAGATATTTGCGAGGCAAATACAGATCATGTCGTCGGGCGAAGGCGGACGGAGAAACCGTGGAAACTTATAAATCATCAATGACCACGTTACGAATAATCTCCCTGGCAAATAATATGACCGTGATTTGGCAAACGCTTTGGGCCTTTGGTATAGCAGTTCGAACAAATCCTAATCCGCCCACTGCGCGCCCCGCCATTCCATTTTTCCGTTTGGTCTCCTAAAAATACTGCATTATCATTGGGTTGATGATTTCCAGTGTGGCATTCTTAAAACCCGGAAGCGTTCTGGCGCGGTGGGCTGGGTGTTTCGCACACGTTTTCAGAATCGATAAGATGGGGTTTCAAGAATGGCCTGGGAGCTTCCTTTGGTTTGCGATTGCGACGGTCCTCTTCCTTAATTTGCAGGTCGTCAGAGGCGAGGAACCACCGACGGACGTCACGGTGACCAATGCGTTGCGGTTGCGCCAATTGGCCGCCAGCGACGAACTGCTGAGCTGCCAAATCAGGCTCGAAGGCTGGGCGGTGTGGGTCAGCAGTGCGCGTGATCAGTTCATTCTTCAGGACGATTCAGGCGCAGCCGTCTTGAATCTAGATTTGCATGATCACCCGACGCTGAGTGCCGGACAGAAAGTGCGCTTACGGGCAAACTGCCTGGTGGGTCACGGACAGGTCGTTTGTACTGCGCTGGTGGATAATGATGGCGATCATGCAATCCGCGAGAAATCAGGATCGATTTTTCTCTCCAAGGGCAAGCACCCCATCCGGGTCGAATGGTTCAATGACACGGGAGCATATGCCTTGGCGGTGGAATGGACAGGACCGGGAATATCACGCCAGCCGATTCCCGAGGGCTCATTGTTTCACGCGCAGCAGGATTTGCCGGGTGGCGGCCCGCGCATGGTGCCGGGATTAAATTACCGCGGTTACGAGGGCAAATGGGGAAATCTGCCGGATTTTTCACAGTTACCGGTAAAAAAACAGGGAGTAACCGGTAATTTTGATCTTAGCGTCCACACCCGGCTCGAAGAGGTGGGGATTGTATTTGACGGCTATGTCGAAGTGCCGCAGGACGGGAGTTACACGTTCTGGACAAAATCCGATGACGGCAGCAGATTGTTTATTGGCGACCTCACGGTACAATTGGATGTACTGGGGCCGGCGAAATTGCCGCCCAACCAAGTACTACAGATTACTCCCGGGCAGTTGGTTGCGGCGGAACATAGTTACCAGCTGACAGAAGCAGAGGGCACCGTGACATTTGTCAGCAGCCTGTCCGGGGGCATGGGCCTCGAACTCAGTTCAAGCCAGGGCCGCCTGCCATTGGAGGTTCCCGAAGCAACTTTCGATTCCTTGAGGCCGCTGCAAGGCTGTCGGATTCAAGCCACCGGGATTCTGCAACCGGCTGTTATATTTGCCCGGCAAAACCAATTTTCCCTCCTGGTACCGGACTTGCAGCAAATCAACGTTGTGGAAATGCCCCCCGCACGCTGGGCCGATTATCCGATGGTCCCCATTCATTCGCTGTCCGGCAATGATTCCACGAATACAACCCCGATCGTGGTTCACATCAGCGGCACAGTTTATTCAAATTCAGCGGAATCATACCTGACACTCAAGGACAAGACCGGCGAAATTGCAGTTAACAGCATGCAGACAATTCCGCAAACAGGCGAGGAGGTCGAAGCCTTGGGTTGGTTGATGCACACCGGCGGCGATTGGATGGTAGCAAACGCGTCCCTTAAAAAAACCGCATCAATAACGAACAGTGACCGAACCGCCCTGCCGCTGATCACTCAAGCGATCCAAGCCAAAAGCCTGATCCGGTCAGAAGCCAAGCGGGGTTATCCAGTTAAACTCCGTGGTGTCATCACGGCCCGCATCGTGGGAGGATTCACCATTCAAGATCCAACTTGGTCCATCTTTTTCAAACTGAATGATGGATCAAGCTCCCGGCCCCTAAAAATCGGTGAATACTGGGAAATCACAGGGAAAACCACCAATATTTTTGCCCCCTGCATCCAAGTTGACAATGCGTTATATCTGGGCAAAGGAGTTCTGCCCGAACCGGCCCAGCCCTCTTGGGATGAAGTGATCAATGGCAGCTTAGATACCCAGTATATTGAACTGGAGGGGGTCGCCACAATGGTGAGAACGAACGAGCAGGCGAACACTCTGGTGCTGTTCACCCGCGCGGGTAAAATCATGCTGGAACTTTACGATCTGGATCCGCAGATGCTCAGGGGCATGGAGGGTGCGGTGGTCCGCATTCGGGGGGTCATCAGCCCGGCGCGGAACGACTCCCAGCAAGTCGTGGTAGCCAACCTCCGGCTGTTCAACACCTCCATCAACGTGGAGGAACCCGCGCCAGCCGATCCGTTTGCCATCCCGGTGAAACGCGTTTCGGATTTGTTGTTTTTCGACCCTCATGCCAATGCCCTGCAGCGCATCCAAATCGCCGGCCAGGTGGTCCACAGCCGTCACGGGGTATATTTTCTCATGGACGGTGACTTTGGTTTGCGGTTCCAGACCAAGTCGCAGGAGGAATTGCAAATTGGAGACCTGGTGAAAATAGTTGGTTTTCCGGACCTGAGTGGGTCGGCACCCTCCCTGCGCGAATGCCTGGTACAGCGAACGGGCCGGGCAGCCCTGCCCAAAGTCCGGCAGTTGTCCGGGGACGCCCTTTTGGACGGCAAATTTGACTCCACGCTCGTCCGGATTCAAGCCACCCTGGTGAACTCGAGTGCTAATTCCCTTGAGCAGGTGTTCGAATTGCAGGCCGGCAATCGCGGCTTCATGGCACGACTCGAAAAAAATAACGGCTTTGCGACCGATGTCCTGCCGGGAAGCCGGCTGGATC
>DATHOG010000115.1:0-4727 GCA_035485115.1 Candidatus Sulfotelmatobacter sp. | reverse complement strand
ATGGTGGCGCTGATCATGCGCTGGATGTATGCGCCGCACCAGCGTTGGTATCTGTACGTGGCGATGTTGATCTACGGCTGGATCGCGACGATCCACCAGAGCTTGATTCTCGGCGCCATGGGTGTGGAGGTGTTGATCGCCATGATCCTGCCGCGGCTGGGCCGTGATCTGTTCACCGTGAACTCGATCGGCTATGTCGTCATCCTGTTGTTCAGGAGCGGGAATAGCGTGCCGGCGTTGAACGCCATGACCAACACGGAACTGGCCATTTTCCACATCGTCGGGGTGTCTTCAGTCCTCGCGGCCTTGTGGCTCTTTCTGCAATCTAACAAACTTTTCACCGAATGGAAATCGGTCATCATGATGGGTGTGATGTGGGCGCTCGGTGTTTCCGTCTATCTTTACGAGCCGATTTCATGCATGACGGTGCCGCCGATGCAGTGGGGCTATCCGCGCACGGTGGAGGGATTTTTCCACGCCTTGAGCCGTGGACAGTATGGCAGCGGTGAAGGCACGAACCTGCTCACCGACCCGTCGCGGTTTTTGTTCCAGTTGTGGTACATCGTCGAGGGCTTGTCGGAATCTTTCAGCTGGGTTTACATGTTCATCGGCCTGTTGCCGTTTTTGTTCCTGAAAAAGATGCAGTCGCGCGAACGCCGCTGGATCATCGGCCTGTCCGTCCTGTTTTTATTTTTGTCCGTGTTGCTCGTCATCATGCTGAACGTCACGCCCGACCGTTCGGCGGCGGACCTGAACAAGGTTTTCTTCACCGCCGCGCACGCGTTGTTCGCCATCATGATTGGCTATGGCTTTGTCATCCTCGCGGCCTACATCTCTACGCACTATGAAAAATTCCGCCGCGTGGGCCTTTACGGCGGCGGTGTGGCGGTGGTGCTGGCGTTGTACTGTCTGCTGGAAGCAGTCGGGAAACTTTATTATGGCAAGGCCGGCCAGCTCAAGATCAGCGGCATCTTCTATTCCATCATCCATAACATCCCCGTGCCCGGGTTTCTGGTGGACGATACCGATGCGCATCAATGGCATTTCTACTGGCACCGGCTTTCGGACTGGGGCGGCTGGGATTATCTGGCGCTCGGCCCGGGCGGCCAGTTCGGCGTGACGGACATCCCGCAAAAACTGGTGCAGGCATTTGCCCCGGATCAATACGGCATGCCGGTGATCGCCGCCCTGCTTCTGGTGGCGATGCCGGTGGTCTTCATCGCGGCGCTGCTGTTCTACAAAAAACGCGGGCCGGTCACGATCTTGCTGGTCCTCTTCTGTGTGGCCCCGGTCTGGTCCGGCATGACGCACTGGTACAAGAGCGAGCAGCGCAATCACTGGTTCGGCTACTGGTTCGGCCATGACATGTTCACGCCGCCCTTCAAGGACCCGGCCACGGGACAATTGAGCTACGATAACGTGCGCCGCGCCGAGCTGCTCAAGGATCCCGCCCAGGCCAGGTTGATCTATCCCGAAATGGCGCGCGACACGATCTTGTTCGGCGGCACCGATCCGGGCCGTTTCTGCCCGACCTACATCATCTTCTGCGAAAGCCAGATTCCGCACCGCTGCCAGCCGGAACAGGACCAGAAATTTGACCGGCGCGATGTTTACATCATCACTCAAAATGCGCTGGCCGATGGCACCTATCTCGATTATTTGCGCTCGCAATACAACCGCCATCTGCAGGTCGACCCGCCGTTTTTCAGCCGCCTGTTCCGCTACGTTTGCGCGGTCGGCAAGCTGACACCGGAGGGTGCCATCACGATGGAAGGTATCGATACCGGCAACGGCGATTCCGGCAACAAGCTCATCGAAGGCATCGCGTCGTTGCTCGATGGGACGCTCGACAAATGGTTCCGCGCCCGCGGTGAACGCATCGAGGCGAAACGCCGCGCCGAGGGCGTGTATCCGCCCAAGGAAATGGCCATCCCCACGCCGGAGGAATCGGCGCAGTGTTTCGAGGAATACCGCCGTGAAAAGCAGCTTGATGTGAACGACGGGCATATCTCCGTCTCCGGCCAGGTGGACGTGATGAACATCAACGGCCTGCTGTGCAAGGTCATCTTCGACGACAACCCGACCAATGAATTCTACGTCGAGGAAAGCTTCCCGCTCGACTGGATGTACAATTACGAAACGCCCTTCGGCGTCATCATGAAGATCAACCGGCAGCCGGTTTATGAATTGTCACAGGATGACTTTGACCGCGACCACAAGTTCTGGAGCGACTTTTCCACGCGTTTGTGCGGCAACTGGATCAACTATGACACCTCGGTGAAGGACATCTGTGATTTTGCCGAACGCACGTACGTCGCCAACAACTTCAAGGGCTTTACCGGCAACCGCGCGTTCGTCCGTGATGACGACGGACAGAAGGCCTTCTCCAAGTTGCGCAGTTCCCAGGCCGGCATGTATGCCTGGCGCTGCGGCCTGCCGGGCAGCGGTCCGCCCTGTCCGCAGGAATTCCGCCAGAAATCCGAGGCCGCGCAGGCGGCACTCATGCGCGAAACCGACTTCGCCTTCAAGCAATCGTTTGCCTTCTGTCCCTACAGCCCGGAGGCGGTTTTCCGCTACGCGAACTTTCTGCTCGGACAGGGACGTTTTGACGACACCATCCTGATCTTCGAAACCTGCCTGAAACTTGACCCGTTCAACGACCAGGTCCGCGACCAGCTCACCAAGATCCGCCAGTACAAGGTCGAGAACGACGCGCGCAACAAGGCCGTCGGCCAGGTCCAACAGATGGAAAAAACCGCACAAACCGACCCGAACAACGTGAGCAACCTCGTCATGCTCGGCGGGGTCATGGCGCAGATGCAACAGACCAACCGCGCCATCCAGTTCTTCAACCAGGCGCTCGATAGCACCAATCTGCAAACCAGCGAGGCCGCCGCCATCGTCCAGTACTTCGGTTCGATGGCCAATCTCCCCGGTTTTGAAAAAGCGCTTCGCCGGATCGTCGTGCTCGAACCCGACCAGCCGGAATATCGTTTCAACCTCGCCGATGTCGAAGCCATCACCGGCCGAACCACCGAGGCGCTGTCCGACCTCAAGCTCGCGCTGGATTTGAATACCAAACGCCTGCAAACCAATCCGTCGGCGGTCAACCTGCTCAGTGTCATCCGCAGCGATCCGAATTTGAACAATATCCGCTCGCTGCCGGAATTCCAAAAACTCGTCCCGTCCCAATAGGTTTAAGGTTTCAAATCTGAAATTTGCCCGGCGAACGGTCGTCCGCGCGCGCTGTTTCAAATTGCATTGCCCGTTGCCCGGTCAATGCACATCTGCTATTTTTTACCCCTGAATGTTTGGACTCCTTGGTTCAAGCCTAACTATTACCAATTCTAAAGATTTTCTCTTTAGGTCGTCGCTTTAATCCTTATGGCTTAGAAAGTTCAAGTTCCTTTAAAACTTCTTGTGCCTTTTGTTTAACTTTTGGTTCCGTAAATAGATTTGTTGTTAAAGCGTCTTTAAGCCAATCATGGTAAACAATTCCAAGTTTAGGAGTCGTTCCTAGTTCTTGAACTGCCATGATGCGAATTTCTTCTTTTAGCGGATCAGATTTCGTTTGTTCCAAAACATCCACTTGAAATCTAAGCCAAGATTCTAATTCAGAATCGGTTAATTCATTCTTCTTTAAACGCAAGTCCATCCATGATGCTTCTGCATACTCCCAACGTCCGGTCAAGATTGTTGATCGAGAGGTGTTTAGCAAATTCGTCCAATTTATTGAGCTGGGTGCTGTGGTAACAGGAGTCCTCTTACGTTCACAGCCAAATCCAATGGCCGACAATAAAATCAGAACTGCCATCCAGCTAATCATTTGGATTATCACTCTGTTGACTGTTAGGATGAACGCGTTTATCAGTTGGTGGCGTGAACGCATACAGCCGGACTTTGACACAAGCAGCATGCAGGTGCAATTTCCTTGTGATGCTCGATTCGGTGGACTTAAACTGTTGGTTTTACAGGAAATAATTAAAATTTACTCGAAATACTAATGTTTGGACGCAAAAAAAACATGAGCGACATCCCGATAGAAGTGCCCCAAAACGAAGATCCGTTCGCGGAAGCGGCCGCTGCCGCCCCGCAGTTGACGGCGGAACAGGCCGCCGCCTTGCAGGCCGAAGCCGCGAAGGCGAAGGAAAACTGGATGCGTACCGCCGCCGATTTCGAAAATTTCAAGAAGCGCGCCGCCCGCGAAAAGATCGAGTCCGCGCAATACGCCACGGCTGCCGTGCTGCAAAAAGTGCTGCCGGTCCTGGACAATTTCGAGATGGCCATCGCCGCCGCGCAAAACGCGAAGGATGCCGGTACGAATTCAGTCCAATCCGGCGTGTTGATGATCCAGCAACAACTCAAAAATGTCCTCGTCGAAAGCGGCCTGGAGGAGATTGACGCCGTCGGCAAACCGTTCGACCCGAACCTGCACGAGGCGATTTCCGAGCAGGAATCCGTCGAGGTCCCTGACGGCAATGTGTTGCAGCAGCTTCGCAAAGGCTACAAATTGAAGGACCGTTTGTTGCGTCCGGCGACCGTCATTGTCGCCAAGGCACCGGCAAAGGCCGTCTGACTTTGCACGGGTCATAAATCATAAATTATAAATCATTAATTTTTCGATGGCGCGCGATTATTACGAAATCATGGAAGTCAGCCGGACGGAAACTGCTGACGGCATCAAAAAATCCTATCGCCGGCTCGCGATAAAGTATCACCCGGATAAA
>DATHOG010000114.1:0-30676 GCA_035485115.1 Candidatus Sulfotelmatobacter sp. | reverse complement strand
GCAAAAGCGGCAATATCACCGTTTCCAACCTCACGGAAAACGAGCCGGATTCGCTCGCGCCGGTGAATCCGTCGCACAATACCGACGGCATCGACCTTGTCGGCACGAACATTCTCATCGTGAATTGCAACTTGAGCGTGGGCGACGACGACCTCGCGCTGGGCACCAGCAGCAGCGGCACACCCACGGCGGACATGCTGGTGACGAACTGCGCGTTCGGCACCGGCCACGGCGTATCCATCGGCAGCAACACGGAGGGCGGTGTGTCCAACCTGACCGTGATCAACTGCTCGTTCACCGGCACGGACAACGGCATCCGCCTCAAATCCGACAACAATTCCAGCGGCGGCAGCGGCCAGGGCGGCATCACCCAAAACCTGTCCTACGACAACCTCACGATGACCAACGTGGGATTTGCGGTGCTCATCTACAGCTACTACAGCGAGGTGGGCACGCCCAATAACATTTCGTCGCTGGACGCCGCGACACAGGCCGTGGAGACGGTCACGGGCAATACCCCGATCTGGAACAACATCACGTTCAGCAACCTGACCGTCGTGGGCGGTGCGAACTGCCTGATCTGGTCGCGCACGGAACTGCCGGCCACGAACATCGTCTTTTATCACGCGAACATCGAGTGCGCGACTCCGTTTGAAATCTATAATGCCAGCCAGGTGCAGTTCGTGGATTCCAAAATCACCGTGCCAGCGGGCAATCCCGGGTTTGAACTGTTCAACGCGCAGGTCACCATCACCAACAGCGCGCCGGGCGGCACGCCCTTCGAGTTTGATGGCATCACGACCAACGGTTATGGCAATCTGCTGACCTTCGACAATGCCCTGGCTTCGCTGGAAAATACCAACGTGCTGGACAACGGGCCGCTGTCGCTGGCTGCGAGCACCTTCACCATCAGCAACAACCTGACCTTGTTCCCGTCCACGGTTTTTAATTTCACGCTCGGCACGACCCCCACCACGGTCAGCGTCGTCAGCAACCTCGTGCAAGGCGGCATGCTCAACATCGCTGCCGGCGCGGGTTTCACGAACGGCACCTATACGCTGTTCACCTATGGGAAAAATTTGAGCGGCAGCCTGCCCGCGCTCGGCACGACCCCGGCAGGGTATAATTACAACCTGTTCGATTCGTCCCCCGGTCTGGAGGTCAACCTCGCCGTCACGTTGCTGCCACCGACCAATCTCGTGGCCGTCGCAACCAACTTGAAAATCAACCTGCGATGGAATTCCGTCAACGGCGCCAGCACCTACAACCTGAAGCGCGGCACGGTCAACGGCACCTACCCGACCGTTTTCAGCGGCCTCACCGCGACCAATTATTCCGATGCCGCCGTGACGAACGCCGTGGATTATTTTTATGTCGTCAGCGCCGCCGGCGCGGGCGGCGAAAGCACCAATTCACTTCCCGTCAGCGCCGTTCCCCTGCCCTCGAATCAGCCAACTAACCTCATCTCGCATATCGCCGGGAACCAGTTGCAGCTCTCGTGGCCGCAGGACCACCTCGGCTGGCGGCTGCAGGTCCAGACGAATAGTTTGAGCACCGGGCTGGCAACCAACTGGGCGACGCTGGCAAATTCCACCAACGTGGACTCGACCAATCTACCGATCGTCCGGACAAACGGCAGCGTCTTCCTGCGGCTGGTTTATCCGTAAGGTGTGGCAGTTTAGGAAACATGGGGGGACATACGCCCACCCCGGCCCTCTCCCCATCGGCTCCGCAGACTACGCCGACGCAGAGAGGGAGAAGCGCTCGCTGCGTTTTGGCGAATTATGAACGGTCAGCGGCTTGGATGGTTTTCGCGAATGTAGAAATGTCCAACTGCTGTTCCTTCTCCCCGGGGGAGAAGGTCAGGATGAGGGGGAAGATGACGCTCATTTTACGATGTCATCAATAATTGGATGATCACTTCCCCCTCACCCCAGCCCTCTCCCTTGGGGAGAGGGAGAAACGCTCCCAGCCTCACGCGAAACCAGCGGCGGGGTTGGAGCCGGCCACAGGCAAAAAGCGAGGAGGAGGACGAGAACGAGGCTAAAAGGCGGGATAGTGCCATGCCCAGTCGCCAAAGTCGCGGTCCTCCTTGCCGTCGCTCGTGTATTGCGTGATGCCGCCGTCGTCAATTTCATTCCAACCCACCGACCACAGCTTGAAATTTTGTCCATCCGCGCAGGAATAGCTCATCGGCAGGCCGTTGATGATGTCGTGCGGGATTTTGTCGATGAAGTGCGGTACGAGCGCGGCCAGGGCGGCGGGATAATTTCCATTCGCGAGCCGGTAGCGTTCGAGGGCGCAGGCGATGCGGGCCTGGTCCGCCCACGTCTGGTTGCGCGCCATCGTCTCAACGGCTTTTGAAAAATTGGGGAGACACTGGACCGCAATGAAATTGTCCGGGCCCATCGGTCGCAATGCGTTTTGGCTATGCACATAGCTGGCTTTGGCCTTGGTCGGCGAGAGGGTCAGGTTCGTCACATCCATGCAATCGAGCAGCTCGCCTTCGAGGTCCACGATCAGCGCCTTGTTTTCATAAACCCAACCGCTGGGCACGAACCACCAGCCGATATCGGACGGGACAAAATTTGTATTGATGCGTTCTTCCCGAAAAACTTCATCCAGGGAAAATGCATCCAGCATCCGGCAGAAGCCCGCGCGCTCCGAACGAAACGCATTCGCGACATTGGGTAACAGGTTGATCTCCGACAATTGTTTCTGCAACGCCGTCAGTTCCGGTTCGCGCCAGGAACGTGATTGGAGGCCATCCGCCACCCCATCGACGTAGAGCCCGGCGATGGCAACGTGAATCATTGCCGCGACCAGCATGCCTCGTTCGCCGGATTTGACGATCGTCTGATTCACTCCGTGCAACAGCGTCAAATCCTCGAGCGCCTTGTCCGGTTCGTTCATGACCAAATCACACTTGGCCCGGTGCGCCAGCATCTGCGCCACGACGCGGTAGCTGACAAAATTCAGGAGGGGCTGCCGGAACGGCTGGGAGTAATCGCCGTCCATCCGCGCCAGCGGACGCTTGAGGGCATCGCGGATAAGCTGGAGCTGCGGCTCCAGCCCCTCCGCCCACGCCAGATAATTGCTGGCGGTTATTTCCGTGAGGTTCTGCTCGAAGGTGGCGCGATTGTTAAAATCGGATTGGAAAGAAACGGCGGTGCCGCCGGTTTCATGCCGGGTGAACCAATCGCTCATGGATGGTGCCTTGAAAAAATTCTGCTCATCCGGCACCGGGGCGGGAATGTAATTCGTCCAGTCCAGCGTTTCGCCTCGGGCCGCGAGGTCGCGCTCGCATTTCTGCCAGGCGCGGACGCCGCGGCCATTTTCCTCCGCATAAAAGCCGGCGGCGAAGATGACAATGATGGCCAGCGTGATGGCCGTGCGCCACAACCAGACTTTGATGGAATCGTTCAAGATTTACCTGGGTTTATGGTTAAGCGCCGGTGGTACTGAAAAGTTTCGCAAAACCAGCCAACCATTTGTCATAAAATGGCCGCGAGTTGAACCTTTTGATTATCTCAAATTTTCATGGATGGCCACGCATTTTTCGGCGGGACGCCGAAAATAACCCGCGAGACGCGGGTGCTACATCAAAAGTAAGACGCCACCCTTAATTTTACAGGATTGCCAAATGACGGAAAAACCCGCTAAATAAAGGCGAATGTCAATGGTCTCCGCCCAGCTCCGTTCCGCCCGTGAGGCAAAAAACCTCACCATCGAACAGATTGCGGAACTTACCAAAGTCCGCACCGACCATATTCGTGCGCTGGAAGATGGCCGCTTCAATGTCTTTTCCGCGACGGTCTATATCCGCGGCTCGATCAAGGCCTATGCCCGGGCGCTCAAGCTTGACGAGGTGCAACTGCTGGCGCAACTGGACACGGAACTCAAGGGCACGCAGAAATTCAGCGAACCGCCGCCGCTGGTCGAAACCAAGAAACCCTTCTTTGATCAGTTTGTGCTCCTTATTGCCAAGTTGAACTGGAAGGTGGGGGTTTTCGGCTTCGCCATCATTTTGTTTGCGCTCATTGCCGGTCTGGTTGTTTTCACGGTGAAGCATCATCAGGGCAGCGACCCGCTGAAGAACCTTCCGCCCGCCGTTTATTCGCCCCCCAATTCCGGCGACACGCTGCCATTGCCGAAATAATTTAAGATATACGATTTACGATTTCGGGACGTCCGGCAATGCGGTCGCAATCAGACGATCTTTTCTACAGAGCAGGGCGAACGTCCAAATCCTCCTGCTCTTTCAAGGAAGCGACAATAAAATCGATGAACGTTCTCAGTTTGACGGGCACCATCCGGCGGGACGAATGGTAAAGGTGGAGCGGGAACAATTCGTCGCTCCACTCCGGAAAGAGGTTGATAAGTTTTCCGCTTTTTAACAAATGGCCGATGCCCAGGTCGAACACTTGTGCCACGCCGTGACCAGCCAGACACGTGTCGAGCTGGGTC
Organism: Candidatus Sulfotelmatobacter sp.; assembly: GCA_035485115.1. GTDB lineage: Bacteria > Verrucomicrobiota > Verrucomicrobiia > Limisphaerales > UBA11358 > UBA11358. The sequence continues at coordinate 26,209 of DATHOG010000114.1, read as the reverse complement.
AAGGCGTCGTTGAGAATCAACCGGCCTTTTACCGCGACGGTGATGCGATTTTTCCCCTGGTGAAATTCCCAGGGGAATGGCCTGCCGGTGGCGGAGTCGCGGAAAAGCAAACATTCGTGATTTTTTGTATCAAGCTCCTGCGGGAGGCGGGGCCGTCCATGACGTTTGAGGTATGCGGGGGAAGCGCAAGTCAGGATCCGGGCACGCAATAACCGGCGAACGATCAAGGCAGAAGGTTCCGGCTCTCCAAAGCGGATTGCCGCGTCGAAACCGTCGGCGACCATGTCGCCCAGGCGGTCGCTCGCCATTAATTCCAGGCGAATCGCGGGATGGGCCTGCAAAAATGTTCCGAGGCGCGGCGCAAGAAAAAGCCGGGCAAAAGTGGGGTCCACATTTACGCGAAGCTGCCCGCGGACGACTCCCGAGATGTTTTGCACTCCTTCCGCCACGTCTTCCAATTGGGCCAAAAGAGGCAGGGCTTCTTCGCAAAACGCCTTTCCATCGTCGGTCAGGCGCACGATTTTTGAAGTTCGCTCAAAAATCCGGATGCCCAGCCGCTCTTCCAATCGTTGAATCGCCCGGCTGACCCCGGACTGGGTCAAACCCAGCGCCTCGCCGGCCCGCACAAAGCTTTTGCACTCGATCACGGCGGCGAGAACCGGGAGACCGGAAAGAAAGCGCGGATCGGAAGCCATCATAGAATGACAATATATCATTCTTGGTATGATAACAATGCGTTTTTGAAATCACTGAACCGGGGTTATTGTGCACCCATGAAAACGAACAACAAGGTTGCATTGATAACGGGAGCCAATCGAGGACTCGGCCTGCAAACGGCGCGCGAGCTGGGAAAGCCCGGCATCACCCTGCTTTTGGGCGTGCGTGACGTGTCCAAGAGCCAGGAGGCCCTTAAAGAGCTCAGGGGGCTTGGCCATGCCGTTGAAGCCATCCCGCTCGATGTGTCTGACATTCAGGGTCACAATCATGTTTACGACCTGATCAACGAGAAATACGGAAAGCTCGATATCCTCGTCAACAATGCCGGGATTTGGAAAGAGACGCTGACCTCAAGTTCCAATATCCCCGGATCGAACAACACAAGCACGGTACGGCTCGAATTGCTCCGGGAGATTTTCGAAACGAATTTCTTTGGAACCGTAAACCTCACACAGCGGTTGCTGCCCCTGATTCGCAAATCGCCGGCGGGACGCATCGTCAACGTCTCAAGCATCATGGGTTCCCTCACGCTGCATTCCGACCCGGCGTCCCCCATCTATCAGCACAAAGTATTTGCTTATGACACATCGAAGACTGCCCTGAACAGCTTCACCGTGCACCTGGCGCACGAACTTCGCGATACGCCCATTAAAGTGAATTCCGCGCATCCGGGCTGGGTGCGAACCGAGATGGGGGGCGAAGGAGCGAATTTAGATGTGTCTGAGGGAGGGAAAACGAGCGCAATGCTCGCGACCCTTCCCGATGACGGCCCGACGGGTGGATATTTCCATCTTGGCCAAAAACTGCCGTGGTGATTAACAACATTCACAAAGTAAAAAATATATGTTTATGAAAACCTCCATTGTTACTTTAGGCGTTGCGGCTTCGGTTCTGCAGCCACTTGCCGGAGCGGCCGCGGATCCCGGGGCCAGGCCGGTCAAAGATTTGAGCCAGGCCAGCAGCGAAATTCATTGGCCCCGGGGCTTCGAGCCCGAAACCGCCGATGCCTTTGTCCATAACGAGATTTTCATCAAGGCGCCGGCCAACGTGATTTGGCAAAACCTCGTCCAAGCGACGGAATGGCCAAAGTGGTATTCAAACGCCTCGGACATGCAAATTGCGGGCGGCGAAAAAACCGAACTGGAAGCGGAGGTGGAGTTCACGTGGAAAACGTTTGGTTTTCCCATCAAAAGCACCGTCCATGAATTCATCCCCAATCAACGGCTCGGATGGTTTGGAGGCGGAACAGGCATTCATGCCTACCATACGTGGCTCATTGTGCCCAAAGGCGACGGATGCGAAGTGATCACCGAAGAGACCCAGATCGGCCCGTCCGCCATCCAGTATAACATCGAACAACCGTCGGCCATGTATGACGGACATCACTGGTGGTTGACGGCTCTCAAATTTCGTTCCGAAACCCAAAACTCAAACTAAACAAAAAAGAAAGGATCATTATGTTCACCATTCTAGGAATCACCGGAAACGTTGGCGGCGCAACTGCGCAGGCCCTGCTCGCGGCGGGGAAAAAAGTCAGGGGCATCGTGCGTGACAAGTCAAAAGCCGCGCATCTGGCAAAACAAGGTGTCGAACTGGTAACGGGGGATGTTGCGGACACGGAATCGTTGGTGAAAGCGATGCAAGGATGCGAGGGGGTTTTTGTGATGAATCCTCCCAACTTTGCGCCGAAACCGGGATTTCCCGAGGCCAGGGCTGCGTTGTCCAACATCCAGACGGCCCTCGCGAAAACAACTCCGCCGAAGGCCGTCTACCTTTCCTCCGTTGGCGCGCAGCATGACCGGGGGCTTGGGCTTATCACCCAGTCTTACATGCTGGAGGAAATCATGGGAAAACTTCCCATCGCCAATGCGTTCATTCGAGCGGCGTGGTTCCTTGAAAACTATCAGTGGGATGTGCCAAGCGCCCGCGAATCCGGCCAGATCGACATTTATCTGGAACCCGCCACCAAGGAGTTCCCCATGGTGGCAACGCAGGACATTGGAGAACTCGCGGCAAAGACACTGCTGGAAAATTGGAAAGGAAACCGGGTACTTGAACTGGAAGGTCCAAAGCGGTATTCCCCGCTCGACGCCGCGAAAGCGTTTTCAAATGTCCTGGGAAGAGAAGTAAACGTGCGTCCCATTCCCCGGTCACAGTGGCAGGAGAAGTTTGTGGCCCAGGGAATGCCCGCCGATGGCACCGGCGCGCGGATCGAAATGGTGGAGGGGTTTAATTCCGGATGGATTGATTTTGAAGGCAGCGCCGCGGAGCATTTCAAGGGGAAGTCAACGATTGAACAGGTCATTAAAAGTTTGATCGCGAAAACACCATGAGGGTCCCGACGTCCATGCTGTAGCAGCCCGGGCTACAGCTATTCAATAAAAACTATGGCTGCTAATTCTTTGGCGTTACGCTCTCCCTCACCCTGACCCTCTCCCGCCGGGAGAGGGAACAGCTATTGGATGGGTTCGTAAAATTTGTCAGTCGCACTATTGAATTCAACCGTTGCCATGCCGAAACGCGGGGCGTGTTTTCTCCCTCTCCGAGCGGGAGAGGGCTGGGGTGAGGGAGAATGCCGGCCCAGCCAGGATGGCTACAGTTTTTCTTGAACCGCTCTAGCCGGCAGTAGCAGCGAGGCAACGCTGACCGGGAGCGGCGGGATTTTCAGGGCTCAATCAAAGAAGGGCTTTGATGACGGTTTGATGGAGCAGGTTTTTGACTTCCATCCGTTCCGGGATGACGCTGGTTTTTACCAGGGTTTTGAGCAGGACATCGAGCCATTCCCGGGATGCCCCGATGACCCCGAATTCCAGGACCGGATTTTTTCCTTCCTGAATGAGCCGGTAGTTTGAAAGCGTGATCCGAATGCCTTCTTTTTCACCTTTCAAATCCAAGTCGGCATTGATGGTTTTGCTTTCCTTATCCACCTCGAGCCTGGTCATCCGGCCATATTTCTTTAAAAGGCCGCTATTGATTTCAGTTCTGACTTTTTCGATCTGCGCCCGCCGCGGCAACATTCCAAAAAGGACTTTACGGACCGAATCCCCCCAAGTATTGATATTCAAAAAATCGCTCAATTGCATGGGTTTCAATATGAGTCCGGTGAAAATGAGTAGCAAGGTTTCTATCGGAACGGCGGAGAAAATCACAGGTTGTACGCCAGTCAACCTGAACATAACAAATGTAAATGGCTGGGATCCTTTCCAATCCAAAAACACGTCATTAGTCAGGTTTGACCCCTTTCCGAGAACGGTTAAGGAGGATTGAACATGAAAGAGGAACAAAATCAATTTCTCCGGCTGCTGGGTCAGTCGCCAGCGCGTCTCACTGCCGAACAAGTGGCTTGGGTGCTGAACTGCCAGCCGCATGATATTCCGGTGCTGGTGGCGACGCGGCTCCTAAAGCCGCTGGGCAATCCCCAGCCAAACAGCGTTAAGTATTTCGCTGCTCTGGAAGTGCTGGAACTGGTCAAAGACCGTGCATGGCTGGTGCGAATGACCAACGCCCTCAACCAACACTGGCAGGAAAAGAATGCCGCCAAACGGTGTATTACGCTCCCATGAGAATTTCGTTGCGAGAATAGTCTTTGACAGAAATTCGCAAGTCCGCTTTCATAAATCCACGATACATGCTGCGGTAAAAAACAAACTGTGCTCAGGGGTGTGCACGCACTGCGGCATAATAAATAGTTAGGCTGCATGACCTCGATCACCATTGGCGCTATTTTTGGTGGAGGAGAACTTTCGGGGACTCCGATTGAACGCGCGCTCAGAGGTTTTAGTTTTCCACCGGATGATTCGCTCCCATTTTCACTCAATGTCATTTTTCATGTGCCTGGCTCGATTTTTGGAGATCTAGATTATGTGGGCGTGCGCACTGCCAAGTTTTCCAGAAAGCAGAAGAAGCTGATGATTCAGATCGCAGTTCCGAAAGAGATGATTCACTCACCAAGCGTACGAGTATTCCTTTTCAGCTCTGTGCGCGAAGCAGTTGTCACTGCTACGCCATATCTTCGGAAGAAAGGCGTAGAGTATCCAGCCCAGCGAGTTTTGGACATAGTCCGAATGAAAGAAGAGGCAGGATGATTACTATGTTCTTGCAGCCTAATATGAGGATAGGCTGCACGTTTTTTTAAGCCGCTTTCTTTTCGTAATCCTCCAGCGACGGAATTTTCACCAGCGCTTTCTTTGCATAAGCCCGATGCACAGCTTTGCTGTTATGCCCCAAGTTCTCCATCGCAAAACGTTCCGGCATTCCCGCCGTCTTTGCCCGTTCAGCCCACGCATATCGGTAGCTGTGCAATGTCACGCCCTGAATGCCGAGTTGCCGACACCGCGATCTAAATTCTGTCGCCCTGTCCCCTGCCCGCACACTTGCCAGATACGGAAACAGCAAACCTTCCGCCGGTGGGTCTCGCAGAATGTCCAGCGCCTCCTTCCCTAGCCGCACTATTACCGGCACGCCGGTCTTCTTCCGTGAAAAACTGACTGTGCCGTTTTCCCAGTCCACGTCTTCTCCCTTCAAGCTGGCGATGTCGCCCTGGCTCCCGCCCAGGTGCCAAAGCAACTGGTAAAACGCTTTCCGCTCGGCGTTCATCTCGGCAGCGTTGGATTCGAGTTGCCACGCTGAAGGCGAGCGGCCCTGCGCCTCTTGGACAATGGGGAAAATGGGAAAAATCGCACATAACGTCTTTTTTAAGCTAAAGTTGGATTTTGTTTGTTTATTAATGACATTTTAAATTGCACTTTGACATAAAATATGCAAACTTTTCCTGTATGATACAGAGCATCACAATAGAAAACTTCTTTTCGGTGGCCGACAGCCAGGAATTGAATTTCCGGGTGCCTGCCAACGCGCCGGATTTGGGCTGTTTTCGCGATTCGCGGGCCGTTCCCGGTCAACGGTTGCCGCTGATTGTCGGCGTTTACGGGCCAAACGCTTCCGGCAAGTCCACCGTGCTACGCGCCATTTCCACAACCGCATGGTTTGTGCAGCATAGTTTTACCCTGCCACCCAACAATGCCATTCCGTTTTTCAACCCGTATGCACACAACAAATGGTGGAATCTGCCGACGAAAATCGTCATCGAATATGACGGCCAGCTTGGTGAAAACGCGGCTCCTGCGGTGTTTCGATATGAGCTGCACATTGCCAATGAGCCAAACAAGTTTGGCAGCGCGGTAAATTATGAATCGCTGGCCTATGCACCGCATGGAAAATTCCGCAGGATTTTTGAACGGCAGCAGCAAAAATTTACATTTGGCAAGGAATTCGGCATAACGGGCGGCGATTCTCGAATTCAAAGCATCCGTGCAAATGCGAGTGTCATCAGCACACTGGCGCAACTTAACCACAAAATTTCCAGCGATTTCATTTTGTCGCTGCGTGGATTGCAAACCAACATCTTCGGTCTGGACAAGGCGAATGGAGGACTTAACAACGCCCTGACCTTCTACGCGCAAAGCCCCGACTATCTAAAGCGTTTGAACCGTGAACTTAGCCGCCTTGATTTGGGTCTTGAAGAAATGAAAATTCATCCCGGAAACAACGGCCCCATTGCGACATTCAAGCACTTTGGTCTGGATTGCGACATTGTTCTCGCGCAGGAATCAATGGGGACGCGCCGGTTTATCGAGATTTTTCCGCTCCTGCAATTTGTTTTGGATAACGGCGGGGTGGCGGTGATTGATGAAATGGACACCGACATTCATCCCCTGCTGGTGCCTGAACTGTTCCGCTGGTTTTACGACAAGGAGCGCAATCCAAAGGGTGCGCAACTTCTATTCACGGCGCACAATCCAGCGATTCTCGACCAACTGGAAAAAGAGCAGGTGTTTTTTTCCGAAAAGCCGAGTGGAAAACCTACACGCATATATGGCGCACGCGAAATCAAGGGACTTCGCCGCGAGCCAAGCCTGATGAGAAAATATCTCTCCGGCGAACTTGGGGCCGTGCCACATATCGGTTGACGTATGGCGGCGCAAACTATTAAAAAACGGACGCGGTTCTTTGTCGCTGTCGAAGGCGAAAGCGAACAATCCTTCCTCGTTTGGCTGCAAGTGCTGGCGCAAGGGGAACTGCACATTCATCTTGATGACGTGCTGCTCGGCGGCGGCGGTTTCAAATCCATGCTTGAAAAGGCTGTGAAACAGCACGCCAAAGGGTGCAAAATTTCAGGGGCATACAAAGGCCGCTTTCTGATAGTGGATGCTGATCGTGCGCAGCAGGGTGACTGGTCAATTGAAAAGTTGAAAGGCGAGGCCGCGAAACACAAATTTACCGTTTGCGTTCAAAGCCCGGACCACGAAGGACTGTTGCTGCGAATGATGCCCGGAATGGAGCGTGAAATTCCCAATGCAGCATCATCTGAAACGAAATTGAAAACCTATTGGCCGAATTATCAGAAGCCGGTGAACGCGCACGCCCTTGGGCGGCAATTTTCATTGGATGACCTCTTGCGGGTTGCCCGCGTTGACGCGGATTTGGGAAACTTCTTGAAAAAAATCGGGCTGATGGCCGGGCCATAGGCAATGAAAGCGGACGGCGTCACGCCATCCCTCCCGTTTCGGGTTTCGGATTTTAGGCTTTGCCTCATGTAAACAAGAACATCAAAATAGTTGACAAAATAAGCAAACTGAGATTATAGTCAACGCCGTGGTCGATCTTTGACATATGGGAAATAGAAGCTGGGAGATGGCAGACAGGATCTGGCACGTGCGGCGCGACGGTCCGAGCCGGACAGGTGATCAGGGGCGGAATGGCTTGAATCGAGCCATTCCACCCAGCCTGCGGCTGAACCGGCATAGTCAAAGTTAGTCAAGGTTGGTTTCCAAAATTGGAAGGACTAGGCGGCTCTCAATTGGTGGCGGCGGAGCACTACCGCCACCAATTCAAGTGGCGGCCGCTGGGGGTTTTATCCGAGTAAATCCGACCAAATCAAACCAAAATAGTGACGAGTGATGAGTTGCTACGGACCAAAGGTTTCAGATTGAAGGTTCAAACAAGTATGTTGCTCGCCCTCATCCCGGCCTTCTCCCCCGGGGAGAAGGAGAAACGCTCGCAGCGGTTCGTCGTGAACCAGCGTCCAGAATGGTGGAGTCAAACCGGGTCAAGGTTGGGCAAACATAGTCAAAGTTAGGCAAGGTTGGGAAAGTTGATAGTTGATGGATGGACTGCCGGAATCAGGCCGAATCAGGGTAAATCAAACCAAATCGAGGTTGAATGTTTCGGGTTTCAGGTTGCGTGAAAGCTACAAAGTAAGCGGCGGTCCTGCGGGTCACAGACCCGCGCTCCGGGTGAATCCGACCGAATCAAAGTAAATCAAACCCGCCTACGTTAAAACTTCGGCGCGGCAAGCCAAATCCGACCAAATCAAACCTGATCGGGAGTCGAGGACGAGGACGACGACGAGGACGAGGGAAAACGCTGAAGTTGGGAAGCCGCGAATATAGACAATTACGAAACGAAGGCCGAGCCGGACGGGCCAACGTAATTTACGAGCCGGCGGGTGGTTGGTGAGCCCGCTTTGAGGCAAGGCATCACGCATGGGGGGTGGAAATTACGAAACGAACCCAATTTTTCCGCAAAAAACCCAATGAAAGTGCATAAGTGTCCAAAAAAACGAACCCAATTTTCGGGCCAAAAAACCCCTTGCCAATCAAGTGTATGAGGGTAAATCAAAGTAAATCAGACCAAATCAAACCTGAAAAGCCGAGGGACGAGGACGAGGACGACGATGAGGATGATTCCCTCATCCCAGCCAATCAAACATCATCCAGATACAACTCGCGGTTGCGCCACAGGTAAAGCGCGCCGGAAACCGCCGTGAGCGCGATGGTGATCCACAACATGATTTGCGCGAACATCGGCGTCCAGGGCGCAAAAAGATTTTTCAAACCGGCCGGCCATTCGTTCATCGCGTCCACGACCAGCAGCGCGATGATGCAGGCGATCTGCGAGATGGTCTTGTGCTTGCCGTAGCGTTCCGCCGCCAGCACGACGTTTTTTGACGCCGCCAGCAGGCGCAAGCCCGTGATGGCCAGTTCGCGCGCGACTATGACGATGACCATCCAGGCCGAGACCTTCACCGGGGCGGCGGGATTCAAGTGCGTGCTTTCGGCGAAGGCGATGAAGGCCGAGCAGGTCAGGATCTTGTCCGCCAGCGGGTCCATCAAGATGCCGAAGTTGGTGATGAGGTTTCGCGCCCGCGCGATCCGGCCATCCAGATAATCCGTGAAGCTCGCGAGTGAAAACAGGATCAGCGCCGTCGTCTCGCTATACTTCCAGGGTGAAAACAACGCCCATAAAAACAGTGCCGTCATCGCAAAGCGCGAGACGGTGAGCTTGTTGGGCAGATTCATTTTGTTTTAATCATCCTCATCCTCATTCATCCGTTTTGAGGATGAGCATGAGGATGATACTTAGGCTCCGAACTTGTCGAACATCTTCGCATTGGCCTGCATCAGGCGGATCAGGTATTTGGAATCGAACACGCCGAGCGAGCCGCTGTTCGCGCCGGTCTCGGTGAAGCGTTCCAGCTTGTCCGAACCGCTGCACGCGGAATGGAGCAGCACCGGCTGCGGATGCCAGGAATGGCCTTTGAGCGCGCACGGGGTGGAATGGTCGCCGGTGACGACGAGCACGTCCGGCTTCTTCTTCAACAGGATCGGCAGCGCGGAATCGAAATCTTCGATCGCCTTTTTCTTGGCAGCAAAGTTTCCGTCCTCGCCGTATTTGTCGGTGTATTTGTAATGGATGAAAAAGAAATCGTAGTTGTCGTATTCCTTCAGGTACCGCTCGAACTGTTCATTGATGGTCTGCGGCCCTTCGATCTTTTTCATGCCGACAAGCTGGGCGAGGCCCTTGTACATGGGATAAACCGCGAGGCACGCGGGCTTGAGGAGATAGCGGTCCTCGAACAGCGGGATATGCGGCTGGTGCGCGATGCCGCGCATGAGAAAACCGTTCGCCGGCTTCTCGTTCTTCAAGATCGGCAGGGCGAGCTTGTAAAAATCCGCGATGAGCTTGGCGGTCTTTTTCTGCTTCGCGTTCTTCGGATCACGCGGCTTTACGGTGGGAATCGCAAAACCCTCGCGGTTCGGGTCGGCGTCGGTCAGCGGGCCTTCGAGGCCTTTGCCGCGGAAGATCATCGCGAAACGATGTTCCAGGCCGGGCTGGATGATAACCTGAACGTCGCCAATCTTTTTGATCTTGGCGGAAAGCATGGCGCACAATTTTTTGCACGTCTCGGTCGGGATACGGCCGGCGCGGCGATCGGTGACAATGCCTTTAGCGTCGAGCGTGGCAAAATTCGCGCGGGCGCAGACGTCGCCGGGCTTCAATTCCATGCCGAGGCCGAGCGCCTCGATGACGCCGCGGCCGACCTGAAATTCCAGCGGGTCGTAACCGAAGAGGCCGAGATGGCCGGGGCCGCTGCCGGGCGTGATGCCGGGGGCGGCGGGAATCATGCGGCCTTGCGCGGAATTTTTTGCGATGGCGTCGAGGTTCGGGGTGTGGGCGGCTTCGAGCGGCGTGAGATAATTTTGTTCCTTCGTGGCGATGTCGCCGAGGCCGTCGAGCACGATGAGGACAATTTTTGCCTTGGTTTTGAGAGTCAGTTCGGAATAAAGCGCATCTAAATTCATAGACGGACATTTTAGAAAAAATTTGGCGGGGCGCAATTTGTTTCAAAACCGGCCGGTGACGAAATGGAAACATTTTTTGGCTTGGCAACGAAACGAACGGGACTATGTTTGAAATGCCATGAAAACTTCCGGGGCAAAATTCAACGAGCGTGCGCTGACGCTAGTTGAAGTTTTGGTTGTGATTGCCGCAATTACCATTCTTGCCGCGGTGTTGCTTCCAGCTCTGACCGGAAGCGGCCGCTCACTTCGGACTGTGTGCATGAGCAACCTGAAGCAAATTGATCTAGGGTTTTTGATGTATTCGAGTGATTTCGCCGGCAAATATCCGATGCAAGTATCGGCCAAAGATGGCGGAACAAGTGAATTCATTTACACCAGCCACACTTTCCCTCACTTTGAAAAAATTCAAAAATATATTCCGGGCCAGCAGTTTTACGGCTTGCTGGTTTGTCCCTTAGATAAAGCCAGAAAAGCCGCCACCAACTCTGAAACATTTACAGATTTGAACATCAGCTATTTTCTGAATGTTGATTGCTCCACCAAAGGAACATCACAATCATTGCTGGCCGGAGATCGCAATTTGACAACCGACGGCTACACTACCTTGAGCGGCACGCTGATCGTCACTACAAACATTAATTTGAGGTGGACGCAGGAAATCCATTTGAAGGGCGGAAATCTTGCCTTTGCCGACGGCCATGCGGAATGGTGCCAATCTGCAAATATGAACAACATCATCCGGCAGCAACCCACCGCCACTAATCGTCTTTCAATCCCCTGATCCAGCGGCAATGGAAGTTTAATCCCACACGCGGAAGGGAAAGCCATTCTTCTCCATATAACTGCCGCAGCGCGGGCAGCGGCCGGGGTCGTTCCATGGTTCCACGGAGTGTTTTTCATCGGTGGGGCACATGGGCTTAAAATCCTTCCAGACGAGCTTGCCCAGTTTTTCATCGCTCAAGACGCCGGGCGGAATTTCCGGACGGAAGAAACCGGGAAACTTGCCGCCCTCCTTTGCCCCGGCGCGCCGGCACACGCGGATGTAGACATCCAGCAGTTCGCGGCAGTCCCGGCACGCCACGGTCTGCACCTCGCAATGCCGGCCGCTGGCCGCGCCGCCACAGACCTTGGTACGGTAATGGCAGAGCGGACATTCGAAAAAATACGTCTTGCCCACGCCTTTGAATTACCGCGAGCGCGGGACATTTTCAACGGCAAATGCGAATCCAAGCGGCGGTGGGGCGAGCGACCTCGCGAACCGCTCAAACCCAAGGCTCACGGCGGCTCGCGAGGACGCCCGCCCCACCGGGTCAGGTCGCCGGTAATTTTGGCGTGCATTTTTTGGTGGATGATTTTTAATGGCGGTATGAGTATCTGGATTTTGGCCATCATCGTCCTTGCGCTGGGCGGGCTGGCGGGCTGGCGGCAGGGCGGCGTACGTGCCTGCATCGCTTTCGTCGGCATTTTCTTCGCCTGGCTGCTGGCGGTGCCTTTCGGAAAAATTTTCCATTTCCTGATGCCGTGGTTCGGCGTGGCGAATCCGGTTTACCAATGGATCTTTTCGCCGGTGTGCGGGTTCATCCTGGTGACCACCATTTTCGCAGTCATCGCCTTCAACGTGAATCGCAAGCTGGACGTCTATTACCGCCACCAGGCCGGCCAGCTGCAACTGGCGTTGTGGGAGCGGCTGAACGTGCGGCTCGGCATCTGTGTGGGCCTCGTGAACGGCGCGGCGTACTTTGCCTTGATCAGCTTCTTCATTTTCAACTTCGCATATTGGACAACGCAGATTTCCGCGAACGCCACGGAGTCGCCCTGGGTCACGCGCCTGATGAACAACCTCGGCAACGAGCTGGAGTCCACCGGCTTTGCGCGCACCGCCGCCGCGATCGGCACGCCGTCGGCGGAAAATTACAAGCTCGCGGATTTCGCGGGATTCCTGATGCAGAACCCGGACGCGGACGCGCGCCTGGCGACCTATCCGGGCCTGACTTCGCTCTGGCAACGCGACGAAATGCAGCCGTATGTGACCGACGCGACCTTGACGAATGCACCGGCCGCCGGCGCATCCATCGGCGACATCTGGAGTGACGGCAATGTCCAGGATTTCTTGAAGAACAAGGATCTGCGCGCGCGTATGCGGGGATTTTTCGACACGAACGGCGATGATCTCCTGACGTACCTGCAAACGGGTAATACCAAATACGATTCTGAAAAATTAATTGGCTCGTGGCGGTTCAACGCCAACGTCACGCTCGCCTGGCTGCGCCAGAACCAGCCTCAACTCCAGCCAAAAGAAATCGCGGCGGTCCGTTCGCTATGGTCGGCCGCCTACGGGCAGGCCACCCTTCTCGTTACGGGCGATAATCAGGTATTCGTGAAGAGCTATCCGCTCTTTTCCACAAAACCGCGGCAGAACCAGCCGCCGTACGATCTGGAGGCGTGGACTGGCGATTGGAGCCGCGACGGTGATACCTACACGCTGCATGTGACGTACGATACGAATGAGAAATATCTGACGGCAACGACCACCGACGGCCTGCGTTTGTCGATCAAAGAAGGCGGCAGGCTACTGATTTTTGACCGCGCAGATTAAGAACGGGACAACGGGAGAACTGCTCCCCCCTTGATTTTCAAGGGTTTTTGACACGGCCTGTTTCCTGCTTGGAAACCGGCATGAGCATTTCTGAGACATTTTCGGCGCTGATGAAAATCCGGCGGGGTGTGATGATTATTACCGCCCTCATCGGCGGTGTTGGCGGCGCCGGCTACAAATACGCCCCGGCGATATGGCATAAAACCGCATCTCACCCGGCCGCCAAAATAGCCGCCGCCAATCCCGCTGCGGTGACAAATGGCGTTGCGCTCAAGGCGGGCGATTTGTGTCTCGGCGAAGTGATGCTCACGAATCATTGCGAAACGAGCTTCCAGTTGAGCAACGGGAAAAATTGCACGTTGCTGGCGCGCGATGACGGACATAATCTGGAAGTGACCGTGGCGTTGAAATCTTTGACCTCCGGCGGGCTGACGCGTGATCTTTCAGTGACGCAGGTCAGCGCCAAATCGGGTAAACCGCTGGAAGTGGCGCTGGGCGACTACGAACTTTCCTTCACGCCGAAAATTGAGAATTGAGGGTTCGGTCTCCCCGAGCGTCCGTTGAATTGTTCCTTTGCCCCTTCTTTCCCCCCCCCGCCGTTTCGATACTTCCCCCCTAAAAAAGAAAACAGCGGAAATCCATCCGTGGATTACCGCTGCTTAAAAACGATACAATGTGTCTTAATGTGAGAGCACTGTCTGGGCCAGCTTGGCCACCATGCCAATGGCGCAGACCAGGGCGACAGCACCCCAAAAATCAACGCGCGCCGTGCGGAGACGGTTGGTGGGCCAGATAAGGTTCAGCGAATTAAAGAGTTCACTGCGGATGGATTTACGGGTCTGGTTTTTCATGGCAAATCCAAGTGGATGCATCAACCATGCCAACCGTTTAGAAAATTGAAGAATGGTCGGGGCGGGGAGATTTGAACTCCCGACCTCTTGCACCCCAAGCAAGCGCGCTAGCCGGGCTACGCTACGCCCCGAACCATGAAGCCGAGATTTGAAATGACGGCGACAGCGTTATTCTGCCCAAACGCCCGCGCAGGGCAAGTTCATTCGCGGACGGCCTTCGGATTTCTAAACACCGCCCGCGAAGTTTTATCGAAAACCCTCATGGGTTATATTGCAACCGGTAGAACGCCGTCGGCTGCGGGGCGCTGAGGTCCGTAAAGGTAAACACTCCGCCCGCAGGCGCGTTCGTTGTCAGGATGACCGTCCATGTGCTAAAATCCGTCGAGCGTGCCACGCTGTAACTCAAACCGGGAATACCGGCGAACGTAAGCACGGCCGATCCGCCCATGACGTTGATGGCCGCACTCTGGCCGGAGACGGAATTCGTGCTGATGATGATGTTCACGGCTGCACTGTTTGTACCCCCAAATCCGTCGCTCACCGTATAGGTGAACTGGTCGTTGACCTGGGCGGGGTTGTAATAGTTCAAATTGCCGCCGCCGCTCATGAGCGTGATGCCATTGGTGCTCATGCTGAATCCGGCAAGCGACGGCATGTCGCCGTCTGTGTCCGTCACGGTCGCAAGCAGGTTGCTGATGCTGACGTGCAATGAATTCACTCCCCCGTAAAGCGTGTAGCTCACGTTGCCGGCGACCGGCGGATGATTCGTGACGACTTGATTCAACGCATTCGTGCTGGCGAGATAATTTATATCACCGGAATACACTGCATTGATCACATTCGTGCCGCGCGGCAACGAACTGATGCTTCCACTGGTGGCCGCACCGCCGCTCACGTTGTTTGTGCTGAACGGCGTGCCGGATGCGGAGAATATGACTTGTCCCGTTGCCCCGCCGGCGGTGGTACCGTTGGTCTGTACATTCGCGGTGAACGTAAGCGCGTCAAGATAGCCGGATGGATTTTCCGAACTCGCGAGCGTGAGCGTCGTGGTTGCAACCACCGCCATGGCGCCCGTGGAAAGGTTCGTGACCCAGATGAGATTCGGGCCGAGCGCAGGTAAAACGATGCTGGCGAACGAACCGGAATAACTTCCCGCGCTGAACAAATTGAACGTGTCGCCGGCCTGCAATGCGGCCCCGAAGTTTGTGAGCGTAAGCGTGCCGCCATAAGTAACGGTAGTGAGGCCGGAAACCTCCGCGGCGTTTTGCGCATTTGCACGGTTCACGGCAAAGATGGCATTGCCTGCGAGCGTAAGCGCATTACTGACCGCCAGCGTCGAGGTATCACCACTGCCGAGCCCCGCCTGCAAGGTACCACCGGACACGACACCGACCGGCCCGAGGATGACCCCGTTGCCGCCCAGCACACCGCCGGTGACAGAAACGAAGTTGGTGCCGGTGGAAGTTGTCGTGCTGTTGGCGAACAAGGTGCCGGCGGCAATCGTGGTTCCACCCGAATAAGTATTGGATCCCGTCAACATGGTGATACCACCGCTGGAAAAGGCCCGGAACACGGCGCCGGATCCGGAAATGTTGCCGGAAATGGTCTGCGGCGCGGCGGTATTGGTGCCATAAAATTCGATTTCGGCGATGGCGTTGGTAGCGGGCAGGTCGCTGGCCGAACCGAGGACGATTGGCTGGGTCAGATTGAGGCCGCCCGCCGTAAAGCGAACGCGGAATTCATTGTTGGTGGAAGTGGCGTTGCTGTCTTCATTGCGGATGGTCAACGTGCCGCCGGCCGTGGTGAACTGGCCGCTGAGCGGAAAGATACGCAAACTGTTTGTCAGCGTGCCGTCGCCGTAAATCGTGGTGTCGGCGGTCATCAACACCGGGTTCGGGATTGACGCCCCGGCGCGGCTGCTGGTATTGAGAATATTACCGCCCGCCAGCACCAGCGTGCCGTTGCCATTGCCGAAGGTCGAGGTGGCATTGATCGCGATCGTTCCCTGCGCATTCGTCGTGTTGCCGGAATAGGTGTTGACCGCGTTCAAATTCAATATGCCCGTGCTGGTCTTGGTAAAACCGAAGCTGCCGCCGGATTCGCCGATGGGATTGGCGATCGTCACGGTATAAGCGCCGAAGGCGAACGTGCCATAGGAAAAAAGTGTGTGGCCGGGCGCGTCAAACAATGTCGTGGCGCTGGTGATCTGCGGGCTGTAAGTGAACGACAGCGTGGAGTTATTGTAAAAATTCAGCGGCGAGGAGTTGGTCGGGCTCTGGCCGCTGCTGGTGCCGGTGCGGTCGAAGAAAACCGTCGAGTTGGAATAGATGTTGAACGCACCCGCGGCAAAACCAAAATTCGCCTGCACGCTCGAGCTGATCTGCAGCGTGCCGCCCGCCAGCTCGATGGTGTTGCCGCTACCGACGATGCCGATCAATGCGCCGCCGCCGCGGTCCAGATCCAAGGTTCCATTTTCCACCCGCAACGTGCACGCGGACCCGATGGCGGACGCGCTGGACAGCGAGAGCGTGGTGCCGGCGCCGCCTTTGATCAATTTGCCCGTGCCGCTGACCGCGCCCGCGTAGTTGTTCGAGCCGGACGAGGCGGTGACGTAAAGGTTGTTCGCGCCCAGCGCAACCGTGCCGCCGGTTGAACCGCCGCCCGTGATGCCGGCGACCGTTTCCGTATCACTGATCCCCAAGGTTACACCGGCGGTGTTGGCCAGTGCCACGTTCGTGGGGCCTGACGCCACCGCATTATTGAAAAGTTGCAACGTGCCCGCGCTCACGGTGATACCGCCCGAAAAAGTGTTCGGGCCGGAAAGCAGCAGCGTGCTGCTGCCGGTCTTGGTCAGGCTGCCGGTGCCGGAAATCGCCCCGCTGTTGGTGCTGGCCACGGCGGCATTAAACGTGAGCGTGTCGCCCGCATTCGTGATCGGGCCGGAAAAATTCAGCGCGCCCGCCGAGGCGTTAAACGTTTCTGCCAGGCCGAGCGTGACCGGCGCGGAAATTGTTTGCGGCGCGGTCGAGCTGTTGACCACGCCGTTGCTGAAGACAAATGCGTTGCCGGAAATCTGATACGCGCCCGCACCGTTGGAGAACACCAGCGAGTTGAGCGCCGGTGCGGAAAGGTCATTGGTCGAATTTCCGCCGGCGCCGGTGAAGCCCACATTCACGCCGTTGCCCGGGACGTTGGCGTATTGCCAGCTCGAAGCGGCACTCCAGTTGCCGTCGGTCGCGTTCCAGACATAGGGTGCGACAAGCGTGGTGACGGTGATGGTCGCGGAATTACCGCTCGACCCGAAGGCATTAGTCGCGCGGACCTCGTAATAATAAACTGTCGCCGGGCTCAAATTGGTGACGAGGAATGAAGTCACCGCCCCGACGTCGTAATCCTGATAGACAAACGTGCCGAACGTCGGCGACGTGGAAACGTCGATGTGATAATCGGTCGCGCCGGCGGAACTGTTCCAACTGGCGGTGAACGCGATGACGTTTGTGCCCGTGGCGGTGGTGGCGACCGGCGCTAGCGGCGGCGACGTGTTCGCCGCCACGAAAAGGTAAAGTTCGGCATTGGAAATCACGAGCGATGGTGTACTGCCGGCAATTCCGTCGCCGCCCACCGTGACGGAACCGGGGGCGTTCCCGGCGACCGAGCCGCCCGAGCCGGCGGCGATCAACTTATAAACACCCGCCGGCAAGCCTGCGCCGCCATTCGCGACCGTGACGGTTCCGACATTCCCGCTGGCAAGCGTAAGCGCCCCGCCGCTGACGGTGACGGATGGCACTCCGTTGGAATACGCGATGCCGAGCGGGCTGCTGGCGCCAAGAGTCATTCCCGCCGTGCCGCTGCAAACCAGATTGGCGGTGGTGCCCTTCGCATTGACAGCTTGAAACGCTTCCGAACCCGCCAGCGTGAATGTGCTGCTCAACGCGGAGATATCGAGCGTCGCGCCGCCCGCGAGCGCCAGGTTGGTGATGTTTGCCAGCGTCGCCCCGCCGGTGAGCGCAAGCGTGCCCGCGCTGACGATGGTTGAACCTTTGAATGTATTTGCGCCGCTCAAAGTCAGGGTGCCGGGGCCGGTTTTATTGATACCAAGCGACGTCGTGTAAGCGTTGGTGATGACGCCGGAAATCGTGGTGGCCGCGGTGTTGCTGATGGTGAGCTGCGTGAAGTTGGTGTGGATGAGCAGGCGTCCGGCGAGCGTCAAGTTCTGTGAACCTTTGATGACAAGGTTGGTGGAGTTGACGATCGTGGTGTCGACAGTGACGTCGTTGGTCAGGGTGCGCGCGGCATCAACGGCGTAAAGACCGAGCAGTCCCGGATCATAACCAAGCGTCACATTGCCGGAACCGAGGCAGTTCGCCGCGCCCAGGCCCACGTAACCGGCGTGGATTTGCGTACCGCCGGAATAAGTGTTATTGGCGTTGCTCAATACCAGGCTGCCACCGGTGGCCGGGCTTTCGACATTTTTGTACATCAGGCCGCCGCCGCTGATGAGGCCGGTGAAAATCTCTTCCGTGCCGGCCACACCGCTATTGGTAACGTAGCTTTCAAATATCACCGAGCCGCCACCGCCGTTGGCGAGCACGATTTTGCCCGCGTAGTTGATACTATTCGCATAGACACGAAAATGGCAGACCCCCGGGGTCGCAGTATTGGTCAGGATCAACGTCGTGCCGGGCAGCCCGGTGAACGGCGAGTCGAAATGGATGTAACGCGAGGAGGTCGTCGTGGTCTCAATGATGGAGTTATTGGAGACGATGACCGGATTTCGGTAGGCGTTGCCGCGGACCGCCGTGATATTTTGCGGAAGACGTTGAAACGTGCCACCCGCCAGCACGAGCGTGGAATTGTTGATATAGCCGCCATCCGGCATGGCCAAAACACCGTTGCTAATGACGGTGTTGCCGGAGTAAAGGTTTGAGGCCGTAAGCGCCAGGTTGCCGGCACCGATCATGGTGAAGCCGTAGCCGGTAATGATGTTGGAAATGGTGATGGCCGAGGTGCAGTCGATGAGGCCGTTCGGCACGTTGTTGCTCAGACCCATAACGAGGGCACTGGAACTGCCTTGGGTAAGTGCCAATATCAAAGTCGTCGTGCCCGTTCCGGCATTACGGAGAATGGTATTGGGGATGCTATTGACAGTCGTACCGTCGAGTTCCAACACACCGGTCGCACTGGTGCTGCTGTTCCCGATCAGTAGATTGAGGCTGCTGCGCGCACTGGTCACCTCGATGGCGCCGACTCTTTGCAAGCCGCCGGCGGTATTCATGTTGATACCAATGCCGGTTGTGCCGCTCGTTGGATTGGCAGCGAACTGCGCATTTGTTCCCGTATTAGGTATGCCGCTCGGCGTCCAGTTGCCGGCCGTCAACCAGGTGGTCGAACTGCTTGCATTATTCCAGAGACTTTGCGCGGGAACCGAAGTACAAAATCCCAACATCACGAGGGCTGCCGCGAGCCGGACGACATTGGAAGACGATGAACGCGGTTTGAAACGATATACGGTTTGCATAACTGAAGTTGGCTGGCTTGGTGTTACGGTGCGGCAAAATACCGGCTATTCTGATTCGCCAGTCTCCTGTCCTTCACCTGATTCTCCTTTTTCCTTTTGTTCATGATGCCGCGCCCGTCCGTTAATTCAACCAAAACGGCCTAGTCATTTATCATTATTGACGGGTTCGATTAAGTGTGTAGGATGCCACCCTGCAAAAATGTTGCCGGTTGACGTAAAGTATTTTCAATGAAAAGTTTGCGCTGATTTATTCCAGCATCATGGAAATCCATAAAATGTAACTTCCGGCTTCCGCGCCGTTATCTTACGATACTCCGCGTGAAGCACACGTCCGACACGAAGGCAAAATTTCTCAACCGCGAATTGAGCTGGCTGGAATTCAACCAGCGCGTGCTGGACGAGGCGTGCGACCCCACCAACCCGCTGCTTGAGCGCCTGAAATTTTTCACCATCGTCAGTTCCAATCTTGATGAATTTTTTGAGGTGCGCGTCGCCGGCATCAAGCAGCAGATCGAAAGCGGTGCCTCGGGACGCAGCGCCGACGGACGGACGCACCAGGAAATCCTGGATGCCATCACCCAGCGCGTCCGTAAAATGGTCGCGGACAAATACGCCTGCTGGCACGGGCAAATCCAGCCCGAGCTCGCCAAAAACAAAATTCGCCTCCTCGCTTTCGACGCGCTTGAAAAGGAAGACCTCGCCTGGCTCGATAAATTCTATCACGAACAGGTCCGGCCCGTGCTCACCCCGCTGGCCATCGACCCAGCGCACCCGTTTCCGCAGCTCCTGAACAAATCCCTCAACCTGATGGTGCGGCTGGAGATCGAAAAAAACGGCGCGCCGCTGAAACACCTCGCCGTGGTCCAGTGCCCCGCGATCCTGCCGCGCCTCATCCAGTTGCCGCGTGACGATGGATTTCGCGATTACGTTTTCCTCGGCCAGCTCATCGGCCGTTTCCTGCACGACCTGTTTCCCGGCACCAAAATCCTCGGCTGCTGGGCATTCCGCCTCACCCGCAACAGCGAGCTTTACGTTGACGAGGGCGATACGCCGAATTTGTTGAAAGCCGTCGAGGAGGAATTGCACAAACGCCGCCGCGGCCAGGCCGTGCGTCTGGAGATCGAGCACGATTGTCCCGTGGAAATCCGCGATGCGCTGCTCCACACGCTGAATCTGGGCGAGGAAGACCTGTATCTCATCAAGGGCCCGCTGAATCCCACGCGCCTGATGATGCTGTATGCCGGTAATCATTCGCCGGAACTGCGCGACGCCCCGTTCACCGCCCCGGTCGCACCCGCATTACGCGGCAAGACGGACCTGTTCACTGCCATCCGCGAACGCGACATCCTGCTGCATCATCCCTACGAAAGTTTTTCCACCGTTGTCGAATTTCTCGAACATGCCGCCATCGACCGCGATGTGCTCGCGATCAAGATGACGCTCTATCGCACGGGTGGCGATGCCCGGATCGTCGGCGCGCTCATGAACGCCGTCAATAACGGCAAGCAGGTCACGGCGGTGGTCGAATTGCGCGCGCGTTTTGACGAGGCGAACAATATCGAATGGGCGCGCAAGCTGGAGGAAAACGGCGTGCACGTCGTTTACGGCCTCGTCGGCTTCAAGATCCACGCCAAGTGCACGCTCGTCGTCCGGCGCGAGGGGAATAATATCCTCCGGTATGTCCACCTCGGCACGGGCAATTACAACCCGAACACGGCGAAACTTTACACTGACCTGAGCCTGCTGACCTGTCGTGCGGAATTCGGGGAGGATGCGACGAATCTTTTCAACCTGCTCACCGGCGTGTGCCAGTTCCAGGGAATGAAAAAACTGCTGGTCGCGCCGTTTGATCTGCATTCCCGGCTGCTGGCGCTCATCGCCCGCGAGGCGGAAAACGCCAAACGCGGATTGCCCGCGCGCATCATCGCCAAGTTCAATTCGCTCGTGGAACCGAAGTTGATCGAGGCGCTTTACGCCGCCTCCCAGGCGGGCGTGAAGATCGATCTCATCATCCGCGGCATCTGCTGCCTGCACCCGGGTGTCCCGGGTTTGAGCGAGAACATCACCGTGCGCAGCATCATCGACCGCTTTCTCGAACACTCGCGCATTTATTATTTTGAAAATGCCTGCCAGCCGGAGATCTTCGTCGGCAGCGCGGACTGGATGCCGCGAAACCTTTTCCGCCGCATCGAGGTCGTTTTCCCGATCGAGGACGGAAACCTTTGCGACCGGGTGTTCCGCGAAATATTGGGGATCCAGCTGGCGGACAACGTGAAGGCCCGTTTTCTGGGAGCCAACGGCGTTTATCGCCGCGTCAAAATCTCCGCCGGCGAAAAACCGCGCCGGTGCCAGGCCGAATTCATGGCCCTGGCCGCGCCCAAGACCGCGCAGAAATCCAAGGAAAAAGTGACCCGGGTCACGCTCGCATCCTCGCCCTTCCCTAAAACCAAAAAATCATGAACCTGTTCATCCTGCGCCACGCCCTCGCGTCCAACCCCGGTGAAGAAGGGTTGCCAAAAGATTTACCGGACGCGGATCGCCCGCTTTCACACGAGGGCAAGATGAAATTGGTGCGCGCGGCGGAGGCGATGCGCGAGCTGGGTTTGAAATTTGACGCCGTGCTGTCCAGTCCCTTGTTACGCGCCCGGCAGACGGCGCAATGCGTGGCCAAAGAATTGAAGCTCAAGCAGAAACCGGTGCCGACCGCCCATCTCGCGCCGGACGGCAGTCCGAAACTGCTCATCGAACAACTCATCGAAACCGGCGTTAACTCAAAAAACATCCTGCTCGTCGGGCACGAACCGTATTTGAGCCAGTTCATTTCGCTGCTGATCTCCGGCAGTACGACCACGGCGATCGAATTAAAAAAAGGCGGACTGGCAAAATTGGAAGTCCGTCATCTTGGCTACGCGCGCTGCGCCTCGCTCGCGTGGCTGCTCACGCCAAAACAACTCCGGCAATTCCGCACCTAAACCACCGGGATGGCAACCGGACGGACGGATCTCAGTTTTTCAACCCCAGCGCCCATTCAATGCCGCCGAGGACATGGGCGCGATAGGCCTTGGAGATTTCCACGGAATTTTTCCGGTCTTTCACATCGGGGTCCGGGTCGATGATGTCGTCGCGGTGGCCGAGCGACGTGTAAAAGACCCGGCCGCCGCCATAATTCTTGCACCACGACACGGCGAAATGTCCCGCCTCGCCGGTTTCCGGGTGCTTGTCCATGATGAGCAGTTCATGGACATTCGCCGGCACATAATTGCTGAATTGATAGACCTCCTCCTGCTGGATCGTCCATGCCGCCGGCAAGGACGCCGTCGCCGGATTTTTCGGGTCCTGATTCAGGCAGACGACATTGGTCTGCGGGCCGTGATGCCGGAACACGCCGCCGAGCATGTCAATGTACCCCGGCCAGCCGTGGAACGTGTCCGCCGCCGCATGGATTCCGATAAACGCGTGGCCGGCCTTGATCCAATCCAAAAAGCCCTGCTGATCGGGGATCGGCAGATCGCCCGTCGTGCTGGCGAAAACCACGCCATCGTAATTTTTCAGATTGTCCGGCGAAAGTTTTTGCAACGCGGTCTTTAATCTCTCGTTCCAGGCCGCCGTCTCGTTCATGAAGATCGCTTTTTCTGCGGGTGACGCATCGCTCTTCAATTTTTTCGGAAAACCGGTCGCCGCCTGCCCCGGCGGCTGGTCCACAAAATCCACCGTGAATTCCCCGCTCTGCTGCGCGAGTTCGGAAAGCATTTTTTTAAGGGTCGGAATCGAGGCGTGCCGGAAACCGGTCGTGGTCGTCACGACCAGTAGCTTCTTGGGTGCGGCTTGGGCGGCGAAGGCGAGCGAGGCTGCCAACAGGATGGTGAGGATTTTTTTCATTAAAGCGGTTTGAGATAAGTTGTAGCCATTGGTTTCCGATAATTTTCTCCCTCGCCATGAAACCAGTCAGCGGCTCGGATGGCTTGCGCGAATGCAGAAATGTGCAACTGCTGTTCCTTCTCCCCAAGGGAGAAGGTCAGGATGAGGGGAAAGGCGACGCTCATATCAAATGATGCGGGCCTGAAATTTTGATGACCACTTTCCCCTCACCCCGGCCCTCTCCCTTGGGGAGAGGGAGAAACGCTCCCAGCTTCAGACGAAAACCAGCGGCTGGATTGGAGCATACCGTGCTCAATAAAAGAAAGGCCAACATGGCTGTTCCCTCTCCCAGCGGGAGAGGGTTAGGGTGAGTGAGAGCGTGCGAACACATCTTATTTTAAAATGCTTTAAAATTTCAAAAATAATCCGGCTCATTGCCGGGTTTCCACTTGATGTTGCAACCCATGCTGGCCTTTTGATTTTCGGAAACGGCCTTGCCTGCCAGCACGGCGTCGAGCGCGGCGCGCAAATCCTTTCCGGTCACGGGAATTCCATTCCCGGGGCGGCTGTCGTCAAACTGGCCGCGATAAACCAGCTTGCGGTTCTTGTCGAAAAGAAAAATGTCGGGCGTGCAGGCGGCGCGATAACTTTTGGCGACGGCCTGCGATTCATCGTAAAGATACGGGAAAACGTATCCGGCGTTCCTCGCCTCTTCCTTCATCTTTTCCGGACCATCCGCCGGGTGGCTCTGCGCATTGTTTGAGCTGATGCCGGTGATGCCCACGTTTTTTGCGGCATAATCGCGGCCCAGTTGCGCCAGACCGGCGCGGATGTGGATCACATACGGACAATGATTACACATGAAAATCACAAGCAACGCAGCTTTGTCCTTAAAATCAGCCAGCGAGATGGTTTTCCCGCTCGTGTCCGGCAGTTTGAAATCCGGCGCAGTCGTGCCAAGCGGCAGCATCGTTGAAGGGGTCAGAGCCATGGGTGAATGATAAGTCCAACGCCCAAAGTTCAAAGTCTAAAGTCATTTTGATTTACGATCTGCTCTGTAGAAAAGATCGCCCGATTGCAAACCGCATTGCCAACCAACCAAAATCGCGCTGCGAATTCCTTCTCCCTCCCAAAGAGGGAGACTTGAGCCGTCTGGGAAACGGCGAAAGGAATTTGTCCCGCAGAGCGGGACGAAGGCCCGCAGGGCCGAGCGAGCGGGCGCGAGCGAGTCCACGCCAGGATGAGGGAGCCTCGTTTCGACAGACTCAAGATCAGATTATGTTCAATGGTTTCTATAAATCAGTTGCGATTTTGGATATACGATTTACGTGCGGCTTGGTTCGCGAAATTGGCTCGTAAATCGTCAATCGCATATCGTAAATTGGGCGCGATGGCACGCAACATCCTCTATTTTGATCTGGAAACGCAAAGGTCCGCCGATGAAGTCGGGGGCTGGGGCAATATCTCCAAGATGGGCATGAGCGTGGGCGTGACTTGCAACAGCGTGACCGGCGAATACAAAATCTATGGCGAGAAACAGGTGGACGACCTCATCAAGGATTTGCAGCGCGCGGATTTGGTCGTCGGCTTCAACCACCTGCGCTTCGACTACGAAGTGCTGCACGGCTACACGTCATTCGACCTCACGCAACTGCCCACGCTCGACATGCTGGTGGTGCTCTCGGAAAAGCTTGGCCACCGCCTTTCGCTTGATTCCATTGCCACCGCGACCTTCGGCGTGGAAAAGACCGCCGAAGGCCTGCAGGCCATCGAATGGTTCAAGCAAGGCAAGCTCGCCGAGATCGCCGAATACTGTTGCTACGACGTGAAAATCACCAAACTCGTCCACGAATACGGCCAGTCCCAAAAACAACTGCATTATTTCAACCGTTTCAACAAAAAACTCACCGTGCCGGTGAGCTGGTGAATTTTTCAAAAACAGACAATGAGCGGCCCCGTCCATTTTCCTTCCGGTGAATGGGTTGGTTTTTACGTTTATCAGCGGCATTCGCGACGGCACATGATGGATTTGATTTTGGAATTTCGCGGCGGAATCATTTCCGGCGAAGGCTCGGATGGCATCGGCCCGTTTGTGATTGACGGCAATTATTCAGAAAGCACGTTGGAATGTTCCTGGATAAAAACCTATGTAGGCAGGCACTCCGTGTCTTATTCCGGCTACCGTGAAGGCAAAGGCATCTGGGGAACTTGGAACATTGTGCAAACGCGCGGCGGATTTCAGATCTGGCCGATTGGCAGCCAGCCACCGGCCGACTCATTGGAGGAAGAAGAAAGCGCCGACCGGCTGAACAAAATCCTCCAGCCTGCCTGAAGACAAATCCGGCCGGTCATTTTTCCAATTCCAAAACCGCCTCGCGCAACTGCTTCGCCAGTTCTTTGCGGTCATCGGTCGTCCGCTGAAATTTTGCAAAACGCATCGTGGCGCGAATCCAGCGTTTGCCGAGCAGATTCACCGCGTGCGGAAAAAAGGTGTGGTCGCCCCAGTAACAGACATCGTTCCGCACATCGCCACCATCCACATCATAGTGCAGATAGCCAACGGAGATTTCGCTGCCGCCGGCCGCCACCGGTTCCAGCAGGGAGGAACGGAACGGCAAAATTTCATCTCCGTTCGTGCTGGTACCTTCAGGGAAAACCACGACCAGCACGCCGTCAGCCAGCGCGGATTCGATCTCCTTGTTCACCGCCCCGACGTGCGTACGGCGTTCGCGTTCGATGAAAATAGTTCCCGCCAGACCCGCCAGCCAGCCGAAGAGCGGCCATTTGCGGACGCCCGCCTTGCTGACGAAAACCGCCGGCGCCGCGGCGCTGATGGCGAGAATATCAAGATAGCTCAAATGATTGGTAACGAGCAGGCCGCGCCGGGGGATTTCACCGGAAATTTCCGCCGTGTAACCGAAAACTTTCAAATGCCTCCGCGACGCGCGGCTCAACCATTGGGCGCGCGCAGCCCGTTTGTTTTTCGGAAACACCAGCGTGACCGTCAGCAGATAACTGACGACGG
>DATHOG010000113.1:0-7348 GCA_035485115.1 Candidatus Sulfotelmatobacter sp. | reverse complement strand
GCTCGACCAGAAAAAATTGCCGGGCTGCTATTACCATCGCTCAAATCCGAATGATGTGGCGCGCGTCGAACAATGCACCTTCATCTGCACTTCCATGCAGGAGGAGGCCGGCCCCACGAACAACTGGATGGCCCCGCGCGACATGTATGCGAAGCTGCGCGGGCTCTGCCAGGGCGCCATGCGCGGACGCACGATGTATGTGGTGCCTTATCTCATGGGGCCGCCCGGATCGCCGCTCACGAAGGTCGGCGTGGAACTGACCGATTCCATCTACGTCGTCCTGTCCATGCGCATCATGACGCGCATGGGCGAAGCCGCGTGGCAACAACTCGGCGACTGCGATGATTTCAACCGCGGCCTGCACTGCATGCTCGACCTCAATCCCGAGCGCCGTTACATCGCGCATTTTCCGCAGGACAACACCGTCATCTCCGTCGGTTCGAATTACGGCGGCAACGTGCTGCTCGGCAAAAAATGTCTCGCGCTGCGCATCGGCTCCTACTTGGGCCGTAACGAAGGCTGGATGGCCGAACACATGCTCATCCTCGGTGTCGAATCACCGGCCGGCGAGAAAACCTACGTCGCCGCCGCCTTTCCCAGCGCCTGCGGCAAGACCAATTTCGCCATGATGGTGCCGCCCGCGCATTTCAAGGGCTGGAAAATCTGGACCGTCGGCGATGACATCGCCTGGATGAAGCCCGGCCCGGACGGACGCCTCTACGCCATCAATCCCGAGGCCGGCTATTTCGGCGTGGTGCCGGGCACCAACTCCAAGTCCAACCCCATCGCGGTGAAGACCATCCAGCGCGACACCATCTTCACCAATGTCGCGCTCACGCCCGACGGCGACGTCTGGTGGGAAGGCAAGGACGGCGAGGTCCCCAAGGAATGCCTCGACTGGCGCGGCAATAAATGGACGCCCGCATCCAAGGAAAAAGCCGCGCACCCGAACTCGCGTTTCGCCGCGCCGATGGTGAATAATCCGTCGCTCGACCCGCTGGCAAATTCACCTGAGGGCGTGCCCATCAGTGCGATCATCTTCGGCGGACGCCGCGCGGACACCATGCCGCTGGTGTACCAGGCGTTCAACTGGATCCACGGCGTCTATATCGGCGCGACCATGGGTTCGGAGATGACCGCCGCCGCGGTCGGCGGTCACGGCCAGGTGCGCCGCGACCCGATGGCCATGCTGCCGTTTTGCGGCTATGACATGGGCGATTATTTCCGCCACTGGATCGTGATGCGCAAGCTCATCAAGTTTCCGCCGCGCATATTCCACGTAAACTGGTTCCGCAAGGACGAGCAGGGAAATTTCCTCTGGCCCGGCTTCGGTGAAAACATGCGCGTGCTGAAGTGGATCGTGGACCGCTGCAACGGCCGCGCCAACGCCGTCGAAACCCAGCTGGGCTGGGTGCCGTACGCGAAGGATTTTGACCTGAGCGGACTCGAAAATTATCCGCCGGAAAAATTCGACCGCGTGCAGAGCATCAATTACGACGACTGGCGGCGCGAACTCCTGCAACAGGACGAACTGTTCATGAAAATTTATTCGCACCTCCCGAAGGAATTGATTTTCCAGCGTGAACTGCTCGTCGCCCGCCTCTAGCCTTTGTCGCGCATGAATTTCCAACGTCATCTGCGACAGCCCTATGTCCTGGTCATTGGCGCGCTGCTGGCCGGCGTTGCGTTTGGAATTCTCTCGCCCGGCACGGCGGTAAAAATGAAGCCGCTGGGCGACGCCTTCATCAACCTGGTGAAGCTGCTCATCGCCCCCATCATCTTTTGCACCGTCGTCCACGGCATGGCCGCGATGGGCAGCCTCAAAAAACTCGGGCGCGTCGGCGGCAAGACGCTGCTCTATTTTGAAGCCGTTTCCACGCTCGCCCTCGTCATCGGCCTCGTCGTCGTGAACGTGTTCAAACCCGGTGCCGGCTTCAACATCGACCCGGCCACCCTCGACCCGGACGCCGTAAAAAATTACACCGCCGGCGCGCACGCGTTGAACACCGTGGATTTCCTGATGAATCTCATCCCGAAAACTTTTTTCGGCGCTTTCGTGTCCGGCGATCTGTTGCAGGTGCTCGTCGTGGCTGCCCTGACCGCCTTTGCGCTCCAGGGCCTCGGTGAACGTGGCCAGCCGGTGCTGCGGGCCATCGACCTCGCCGCCCAGATCTTTTTCGGCATCATGCGCATCGTGGTCATGTTCGCGCCCTTCGGCGTCTTCGGTGCCATGGCGTTCACCGTGGGCAGCAGCGGTGCCCGCTCGCTCGTTTATTTGACCGGGCTGATCGCCGGCTTTTATCTCACGGCCTTGATCTTCATCGTTTTCGTGCTCGGCGCGATCGCCTGGTTCAGCGGATTTTCCATTTTCCGTTTTTTGAATTTCATCCGCGAGGAACTGGTCCTCGTCCTCGGCACCAGCTCGTCGGAAACCGCGCTGCCCGGCCTGATCCAGAAAATGAAACGCCTCGGCTGCGCGGAATCCACCGTCGGCCTCGTCATCCCCACCGGCTACAGCTTCAACCTCGATGGCACGAATATCTATATGGCGATGGCCGCGGTTTTTCTCGCGCAGGCCACCAACACGCCGCTCGACCTGCCGCACCAGCTCAGCCTGTTGCTCGTGGCCATGATCACCTCGAAGGGCGC
This sequence comes from Candidatus Sulfotelmatobacter sp., assembly GCA_035485115.1. Classification (GTDB taxonomy): domain Bacteria; phylum Verrucomicrobiota; class Verrucomicrobiia; order Limisphaerales; family UBA11358; genus UBA11358. The sequence goes on along the minus strand of DATHOG010000113.1, from coordinate 4,699 downwards.
CAGCGGCGTGACCGGCGCGGGTTTCATCTGCCTCGCCGCGACGCTGGCCACCGTGCCGGCCGTGCCGGTCGCCTCGCTCGCGCTCCTCGTGGGCATCGACCGCTTGATGAGCCAGTGCCGTTCCTTCACCAACCTCGTCGGCAATGGCGTCGCCACCGTCGTCATCAGCCGTTGGGAAAATGAAGTCTCCGCGAAAACGCTCCAAAAAAATCTGGCCATAACTCCATGAAAAAAATCCTCCTCCTGCTCCAAGCCACCCTCGTTGTCACGCTGTTCGCAACCGCCGGCGCCGAACCGATTCCGACCGGCTTTGGCAAAATGCTCGTCGGCGACGGCACCAACGCCATCACCGTATTCACCTACAAGCCGAAAAATTACCACGGCGGCCCGCTGCTCGTGGTGTTCCACGGGATGTTGCGCAACGGCGACCTGTATTGCACCAACGCCGCGCCGCTCGCCAAGCGCTATGGCTTCATCGTTGCCGCGCCCAATTTTGATACGAATCATTTTTCCAACGACGAATATCAGCGCGGTGGCGTGCTCCGCCATGGCACCGCCCAGCCGCCGGAAAAATGGACGTATCAATACGTCTTGAAGACCATCGCCGCCGTGCGCGACCGCGAAGGCAAAGACCTGCCCTATTACCTCATCGGTCATTCCGCCGGCGGACAGTTCGCCATGCGCTACGCCGGCTTGATGCCGCCCGGTGCCATCCGCATTGTCGCCGCCAACCCCGGCTCCGACCTGTTTCCGCGCCGCGACTGGGAATTCGGCTACGGCTTCGGCGGGTTGCCCCCGGAGTTGAGCGATGACGCCGCGCTGCAACGCTATCTGGCCGCCCCGCTCACGCTTTATCTCGGTCTCGCCGACATTGACCCGCACCACCCGGAACTTGACCGCACCGCTGACGGCGAGCGCGAGGGGAAATTCCGGCTCGAACGCGGCCGGAACTGCTTTGCCTTCGCGCAAAAACTCGCCGAAGACCACGGCTGGAAATTCAACTGGCGCAAGGTCGAGGTGCCCGACATCGCGCACGACGCCAAGGCCATGTTTGACGCGCCCGAGGCCGGCGATGCGTTATTCGGAAAAACTCCGTAAGGCATCGTGAATGAGCCACGCACTGCCAGACGAAAACAATAAATCGCACGGAAACTTTTTCCTCTGGCTTGCTCTCGCCTTCGTTTTGACCGGCGACGTCGGCGCGTGGCTCGTGCAAACGGACGGCGGTAAAATTCAGGTCACTGGTTTCACCTTGCCGACTGATAACGATCAATGGATCACGGCCGATCTGTTCCGCCCCGGAAATGCGACCGCGCAAAATCCCGTCCCGCTCGTCGTGGTCTGCCCTGGCTTCGAGCGCAGCAAGGAGACGATGACCAGCTATTCCATCGAACTGGCCCGTCGCGGCATCGCCGTCGTCATCATCGACCCCTACAACCAGGGTGCGTCCAGCACCACGCTTCAAAAACGCTCCGCCTCCGTCGAAGGCTATGGCGTCGTGCCGATGGTTGAGCACATTTACAACTCGACCGATTTCGATTTCGTGGATCGCACGCGCATCGGCGCAGCGGGTTATTCCGCCGGCGGCAATGCCGTGCTGCAATCCGCGTCGCGTTTCGGCGCACAGGCGGCAAAGGCCGCGCGGCATGGAAAAGATCCCGTGCCGGAAAACAAGATCTCCGCCGTCTTCATCGGCGGCTACATCCTCACGCTCACCGGCAAGGTGCTTGAGTCCGTGGATGCCAGCGTCGGCCTCGATTATGCCCGCTACGACGAAGGCGCGTTCCGTTCGGAAAGCGGTACCGCTGATTTGCGCACTGCGCCCGAATCGCTCCGGCTGGTGAACACGATCTTTGCCGACGACCAGAATATTTCTGGGGTCGGGATTGGCAAATATTATGGCACCGCGACGAACCGCACGCTGCGCGTCATCCACAACACCCGCAGCATCCATCCGCTGATGCCCTACGCGCCGGCGCACATCGCCAATATGGTCGATTTTTTCACCACGGCGTTCGGCCTGAATCCGGCCATCGCCGCCTCAAACCAGATCTGGCCGTTGAAGGAACTTTGCACCCTGCTGTCGCTTGTTGGTGGATTTTTATTTCTGGTTCCGTTCACACGGCTGCTATTGCGGTTGCCGTTTTTCCATACGCTACGGCAGCCGGTCCCGCCGCCCTTGCCCGCGCCCAAACGGGCCGGCCGGGTCATTTTCTGGTCCACGTTTGCTTTCTCCGCCCTGATCGCGTGTTTTCTCTTCATCCCGTGCGTCCGCCAGACGGCGGCCTGGTTCCCGCAGGCCGGCGCCGGCGATCCCACGTGGTTTTTTCCGCAACGTATCAATAACGCGATTCTCTTGTGGGCCGTTGCCAATGGAGTGCTCGGGTTGCTGATTTTCTTCGCCACCTGGTTTTTCTTTGGCCGCAAAAACGGCGTCACGCCGGCGATGTGGGGTTTGAAGATCAAAATTGCGGACTTGCTGAAGATCTTTTTGCTGGCGTTGATCTTGTTCGCGTCGTTTTACTCGCTCCTGTTCGCCTCGTATAAAATTTTCCACACCGACTTTCGTTTCACCTTCATCTCCGCCGCCGCCGCCTTCCCGGCAAAGATGTGGATCGTGGCGCTGGAATATCTGCCGCCATTCTTCATCTTTTATTTCGCCAACTCCCTGCGCGTGAACGGGGCGAACCGTTTTGCAGGCCAGAGCGGGCGGGCCGGGATGATTATCAGTGCTTTGGGCAATTCCGTGGGCCTGATGCTGATTCTCGTCATCCAATACGTTCACCTCGCGGCGTTCGGCCAGGTTTACTGGACGCAGGAGTGGCTCTACACCAACCTCCTTTTGGGCGTGACGCCGATGATGTTCGTGCTGCCGCTTTTTAACCGCCTTTTCTTCCGCCTCACCGGCACCTGTTATCTCGGCCCGCTGGTGACCTGCCCGGTTTTCATCATGATGATGCTCACCGGCAACGTCTGCTACATTCCGCTCAAATAAAAATCAAAAATGAAAACCATTCCAAAAATCCTGGCCGTCACCGCGGTATTGACGGCCATGGCCATGATGTCTTTCGCGGATGATGCCCGGCCGTTGCCGGCCGGCATGATTTCGCTGCAATCGCCCGAAGGGATCCGGTTGCTGGAGACCAGCGGGGCACGCGCAAACTTTTACGCCCTCATCCAGCATCTGACCACGCAGCAGCGGCCGACCTATTGCGGTGTGGCCTCGGCGGTCACGGTGTTGAACACGGTGCGCCCTTCCAATACGCCGGTTTCTGATTCGCTCAACGGCAAATTTGCCTGGTTCGACCAGGTAAATTTTTTCTCGAAGGCGGTCGAACAGGTCATTCCGCAAAGCACGGTACAGCAACACGGTTTCAGCCTGGACCAATGGGCCGCGGCCATGAGCACTTACGACGTTAAAATTGAAAAATGGCATTGCGGTGACGCTGATGGCGAGGCGAACTACGCGGCCTTTCTGGCAAAAGCCACAGCCGCGCTGACCAGTACCAACGAGTATCTGGTCGTCAACTTTCTCCGGAAATCACTGGGTCAGACCGGGCGGACCGGCCATTTCTCGCCCGTCGGTGCCTATAACGAAAAGGAAAATAAATTTTTGGTCATGGATGTGGCGCAGTTCAAATATCCGGCATTCTGGGTGGATGCCAAACTGCTCTGGGATGCCATGAATACCGGGGACAGTGTTTCCGCAAAACACCGCGGTTTTGTCGTCGTCACCGCCAATCCGCAGTAACATTCAACAGCAAACTGGTGGGGCGAGCGTCCTCGCGAGCCGCTTAAACCGAAGGCTCACGACGGCTCGCGAGGACGCTCGCCCCACCGGTCCAAAACACAACCAGACGCTTGCTTTTTATTTCCCCAGAAACCGCATGATCGCCTGGCTGCGCGAGTGGACGTGCAGTTTTTCATAAACCTTCTGCACGTGGACCCGCACGGTGTTGATGCTGATCTGCAACTGGTCGGCGATCTCCTTGTACAGAAAACCCTTGGCGAGCAGCGACAGGATTTCCAGTTCGCGCTTCGTCAGCGTCTCGTCCGGTTTGGGCGCCTTTTGTTCCTGAAAATAGCCGACGATTTTTCGCGCGATGCGCATCGAAAGCGGCGAACCGCCCGTGCGCGCCTGCACCACGCCGTTGATCAATTCCGCCGGCGGCATGTTCTTCAACAGATAGCCCGCCGCCCCCGCGCGCAGCGAGTCGAGGATCAGGTCGCTCTCCTCGTAGGTTGTGAACATCAGCACGGCCAGGTTCGGCAGCTTTTCCTTGAGCTTCCCGACACATTCGATGCCGCTCATGCCGGGCAGCCGGATGTCCATGAGCACCACGTCCGGCGTATCGCGCGGAATCTCGCGCAACGCGGATTCGCCGTCGGGATAGGCATACAGACAACTCAACTCCGGCGCGTTCTGCAGGACCTTCATCAGGCTCTCGCGCATCCCGGCGTTGTCCTCCACGATGGAAACTTTGATTTTGGGCGGCGGCATCTTAAGGATTCAGCGATGTCATCGTGCAGGGAAAAAATTTGAAATCAAGGCGCATTATGATTTGGGCAGGGGGATGTCCATCGTCACAACCGTCCCTTTGCCGGGAAAACTTTCGATGTCCGCGCTGCCGCCCAGCGCGACGGCGCGCTGGCGGATGTTGCGCAGGCCGTCGGCCAGCGCGTTGTCCGGCGCGGAGAC
>DATHOG010000112.1:0-12913 GCA_035485115.1 Candidatus Sulfotelmatobacter sp. | reverse complement strand
GAATTCCACGAACGCAGCAGCGCGCCGACGCCCGGAAAACGGAACAAACTTTCACGCGCAAGATAATTGATGTCGCGTTTCAAGCCGGAGCCAACCAGCGGCGGATCAAGAAAACTCGCATGATTCGAGGCGATGATGACGCCGCCTTTCAACGGCACGCGCTCGGGATTGAAAACCTGCCAGCGGAAATAGCCCGCGAACATCGCGCGAAAGCCCAGCCAGCCTAGACGATAGGACGGATTCATTTTCTTTCCGGCAGCCGCGCACGGATTTCTTTCAGCAGCCAGCCGCTCGTTTCGGCGGAAGTCATGTGCGAGTTGTTCAGGACTTTCGCGCCGAGCGCGATCATCAACGGCGCAGATGCGCGCTGGCTGTCGCGCTGGTCGCGCGCGGCGAGATTTTCATGAACGCCGTCGGCGGCGCGACGCGCGGAACGCTCCTCCAGTTTTGCATCGAGATAAAATTTGTAATCCGTCTCCGGAAAGACATTCGTGCCGATGTCGCGCCCTTCCATCACCAGGTCGCCGAACTTGATGCAGTCGCGTTGCGTTTTTTTCATCCATTCGCGCACCTTCGGCACCGCCGCCACTTGTGAAACCGCCGCCGCCGTCTGCGGCATCCGGATTTCCTTTTCCGGAAAATAGCCGTCCACCAGCAGGTGCACCGACCGCAACCCGTCCTTTTCCACGCATTCCAGCGATGTCTTCCAGCGGCGGCACGCGGCGGCCACGGCCTTCATGTCGTGCACGTCCACGTGCTTGAGCATGCAGTGCCACGCCAGCGTGCGATACATCGCGCCGGTGTCCACATAGACATAGCCCAGCGCGCGCGCCACATTCTTCGAGTTCGTGCTCTTCCCGCTCGCACTCGTGCCGTCAATCGCTATGACAATGGGGTAACTTTTCAAAATAAAATTCTTTCTGACAATTTTTAAAAGCTCCAACAACCAAGCTCCAAACTCCAGAGAAATTTCAAATCCCAAACACAAAGGATATTATTTCGCGCTAACCGCCTTGCAACTTGAAGCTTGGAGCTTCTCTGGAACTTGGATGTTGGAATTTGGTGCTTCATTCAGCAAAAAGTTCCTCGTGCGTCAATTTCCTCCCCGTTTTACCGTCCAAAATCGTCGCCCCCAAACCATGAGGCAGCGGTCCCGCCAGTTTTTGGAAAAAATTCGGAAACGTCTTCTTTACGCACGCGGGATTTTTAATTTTTATGCCGGGAACTTTCAATCCCAGAATCGCAAAACACATCGCCATGCGATGATCGTTGTAGGCCTCGATCTCCGCACCATGCAATTCCCCCGGCTTCGCCGGATAAACCGTTAGCGTATCACCTTCCTCAATCACCTTCGCGCCGCACTTGGTCAATTCTGTCCGTAAAGCAACCACGCGTTCGCACTCTTGTACGCGCAAGCGGCCTAGATCGGAGAATTTGATTGGGTGGTCAACAAACGGTGAAACAACAATCGCCGTCATGATGCTGTCACCTAAATGCGAAAGCCGCGAAATGCTTGTTGCATTCCGTACTCCACGAATCGGCAAATACCTTGGGAACTCGGCATCAATCTGCATTTCTATATCCGGCCAACTTGAAACTTTAACCGGCAAGTCAATCCGGGATTCCATATTCAGGAAATCATTCATCATTACGCCCGCCGCCCAAAAATAACTCCCGCTACTTGCATCCGGCTCGATTTGAAACACACCGCCGTTTTTCGGAAACACTTCCATCAATTTGGAAGTCATCGCTACATACGGCGATTCGTCTGCATTTTCACCAACGATTTCAATGGTCCAACCGCCAATCCTTGACGATAGCAACAGCGCGGAAGCAAACTGCGAGCTTTCCTCGATGCTCACGCGGCATTTTTTTGGCGGGACCGGCGTTGATTTTTTTTGGATGAATTGCGTCATCGTATCCGGCGGCAGGCCCACATTCCCGGCAAAGATCCTGGCCGGCAGCTTGTCATTTCCGTTTTCTGACTCGATGCGCGAACCCAGCTCGCGCAACGCCGCAAACAGCGCCGCCTGCGGACGCTCATGCATCCGTTTCACCCCGTGCAAGCGATACACTCCGTGGCCCAGGCAGAGAAACGGAGCCAGGAAACGTGCAGCCGTACCGGCGTTGCCTACGAACAAACTTTTCGGCTCCGATTCCGTGCCGCCCTCCGGCACCAAACCATTTGTCCCGATCACGGTGATGGTGCGATTGCAGGACTCATCCGGATCAGCGGCCACATGGACAATGAAACCGAGTTCCTTAAGACATTCGACCATGATCTGCGTGTCCTCGCTCCACAGCGCGCCTTTGAGCGTCACCCCGCCGTCCGCCAGCGCCGCCAGGATCAACGCGCGGTTCGTGATGCTCTTCGAACCGGGCACGGTGATCTCCGCCCGCACAGGTTGCGCGAGCGGGACGATTTCGATTAAATCAGGAAGCGCCATCGCAAATTATTCGGAGGAAACGGAAGTTGCGTTTACGAGCCATTTGTCCCGTTTGGATTTTGCAGAAGCAAAAAAGTTTTCAACCCCGGCGGCATCATCTTTTTTCAACGCGCCCTGAAATCGCTTCAATTCCTTGATGAAAGCATCCACGGAATTGGAGAGATTCTTCCGGTTCGCCAGCGAAACATCGCGCCACATCTCCGGCGAACCGGAAGCGATGCGCGTGGTATCGCGAAAACCCGTCGCGCAAAGCTGTGATTGTGACTTGGGCGATTTCGGATCCAGCACCAGCCCCGCCAGCGCCGCGGCCACGACATGCGGCAGATGGCTGGAACGGCTCACGGCCAGATCGTGCTGCGCCGCATCCAGCTTCAGCGTACGGCAACCGAGTGATTTCCAGAATCGCTCCAACTTGCGGAGGGCGGCGGCACTGGTTCGCCGGCCCGGTGTCAGGACACAGACGGCATTTTGGAAAAGGTTTTCGCGCGCGGCAGATACGCCGGTTTTCTCCGCTCCGGCCATCGGATGGCTGCCCACAAAATGCGCACCGGCCTTGCTGACGAGCGCCTCCAATTCGCGCACGACCCCGGCCTTGACACTGCCGACATCGGTGACGATCGCGCCGCGTTTGAGCGCGGGCAAAAAACATTCGGCCAGCAAAGGCATCTGCGCCAGCGGCGTGCAGAGGATCACCAGATCCGCGCCGGAAACCGCCGCCAGCAGATCAGTGGTGGCATAGTCCGTGGCACCGAATTTTTCGCACTCAGCCAGCGTCCGCCCGCGGCGGACGTAGCCGGCGACCTCACCCGCCAGACGGCGTTTGCGCGCAGCGAGTCCAATGGAACCGCCGAGCAGCCCGACGCCGATGATGGTGATTTTCCGAAATTGCACGCGCGTAGTTTAGCGGAATTTTGCGGCGTGACAAATCACGAATTGAGAAAGCAGTGCCTCATTTTAATAGCTGGCTGGGCGAGCGTCCTCGCGAGCCGTCGTGAGCCTTAGGTTTAACCGGCTCGCGAGGACGCTCGCCCCGCCAAATCCGGACATACTGAAGTCAAACCCCGCGGTTTGCGCGCCAGAGCAGGACCGCGCCGACGATCTGAAACAGAAAAACCGGAATCCAGACGATGAGGTGCGGGAAAAATTCAGGCCGGCTGGAAAGATTTTCGCCCAGCATCTCGAACCCGTAGAAAATCACGACCAAGCCGAGCGCGATGGCAATGCCGATGTTGGTCTCACGGCGGTGGACCCGGATGCCCAGCGGAATGCCGATCAGCGTAAAACCGAAACACGCGAAGGAAAATGCCACCTGCCGGTTCATGAAGACGCGGATCTCCTCGACCTGGCCGGCCTGGATGTGCTTCGCCTGCTTGATGGCGGTGGTGGCGGTTTCGGGAGAAACTTGATTGGTGGCATGTTCCATCCCCAACCGCTGCATGGCGGCAAGGTTGACCGTGGAATTCGTGCCGCTGCCGGAAAAATCCAGGCTCTTGATGGTGCGCAGTTCTTCGCGCAGTTCCAGAAACGTCATGTCGCTGACCTTGGGTTTCTCCACGCGATTGGTCAGATCCAGTTCGATCCCGGAATGGGAGGAATACATGACGGAGTTTCCGCCGTCGCTGCCGCGATAAAACAACTGCGCGTCGGTCAAATCAAGTCCCGGCTTGCCGGTCATCGAATCAATGCCCATCCGTGCGCTGCCGGCAATGATGCTGTAGTCAATATTGGTTTCAGCGTCGAGATGCCAGATAGTGACATTGTGCATCAGGCCGTCCGTATTTTTTTCAACTAAAAATATGTAGCCCGGAAAATCACGGACGTACTGGCCCTCGGGAATTTGCGCGTTGAGCATGTTGGACGCCACTTCGGAACGCATCCGGTTGAAGATGTTTTTTGAGCGCGGGCCGAGGTCCATGTTGAACCACGCGCTGATGACGCAGCAGAGCAGGCTCAACAGCAGCACCGGCGAAATGAGCGACAGCAGGCTCACGCCGCCGGCTCGGGCAGCGGTCAATTCATGGTCCGCGCTGAATCGTCCGAAAACCAGCAGCGTCGCCGTGATGAAACCCATCGGCAGCGCGTACACAAACCCGAACGGCAGCAACAACGCCATGGCCTTCAGCGCGAGCAGCACACCCATATGCCCGACGATGACCAGCCGCAAGACCTCCTGGAGCAGATTCATCAACACCATCACGAACACGAACACGGCCACGGTGAACAGCATCGTGACGAGCACCTGGCCGGCGAGATATTTGTGCAGTGTCTTCAAATTGAGTGCGGGCAAACTTGAAGGATTTGCCGCAAATGCGAAAGCAAAAACGCGCGGTGAACCACATTCACCGCGCGTCTGAATACGTAGACCGGCGCTCAACTCACGGCAGCGGCGGCCCGGTGACAATCCGGTAAAACGTCGCCGGCTGCGAACCGGCGTTCGGATCGGTCAGGATCACCGGCATGGTCGCGGGCGAATTGGTCGTGGCGATGCTCGTCCACGTGCCGCCGCCCAGGTTCGTCGTGCCCTGCAATTCATAATCCGGTCCGACCTCCCCGCTGAAGTTGACGCTGAACTGGCCGCCGGAGTAATTCACTGTTGAAGTGACCGGTGCGGACAACGGATTTACCGTGACGCTGAAGGAGTTGGTCGCATACAGCGCGGGCGAACCGTTATCGGTGACGACCACCTGGACGGAGTTGACGGAATTGGCCATGTTCGCCGTGGGTCGCCACGTGAAATTGCCGCTGCCGGAATCCACCGCCGCGCCCGACGGCCCGGTGAGCAATGAATATCCCAAGGTCGGCGGAGGCAGGGTCGCATCCGTCGCCGTGCAACTGACGGCAAGGCTGACCCCGACATTGATGGTGATATTAGTGCCGTTCGGCGGCGCGGTGAAGACCGGCGGCACGGCCGGCGGCGGATTGACCGCGAGCGTCGCGGGACTGCTGGTCACGCTGCCGGCCGGCGTGGTGACGATGACGGCGTAACTTCCGGCGTTATCCGAGGTGGCGCTCGAAATGGTGAGCGTGGCACTGGTTGCCGACGGCAGATTAGTTCCCGCATGCTGCCATTGATAGGTCGGGCCGGGAATGCCGGAGGCGAGGACGGCGAATGTCGCATTTGAGCCATAGTTGACAGTCAGACTCAAGGGATTGGTCAAGATATTCGGCACCAGCGACGGCAACCAGCCGTAGAACCACACCGGGATATTTGTCGCGGCAAGCAGGCGGGCGTCAGAGCCGCTGAGGCTGATGACATTGGGATAGGCCACCGGAACAGCGTTGCTGGTATTCTGGTCCTGCCAGAAGATGTAGTTGCCGCTGAACAATGATGCCGAACCGGCGACGTAGTTTGTGGCAAAAGTACAGTCATACCACGAAACGTTGTTCCCCGCCGAGCCGTTGGCGTCGGCCAGGGTCACCGCACCGACTCCGGAATCCGCCGTGATATTGCAATTGACGAACGACATGCCGTTGGCCGTGTAAGTGCCGCCCGGGTTGGCCCACGGGAAGTTCGTGCTGGTGGTCGCGGAGGTATCCGTACGCGCCGCGGTGAAGTTGTACTGTGATGCACCGGCAATCGTATCAATGGTGCAGGTGTCAAAGTAAAGGTTGCCGCCGCCCCAGATGAAATCATAGTTGCCCTTGATCGTGTCGTTATAGAAATAAGCCTGGGAGGAATTGACATTGGCCAGGATCGTGTCCTGACGGCTGTCGATCTCCGAGTTGAAAACGATGCAACGCTTGGCCGCGGTTTCAATCATCAATGCCTCCGCCTGTTGCCCGCCCTGGGGAGTGCTGTTGGAGATGGTCAGTGTATTGAATGCGATGTCGTTGGCGTTCACCTTGAAGGTCATGCGCGCATGCGTGGTGGCACCGGGCGCGATGTTGGCATTGTTGGGATAGAACACCGTGGCTCCGGCGCGGCTTTGTCCTTGAAAGGTGATATGGTTTTTGGAGGATACATCCACGATTTCAAAGTAACCACCGTTGTTGATGTTGACGACGGTGTAATTGGTGCTATTGAGCGGTATCGAATCAACCGCCCCTTGGACGGTCACAAAATCTCCGATGCCGGTCGCATCCACTAACAGGTTGGTCGCGTTGCCCGGACCGGTTGACCTGGTTGAGAACGTCCAAGTGGAAGAGCCGCTGATTCCGGCGAAATCAGCCCCGTTAGTGTCCAGAACCACACCGGGGTCAAGCGTGACATAGTAGGTCTTGTTGTTGGTCAACACGCCGGAATGAGGATAGATGGTCACCGTCGCGCCACGGGCCACCAGCGGGTAATAATTGAACGCTTGCGAATCACCCGGAAACGTACTGTGAGCCTGGATGCCCGAGGCGTTGTTCAAACTTAGATCAATCGTATCCACCGGCGTGGACGGATTGGAAGCATCAAAAATCTTTACCTTGCCCGTATTACCCACGGTGGCGTTTTGATTGAAAGTCAGGCTCAACCAGGTATCCAGGCACAGACTCGTGCCGTTGTTGGCCGGTATCACCGGCATTCCGGTCATGTTCGTGGAATAGATCGCCAGATTGGCTCCCACACTTGTAACCGTTCCCGCCGCATTGCTGATCACGACCGTATAACTGCCGATGTTTGCAAACTGTGCGCCCGGGATGGAGTAGCTGGTCGACGTGGCCCCGCCAATCACTGATCCGTTGTCATACCATTGATAGGTGGGTGCCGGTGACGCACAACCACCCTCGGTCACCGAGAAATTCACCGGGTCACCGAGATTCACCAGCACGTTGGTTGGCTGCGCGGAAATACATGGAGGCACGATGATGCCGATCGTGAAATTGGTGGTAGCGGTTCCGAGATAGTTGCTGGCAATGACCGTATAAGTACCCGCGTTGGCGGTGGTAAGGCCGGTCAGATTCAGCGTAAAGCTGCTGCCCATTTGGAGCAGGTTATTGTTGTTATCCAGCCAAAAGTAAACGGGATTGGGCGACGCCAGGGCGGAAACGGTCACATTCGTTCCGTGGCCGGACACGATCACTGCATTCGTCAGGGAAATCGACGTGATTTGCGGGGCTGAATTCCCGGCCGTCACCCCGAATAAAACCACGGAGCTGGTCACCGCACCATACGCATTGGTCATGACCACAAAAACATTGCCGGCATCGGCGATCTGCGCATTGCCGATGGTCAAGGTGTTCGTAAATATCCCGGATGCCACCGTGCTGGAACCGGAGATCGTGGTGCCATTTACGGTCGTCCCGTCCGTCAAGGCGACAACTCCGGAGGAATTGGTTTCATACCATTGGTAACCCACCGGCCCCACGGCATTGGTATTGACCACCACGGTATAAGTTGCCGGCGACCCGCTCGCGACGCTCGTGCCGGCCGGCTGGCTGGTGATTTCCGCGTTTGCCGGATTTAGGGTGATGTTGTTCAGGGTCACCGCGACCGCACTGCCGCTGAGGTTGTTGAACTCAAAGGCAAACGCGTTAAAGGTAGAGGTTGGCGGTGTTACGGCAGAGGAATAGGCCAGTTCGTTGACCGCGCCATTGCCATTGGTCATGCCTGCACCGCAAGCGGCCCAAGTGCTTGCGCTGGTGCCGATGCTCATGGACGATGCACTACCATTCAACTGAAATTGCATCCCGTAGGTAACGTTATTAGTGGGATAGCCGGTAGCAGTTTTGCCTGTGCCCAACTTATCCGAACTGTCATATTGAAAAAATGTCGACACGGTGCTAGGCCGGGAGAATAATTCCCAGCTAGGATTGGCCGTATTGAAATCAACCCAATAACCCGTGTCGGCAATGGCGGAGGAAGTTCCTGCATCATTGAGCAGTCCCATGCCGAGAAGGCGGCCGGCGGAGCCGGGATATAAGCCGCCGTTGGCGGTCATGCTAAAATTGATTTTTGCCGAGGAACTTGCCGGCGCAAGGTTCTTGGGCACAAACGTCCTGGTCATAAATACCAGTTCCGTGCTGGCGGGAATGGTCAAGACCACGCTGCCTCCGTAGCCCGCATCGCCGCCCGAAGCGACGTTGGCCGTTACCAGCGCACCGACATTGTTGTAGGAGCTCCATATCAGTTGCGCCTTTGAAGAATTGACGGCCAAACTAAGGATGGCCATCACCAATAGACAGGGATAACGATAATACATAATCTGGGTTCGGTTTAAGGGGTAACAGAATGACTCTATCAACAAATGCCGGTGTGGATATAGGCCGTTGCTGCAAATGAGTTTGAAATTAATGCACCCTAATGCACACAAGCTTCCAGCCGGTTCGAATGAAGATAACGTGCCCTGATTATTTTAAAAACCCGCCACCTGGCGTCGAAATGTCACGGATCGAAACAACTTTGGATTGTCATTTGCTTTCGCAAATCTCACCAGCAGCCCGGCAAATCAGTTCGTTGTATTTTTCAATTCATCCTTTTCGAGCGTTTCCATTTTCACCTTCAAATCTTTCACCGCCTCGGGATTTGGTTTCGCGAGCAGATGCGGCGCGAGTCCGGGAACTTTCACCCGCAACTCGTCCACCACCAGTTTTGCGAACACCACCCGTGCCTCACCTTTCAGATGCGTCGTGTCCGGCTTGCCGTCCTTGCCGGTGGGATTGAACTTCGCGGTCTCATCCGGGCCAAGCTCCTCGCACAACGCCACACTGCTGGTATGCAGATCGATCAGCGGCACGTTTTCCTCCGCCGCGACCTTCTTCATTGCCTCGACATACGGCATCAAGTTCGGTTTCAATTTTCCATCCGGCTCGAACATCCGCCGCGTCAGCGATGTGACCAGTACCGGCTTCGCGCCGATGGCGCGCGCTTCCGCCACATATCTGGCAAGGTTTTGCGGATACGTCGTCGCCGGGTCCGTTTCGCGCGCCGGCCCTTTGCCCGGCTCGTCATTGTGACCGAATTGGATCAGGTAATAATCCCCCTTCAAGGCCAGCGCATTCGTCCAGCGACCTTCATCCCGGAAACTTTTTGAACTGCGTCCGTTCGCCGCCGTGTTGACGACCTCGATCCCGGGCGCGACGAATTGTTTGAAGCCATAGCCCCAGCCGCCTTCGTCATTCACCGTCGAATCGCCCACGAGCACGATCTTGATTTTATGCGAGGCATCGTCCGCCAACACACCAAGACAACAGAACAGCGTCGCCAAAACCAGCAGTCGGGATTTCATGTTCTCATCCTAGACAGTTGCAACCTCAATTTGGTTCTCATTTTGTGCAAAACTCGTTTTAGAAACGGTACTCGACATGGCCTCCGGTGCGATGTTCGACCCCCATCCGGCTGACAACCTTGCCGGGAGGGACGGCGTGTCGCCATCTCCAATCAAAATTGAATCGGTGATGGGCTATAGCCATCCTGGCTTGGCCGGCATTCTCCCTCACCCCGGCCCTCTCCCGCTGGGAGAGGGAGTAACATGCCCCGCATTTCGGCATGGCTACAGCCAAATTCAGCAGTAGGACTGACAAATTTTAAGAACTTGTCCAACAGATGTCCCCTCTCCCAGCGGGAGAGGGTCAGGGAGGGAGAGCGCAACACCATGGAATAAACGGCCACAGTTTTTAGTTAACCGCTCTAGCCGAGCCAGATTAAAATTTACGGTGGACAACCTCAAACCACCTCTGCTAGGGTCAAATCCAGCGAAAGGGTTAGGCAACAAAACGATCATGGACGCATTTCGATTTTCCCCGGAATTGTTTCAACTTCGTGCCGAAGTCATGGAGGCTTTGGAGCAGTCCGACTTCCAGTGGTTAAGCCATTATTCGTCTGTCGATTGCTTGCAGGACCTTTACGGCATCGAAGTTTGCGGCATTCATGAGCAACAAGACGCAATCGCCATTCAGAAAATTTTAGTGAAGATGTTTCCGAATTGGAGAGTTGGTTGCCTTTGTCATAAAGATTACGGACGTGAGCCGGGCTGGAAAGCGAGGGTTTACCGGGACAAACCACGGCAACGTGAAAATTGGCAGACCGCATGAAATATTTGATTTTTCAGTACGATGACGGTGCCACACAAACCTTATAGCAGCCGAGGTGATGAGGCTCCATTTTTCGGACGAAATTCAGGCTTCTAACGTTGGCTGCCACCCCTTACACCCGCTCAGTTTTTCCACCGGTCAGCAAACGGTTCTGTATCTCCCGGAAGTTGTACAGGAACAAATCATTTTCCGCGACGGCCTTTTCCACAAGTTGTTTGAGCAGAAAAAGTTCGGAGCTGTTGATGACGGCGTGGACGCTGTGCTTAAACGCCTCCATCGGCACGAAGGTCTGGAACGAATCGCCGATGAGCAGCACCGTCGCGTGCCGGCGCTGGCCGACCGACAGGTTCTGCAACGCGGTGAGTGTGAGGTTTTCCGAAATCGTGTTTGCGCCAAAAAGTTCCTCGACGAGCACGACCTTATATTGCGCCTGGCTGAAGCGCAGGATGAAATCGCTGTGCGTGGCCGCCGTATGGACCTTGTAACCCAATTCCTGCAACGCGGCCTTGGCGGTCTCCAGCCACTCCGGCGTGGAAAACGCGATGAGCGCCGGTTTGTCGGTCGTCGTGACGAAATCAAAGGAGCCGTTCATCTGAGTTTCAAGGTTGGTGGCGCAGTGCCGGTTTCACCGTTCGGTCCCGCGCCCGCTTTCATGCGGAGCGAACCGGCGGTGCTGGCCATTTCGCCGCGCTCTTTTTTGAGGTTGTCGATGCCGCGCGAGACCACGCTGCGCTTGGTGCAGTACAGCATCGCCGTGTCCTCGGAAATCAATCCCTGTTCAAAGGCCTCGAGGCAGGCGTGGTCGAACGTGCGCCAGCCGAAAGTATTGCTCGCCTCGATGATCTCGTAAAACGTCTTGCCTTCGCTCTCGCCCAGCCGGATCGCCTCCTGGGTGCGCAGGTTTGCGCCCATGATCTCGATCAGGGCATAACGCGCTCCGCCTTCCTTCGGCGCCAGCCGCTGGCTGACCACCCAGCGCAACGAGTCGGACAACCGGATGCGGACCTGTTCCTGTTCCTCCGGCTCGAACATGCCGAGAATACGGTTCACGGTTTCGCCCGCATTGATGGTGTGCAGCGTGCTCAAAACCAGATGGCCGGTTTCTGCCGCGCTCAAGGCAATTTTTACCGTGTCGCGATCGCGCATTTCCCCCACCAGAATCACCTTCGGCGCCTGGCGCAACGCGGCGCGCAGACCGTTCGCATACGAATCGAAATCGACGCCGAGTTCGCGCTGGTTGAAGGTCGCCTTGGAATGCTTGTGCAGATATTCGACGGGGTCTTCGAGCGTGACGACGTGCACGGGCTTGACCTTGTTGATCTCGTCCAAAATCGCCGCCAGCGTGGTGGATTTGCCGGAGCCGGTCGCGCCGGTCACGAGCACCAGGCCGGTTTTTTCGCGCGGAATTTCCTTGAGCACTTCCGGCAGGCCCAGTTGATCGATGGTCGGGATGGTCGAATTCAACTGCCGCATGACGATGGAATAATTCCCGCGCTGCGAAAAGACGTTCACGCGAAAACGCGCCGTGTCGCCCAGCGCGTAGGACGCATCGCAGGAACCGTGGCGCAACAGGTCTTCGAGCTGCCACGGGTTGTCGCCGATGATGTTCATCGCGATGGTCTCGATCTGGAACGGCGAGAGCTGCGCGATGGGCGGGTCGAGGATGACCGGCTTGAGTTCGCCGTAGGCCTCGACCTGGGGCGGACGGCCGACGGTGAAATTGATGTCTGACACTTCCGGCTGAGACGCCAGCATGGTTGTCAAAATCTGATCAAGTTCAGGTCGGCGCATAAATCAAAGGGCGTCGTCATCCTCCGGCGGATGCGCGAGCAAGGGGCGGAATTTTTTCTTGTCGAGCGACTTGTCGTAGGCGTCCTCGGCGGTGACGCGCTTCATACGGACGTGTTCCATGATGTGGTCGTCCAGCTGCTGATTGCCGAATTTCTTGCCGACCTGGATCATGCCCTGAATCTGGTGCGTTTTGCCCTCGCGCACGAGGTTAGCGACGGCGGTATTGAATACCAGAACCTCGAACGCCGCGACGCGGCCTTTTTTGTCGCAGCGCTTGAACAGCGTCTGGGCGACGACACCTTTCAACGCCTCGGAAAGCGTCTGGCGGATCTTGTTCTGCTGCTCGGCGGGGAAAACGTCAATGATACGATCCACGGTCTTGGCCGCGCTTTGCGTATGGAGCGTGCCGAAGACCAGATGGCCCGTTGCCGCGGCGGTGATGGCGAGTTCGATGGTTTCCAGATCGCGCATTTCGCCGACGAGAATGATGTCCGGGTCTTCGCGCAAGGCGCCGCGCAAGGCGGAGGCAAAGGACTTGGTATGCACGCCGACCTCGCGATGGTTCACCAGGCAGTTCTTGCTCTCATGGACGAACTCGATCGGGTCCTCGACCGTGATGATATGGTCTTTGCGGTTGCGGTTGGCATAATCCACGATCGCCGCGAGCGTGGTGGATTTGCCGGAACCGGTCGGGCCGGTCACGACCACCAGGCCGCGAT
>DATHOG010000111.1:0-9155 GCA_035485115.1 Candidatus Sulfotelmatobacter sp. | reverse complement strand
GGAAGCGGCGCGAACCGGTACGGTGTCCATCTCCAGATTTTTGATCCGGCGCGGTTTCAAAATTTATCCCGGTTTTTGGGTGATGACCGCGGTGTTCCTGGTTTGGAACCGGCTGCATGGCGCTCCCGATTCGCTCAAAGTAGTGTTCGCCGAGCTGTTTTATGTTCAAAACTATGGGATTTATATCTGGGGCCACACCTGGTCGCTCGCAGTCGAAGAACACTTTTATTTTTTACTCGCCGGCCTGTTTTTCATCCTGAAACGGCGTACCGCGCCGGGCCGGGCGCTGGATTTTGCCTGGATTCCAAATTTCTTTCTGGCGTTCGCGGTCTTGTGTCTATTGGCGCGGGCGGTCACCTGGTGGGCCATTTTGGATGTCACCGATGATAATATTTTTCTGTTCAACCATGCGGATTACGCCGTGATGGATTCGCTGATGTTTGGCGTGTTGTTGTCGCACTACTGGCACAACTGCTGGACCTTGCAGACTAAAATGAAGGTGCTCGCCTGGCGCGTGCCGCTGGTGGCCGTCGGCGTGTGCCTGTTAACGCCGGTTTTGCCAAACTTCATGGGTCTCGAGTGGTTTCGCACGGTTGGTTTTGTCCTGGTTTACCTTGGCGCCGGCTGCCTGGTGCTGGGGTCGCTTTCACTGGATGACTCAGCCTGCCCGGCCTGGCTTCGCTGGCCGGCCTGGTTGGGCAAATATTCCTATTCGGTTTATCTCTGGCATATCCTGGCCGGGAAGTGGCTGGTGCCGTTGCTTGCCCCGAAGGGGAACGGCCTGCCGGGATGGATTCTGAACGCGCTGATCTATTTCGTCGGCTGTTGGGTGGTCGGCATCGTTCTGGCGTGGTTGATTGAATTTCCGGCCTTGCGCTGGCGTGACCGGTTCTTTCCTTCGTTAAGCCAGACACGATCGAGCTTGGGCGATTCACATCCGACTCAAAGTTGCCGTCGGTGATCCCGTTTTGCGTGTAAAATCCGAAAAATGATGACGCAATCCCCTTCGATCCGATAAAAAATCTTGTAAGGAAACCGGCGGGTGATCAATCGGCGGAATCCATTGTAATAAATCGGGCGGCGTTCGGGTTGTTCCTCAAGCAAGCGCACGGCATTGTGAACCTCGGCCAGAAGTTCATCACCCAAACCGGTTCGTTGGGATTCGTATCAAAATTGGGCGTCCTGCAAGTCCGCCTCGGCATTCGGGCGGATTATGACTCGCCAGCTCACGGGCGGGACTTTTTTTTGAGACGGGCTTCGACCTCCGGCCAAGTTGAACCGGCTTGGGGATTCGACTTGTATTCTTCCAATTCGCGGTCAAGCAGGGCTTTTTCTTCTGCGGTTGGCTGGCCGCCATTGAGCAGGTCGTGGTCTTCGATGTCACAAATACGGTCGAAAATTTCACGGCGTTCCTCCAGCCCGAGTTTTGGCAGTTCCAGCAAAATTTCAGCTTTGCTCATGGGCGCAATTTAAGTTCGCATCCAGGCTTTGGCAACAGGGAAAATTTATCCCGTCTCCTCGCCGGTCTGCAGCCACGGATTGAGTTTTTCTCGGGCGTTTCATGGCGTTTTTGCCGCCGTCGCAGCCGAAATAAATTTCTTCACCAGTTCGGAATCATTTTCCTTGAGCCACACCGCACCCACGGGAATCGGCGGCAACGCCGGTTTCAAGGGCAGCAATTTTACCCGCGTCCCGACGATGCAGGCGAGGCTCCCCGGCACCAGCGCGATGCCGCGTCCGGCTTCGACGGCGGCGATGATGCTCGTGCCGCCTTCATGTTCCTCCGCCACCTCCGGCTTCAAGCCCGCGGTGGCGAAAAGCTTCCGCATCTCCTCGTGCGCATCGGGATAATCCTTCCGCGACAAGCCGATGAGCGGTTCGCGCGCGACCTGCGCCAGCGTGATGTTTTTCAATTTCGCCAGCGGGTGTGTGGGCGCGACCGCCACGCACAGCGCATAGCGCGCGAGTTCCTTGGTGGAAAAATTGCGCGCGATTTTTCCCCGGGGCGGGACGGTGAGGGCCACCTGCAATTTTTTTTCGCCGAGCCGCGTCAGCATCTCCTCGGAAGACAGGTCGTGAAACACTACGCGAACCCGCGGGCATTGTTCCTGAAACGCGTGCAGAATCGGCGGCAGAATCTGCACCGTGAGCGACGGCGCGTAGCCGACGTGGATTTCCCCGCCGGTGATGCCGCCGGCCACGGCGCGGGCTTTTTTCACCGCCGCCTCGGTTTGAAGCAAAATGTTGCGGGCCTCGGTCAGAAAAACCTTTCCCGCCGCCGTGAGCCGCACGGCTTTCGCGCTGCGTTCAAAAAGTTGAAAACCGATTTCCTCCTCAAGGTCGCGGATTTGCCGGCTGATGCCGGGCTGCGAAATATGGAGTTTTAACGCCGCGCGCGAGACGTTTTCTTCATCGGCCACGGCGACGAAATAGCGGAGATGGCGGAGTTCCATTTTTTATTTCTTCAAAGCTTCGGGGCCACGCGGGGTTGATAACACAATCTGGCATCGCTGCGGCGTCATTAATGCTTTCAAATGTTCATCCATCAGCAAGGTAATTGGCGCAATAATGCCAAGCCCGGGTGCCGGCCACCATTTGCCCAGTTTCTTTTTAATGGCAGACCACGCTCCTTCTGGATCTCCGCGCTGCGCATATATTTTTGCCACATATATGGCCCCCTCCCAATTCATGGCAAAATTTTCGCCATAAGTCTCATAAAGTTCCAAAGCCTTTTCAGGCCAAACACTTTTTATCTGTCCAAAAACATACTCCATCTTCACATGAATTGTTTTCATGTGAGGTTTTAAAAGCGGGTTTGTATCCGCCATCTGAACGGCTTGTTGATATTTTTCTTCGCGTTGTTTCTGGGAAAATTCCGTCTTCGGTTCGGCCAGAAATGCTCGCGCGGCGATTATCGCCAGGCGTTGAGCTTCGGACATCTTCTCAAGATTACGGGCAAACAAATCATGGGGTGCGGCGCCCTGTCTGTTTGCGTAGCTGATCAGGTTGTGAAAAACTTCGTCATAGAACTCGCGAACATGTTCATGATATTTGTCAAATTGGCGGGTTGAATTAGCTTTTAAAGCAACTTCCGCGACCTCGGCAATTTTCCTCCATTCACGCAATCGGTGTCCGGCGCATGCCAGCAATTTAACCATTTCTTGAAAGTCGTTTGACGTAGAGAACACATTGTCGGCCAAAGATTTTCCCGAGAAAGAAATGACTTTATCCCATTTGTCGAGATAGGCGTAGAATTCGGCGAGTGGCAAAGCGGCTGCCGTATCTCCTTTTGCAGCGAAAGATTCAAGAGCTTCCAGTGCGAGCTCGGCTTGCCCACTGCGCGCAGCTTCGGTGGCTTTTTTGACAGACCCTGGTTTTTTTACCGAGGCGAGCTTCTTTACCTGGGCCTTCGGCAATGCTTTGAAAAGCTTGTGACATTTGATCCGCTCGGCGGCCAGCCATTCACCAAATGAGCGGTGCCTTTCTGCTCCCGGAAGCCAGTTCGCAAAAAACCATGTTTCCCATTCGCCTTCCGATGTCACGACTTTCGGATTGAGCAGCACAACAGCCGAATCTCCTAATTCGGAAACCTGTAATGCTGCTTGCAAGTATTCCGGTCTTAAATTAACGGAGTCTTGTTTATTGCCATAAACAAAATACTCCTCGTCGGAAATTGTCGGCAGTTCTCCCGATGGATTCGTATAGGCATCAATCCAGCCCTGATTTTTCTCTCGAAACCAAATCAATTTTGACACCGGCAATAAATCAAAAATAAATTCGGATGGGTATCGCCAGCCGTTACTAACTTTTAAAAAAGTGCGAAATGACGGAGGTAGTTTTACGGCCAGCCGCTTTTCGGCTGCGGTGATTTCTTCTTCGGTGGTTCCGGCGTACCCCAACCAGCCTGCTTTGATAAGTTCAGAGGATAGCCGTTCGACGACTTCCTCGTAAGACAGCAATTCCCTGTTGTATTCGGAAAGAAATTTTTCCCATTCAGTTTTATTCATGAGGATGGTGATGCGCCCGGTCGGGCATGGATGAATTCTTCGCCCACATTCACATCGGCAACGGTTAAAAAACGGGACTCGGTTCGTTTTCTAAATAGAGTTCGACGGCTTCCTTCAAATTGGCGATCGCCTCCTCGCGGGTTGCACCGAAACTGGAGACATCCACATTCAAGCATTGCGCCACCATGAACTCGTCTTCGCGATAAACGACGTAGGCCATTTGTTTCATAAAACAAATCTAGCAGAATACGTTGAACGGTCAACTTTCCCGGCCCCGCCGATAAAGTAGCAGTTTTTACCGCGCGAAAATCAATACCACAAACACAGTCCGGCGCGGACGCCGTAGCTGGTGACATTGTATTGGCGCAAGGTCTGGCCGTAGCCGGTGAAACCCTGCACATCGATCGCCGGATTGAAAATCCATGTTTGCGGCAGATTGTATCGCACATCCACCAGCACACCGGGATGCGAACCATGGTCGCCGAGGCGGAGGCGGGCGGCGATTTCGGCTTGTTTTACCCCGGCATCGTTGCGCCAGTCGAGCATTGCCCGCAGATCGGCGTAGCCGCGGTATTCGGGCATGTCGGTGTTATTGGCATTCACGGAAAGGTAGCCCCAGGCGCGCGGCTGCAAATCCAGTTCGAGGTGGTGCGTGAGTTCAAATTGAAGCGTCGGTTGGAAATAAGCGGTGTTCAACGCCCGTTCCGCCGTGCCGCCCCGGCCGTTGGATTCGTGTTCCACACCGCCCTGCAAATCGATCCGGAATTTTTTGCCGCGGTTAATGTTTTGATACAGTAAAAATCCCGAAGGCTTGTAGCTGGTATCGTAAAACGACGGGTCGCGGGTCAGCAAATCCCAGAACGACGTCTGCGTGTAGGCAAAATATATGTGCCCCAGCGGATTGAAGCCGTCGCCAAGGCCGAGCAGGCGGTATTTCAAACTTAACTGGAATTCGGCGGCGGGATAGGTGCCGAGCAGAAAATAGATCGGTTCGTAGGGGAAAAGATGGCTGCCGAAATAATTGGTGAAGGAAGAGGCGAAGGTGTTTTCGGCGCGCAAGAGGGGCGCGATTTTTTCAACGGAGGGGTTTGCTGTCAACGCCGCACCGCCCACCTGGATGACCACGGGGTTAAAATTGCTGACAGCCAATTGGATGGCTCCGTTGAAATTGGTCGGCATATCGAACACATATTCGCGACGGGCAAACTGCATCGGCGCAATATCGGCCGTCGGATCGCCCGCGGACAGATTGAGCAGCACATTGGTCGAGTGGCGGTCGGAAATGACCTCACCCTCCAGGTTCGTTGGAAAATCCTGGCTGACGCTGTTGGTTGAATCATTCAAGCAACACAGCGAGACCTTGGCCATTCCACCCGCTTCAACGGGTTTGGCAGGGGCGGTGAGGACAAAGCTCACATCCTGCGCGGTTAACACATTTAAACCGGTCATTAATGTTATAATTTCTAAACTGATTTTAGGGATTGGTTTGATCCGCCTTGGAAGCCATTTCATTGCTGCAAGGTTTCAAGTTGCCGTTCCGCAAGTCAAGCGGTTGCGCCTGGGGTGAAACGAGTATAATTAATAGTTATAGTAAGCCAAGAAACATGATATTTCTCAAACGGACGGACCGGCCGCATAGTGACCCCATGAAAACGATACGTAAATCAAATGAACGGGGCCATGTGAATCATGGCTGGCTCGACAGTTACTTCACCTTCAGCTTTGCGGACTATTATGACCCGCAATGGGCCGGTTACCGCTCGCTGCGCGTGATCAACGACGACCTGATCCTGCCCGGCATGGGCTTCGGTGAGCATCCGCACCGCGACATGGAAATCATCAGCTATGTGCTCGCCGGCCAGTTGCAACATCGCGATTCGATGGGCAACGGCCGCATCATCAAGCCCGGTGAATTCCAGTACATGTCCGCGGGTTCGGGCGTGGAACACAGCGAGTTCAATCCCTCGAAGACCGAGGCCGCGCGCCTGTTGCAGATCTGGATCAAGCCGGATGCGAAAGGTGTGAAACCCCGTTACGCCGAGCGGAATTTCGCGAAGGCGGAGACCGGCAAGCTCTACCTGGTCGCCAGCAAGGCGGGCCGCGATGGGTCCTTTGAGATCCATCAGGACGCGGACCTGTTGCTCGGCAAGCTGGACGGCGGGCAAAAGGTCTCGCACGCACTCGCGAAGGACCGCCATGCGTGGGTTCACATCGCGGAAGGCGAAGTGACCATCAACGGCTCCAAGCTCTCCGGCGGCGACGCCGTGGCGCTGAGCGATGAAAGCGCGGTGGAAATCTCTGCGACCAAACCATCGCAAGTTCTGCTGTTTGACCTGAACTGAAATTAAACCCGGCGGCGGCCGCAAGGCCGCCGCCACAACCCCATCCCAAATAAAAATGAAAACCATCAACTCAAATCAACTGCTGGAACAATTGAACTGGCGCTATGCGACCAAACAATTTGATCCGGCCAAAAAAATCAGCGCGTCCGACTGGACGACGCTCGAAGAAGTATTGCGATTGTCGCCGTCCAGCGGCGGGTTGCAGCCATGGAAATTCATCGTCATCACCGATCCGGCCCTGCGCGCGAAATTGCGCCCGGCATCCTACGGCCAGGCGCAGGTCACTGATGCTTCGCATCTCGTCGTGTTCGCCGCGAAAAACAACTTCAATGAAGCCGATGTGGACGCGCATTTGGCGAATGTTTCTAAAACCCAGGGCGTTCCACTGGAAGCGCTCGCACCCTATCGCGGCATGCTGGTCGGGGGCATCGTGCAAAGCAAGGATGAGCCTGCGCGTGACGCCTGGGCGCGCAACCAGGTCTTCATCGCGCTTGGCAATCTGCTGGCGGGCGCGGCGCTGCTCAGCATCGACGCGTGTCCGATGGAGGGTTTTGACAAAGCGCAATACGATGAAATCCTCGGCTTGAAGGCGAAAGGTTATTCCAGCGCTGTCATTGCCACGGTGGGCTATCGTTTACCGACGGATAAATACGCCGCCGCGCCGAAGGTGCGTTTCCCGCGCGAACAAGTTTTCGTGAACCTCTGAAATTAAACCTCTCCCAATCTTATTATGAAAATCACAACCATTATCGCCCGCATTCTGCTCGGACTGGTGTTCGTCGTCTTCGGCGCGAACAAGTTTCTGCACTTCCTGCCGAACCCGCCGATGCAGGGCGCCGGCGCTCAATTCATGGGCGCCATGTTTGAAACACATTATCTCTACGTAGTCGCAACGTTTGAAGTGACCGGCGGACTGCTGCTGTTGGCCGGACGCTTTGTGCCGCTGGGCTTGACGCTGCTCGGCCCGGTGATCGTGAACATCCTGGCGTTCCATATCTTTATGGATAATTCAGGACTGCCGGTCGCGCTGGTCGTTTCCGCGCTCGCGCTGTTTTTGCTCTGGCGTCACCGCCAAAATTTCGCCGGATTGGTGAAACCGTAAAATTTTGAAAGCCGTAATCCATTTGACTTTGAGATTTTTCAGGCAAGCTTAAACGCGGCGGCGGCCACAAGGCCGTCGCCCCAATTTCAACCTTATGAACCTGCAACTTGAAAATAAACTCGCCCTTGTCACCGGCTCGACCAAAGGCATCGGGCTGGCCATCGCCACCGCCCTGGCGGGTGAAGGCGCACGGGTGATTGTTAACGGGCGGACGGATAAATCCATTACGGAAGCGCTGGCCAAAATTCGCCAGGTCGTTCCCGGCGCTAAATTAGAAAATTTTGCCGGTGATCTGGCCGATGCGCCGACGGTTGAAAAATTGACCGGTCGTTTTCCTGCCGTGGATATTCTCGTCAACAACCTCGGTATCTTTGAACCGAAGCCGTTTGAGCAGATTCCCGATGAAGACTGGCGGCGTTTTTTTGAAGTCAATGTCTTGAGCGGCGTGCGGTTAAGCCGGGTTTATTTTGGCGGCATGAAGGAACGGAACTGGGGCCGGATCATTTTCATCAGCAGCGAAAGCGGATTACAAATCCCGGCGGAGATGATCCATTATGGCATGACGAAGACCGCCCAGATTGCCGTGGCCCGCGGCCTGGCGGAATTGTCCGCCGGCACCGGCGTCACCGTCAATTCCGTGCTGCCCGGCCCGACGCATTCCGACGGCGTGGACGAATTTGTAAAACAATTGAGCGGTGGCAAACCCTTCGCGGAATTTGAAAAGGAATTTTTTGAAAAAGTGCGCCCCACCTCGCTGTTGAAGCGTTTCGCGACCACTGCGGAAGTTGCGAGCCTGGTGGTTTACGTTTGCAGCCCGCTTTCATCGGCCACCAACGGCGCGGCCTTGCGCGTGGACGGCGGCGTGGTGAAATCGGCGTTTTAAAACCTGCGGATTCAATTCTTTGTAGTTCAAACCAAACAACCAGGAAAAAACCATGTCAACCGTATCCATCATCTACTTCAGCGGCTCCGGCCATAACACGAAACTCGCCGAGGCGGTCCAAAAAGGGGCGGCGTCCGTCGCGGGCGTCCAAACCCATCTGATCGCCATCAACGGCAAGGATATCACCGAGGGCCGTTACAAAAACGACGACGTGTTCGCCAAGCTCGATGCAAGCGACGCGATCATCTTCGGTGCGGCGACCTACATGGGCGGGCCGGCGGCGCAGTTCAAGGCGTTCGCCGACGCCACCGCCGGCAAATGGTTTGGCGGCGCGTGGAAAAACAAAATCGCGTCGGGCTTTTCCGTTTCGAGCAGCCCGGCGGGCGACAAGTTCAGCACGCTGCAATATTTTCACACGCTCGCCATGCAACACGGCATGATCTGGATCGGACTCGGCGAGATGCCGATGCAGCCGAACGGCGTGAACCGTCTCGGCAGTTTCGCCGGCGCGACCGGGCAGGGATACGAGACCCCGGAAACCACGCCGAATGAAGCGGACAAGAAAACCGGGGAAATTCTCGGCAAACGCGTGGCGGAATTTTTGCTGAAATTGAAGAAGTGAAAATATAGCCCTGGTGGTTGCCACGCGTTCTCCCTCACCCTGACCCTCTCCCGCTGGGCTTGTCATTACCCACATCTTTTTAGCGGCAATATGATATTTGCTACTATGGGCTTAAAAACCGTTTAAAATTCAAGAAACCAAGAATAGCCACTCGCATGGCGGCGGCCATGGCGCGCGGGATGAACCTTGATCCGTTTTC